>NZ_JAUTYR010000105.1:0-712 GCF_041946035.1 Pseudomonas sp. AMR01
CATGCCCTCCACGCTGTTCGCATCACCATTACCGTGCAACAGGAAAGTCCCAGTGTGCTCGGAATCAATGCGGAACGTCTGCTTGGACGGATAGCCGCCAAGGATGGCTCTGGTGATGGAGTTCAGGAATCCCACGTACTCACCACCATTTCTCGTAATCATCGCCATAGGCCGTCTGAGTGACAGCACCGTTTTTGAACATCTCCAAGCCCCACAGCGCGAACGTCACAGCACACAAAGGCGCGACATCCACGGGAGACTTAGCCCGGTTCCACACCCAGACTTCCTGCAAAGGTTTCTTGACCGCGTCAGCAGCCGCCAGCGTCAACGTGCCTTGGTCGCGGAAGCGAATGGACTTACCCACAACACGGTCGTTGAACTGGCAGTGAGCGCTGCCAAGGTCGTTGCCTTGGCATTCAGTCACTTCGATGCCCGCCAGGCGCAGGAACTCAATCAGGGATGACGCAGGAGCGCCACGGCCCTGCACAATCACCGCGTCAGGCTTGAATGCCAACTTGTTCTTGACCGCATCCACAACCCATTCGGTTCCGGGCCGCTTCATGATGATCTCGCAGTGAGGCAACCCATCATCACGCCAACCAGCAACAGCCAGATACGTGTAAGCCCGGTTATGGGAAGTGTCGATCGTCAAAACCCGCGGCGAGTCCTTCGCGATCCGCGACTCAGGATCAACACAGGCCTCAAACACTCC
>NZ_JAUTYR010000106.1:0-698 GCF_041946035.1 Pseudomonas sp. AMR01
AAGCCGGATCTTTTTTCCATACTGCCGAATAGTGCTCGCGCAGATCAAGCTTGTCGTCGATTGATTGAATCAATGCTTGGCTCTGGATAAACTCGTAAAGAATATCGCTGTCACCCGAGGAGGTTGAGCCAGTAAGTGCTGCTAATCCGCCAAGGATTTCTGAAGCTCCTCCCCCCTCCTCTTGACGTACCGTGAATCCGGTGGCGGAACCATATTGGTTCACAGCCACAAACCAGAGGTAAGATAGAACCACCAGAAGCGGCATCAGAACAATCAGTAGGAAAGACCCGATTAACCCCCAATGCCGGTCCCTCATTCGCGCTGGAGGTGCTGTTTGAGAAACCACAGACGCAGGTTTTTGGGCTGGCTTTGTAGGTGCTTGGTTGGGCTGGGCCGGAGCAGGCTTTTGTGATGCCTGCTTAGCATCTTTTTCTGGCTTGGACGCAGGTCTTGGTGCACCAGGGAAAGCGTCATTCATGAAAGGTCATCCGGCCAAAGTTAGTTTGAATTCGACCTCCTGCTCTTACATACTGACATATTGAATTACCAGCATAGGATGCGCGCCCCATGTTTTTCTCTGCCCAGCAACCCGGCCCCAGTAGTGGCGTCAATCGGCGGTTCGCGACCCTACGGGCTGTCGTGGCGTTGATGATCCGCGAAATGGCCACTCGCTATGGCCGTTCACCCGGCGGCTATGC
>NZ_JAUTYR010000107.1:0-694 GCF_041946035.1 Pseudomonas sp. AMR01
ACGCGGATCGCCCGTTTCTTCGGCCAATTGTTGAAACGCCGAGAGGCGGCGAAACCCTTGGATAAGCTCGTACCCCTCATCAGTCTTTTCAACACGGATCGGGTTTGAGAGCCCAACCGCCTTAATAGACTCTTTTAGCTCCGCAAGCTCAGGGTCTATGTTAGCCGAGCGGTCTCGCGTAAGTTTTGAAGTTTTCACCTCTGATGTCTGAATAAGATCAGTGATCAAACCTAGCTTCTTCAATCTCACATGCTCGTGCGCCAACGCGTCATTCTCAGCGCGGATCGCCGCCTCTGCGTTCGCACGCTCGCGTGTCGCCTCAGCGGTTTCTGCAATCGCGCTGGCCATCGGGCCACGGCGCGCGGGCGCCGGTTCGTGGTTTTGTAGCGGGTGACCTTGAACATTGTAGGCTTTGGTTTCCAGAGGACCGTTCCCCGCGGGGAACTCGGTGGATTCCTCTTCGGCATCCAACTCGAAGTTAATATCGAAAACAGAACGCTTCTTTGCCATCTATCAATCCTCCAGTTTGTCCCACGCGTTGACGAGCGTGGTTTGGAATTCGTCATAGGCGCGGTCAAACGACATCCGGGCGCGCCGCCAAGTTTCGCGCGTCATCTGCCGGTAATCCATTTCGTAGATCGACGAGAGGAACCGCCCAGATTGCTCGACCGCGCGGGTCATCTCAATCGGATGT
>NZ_JAUTYR010000022.1:0-74329 GCF_041946035.1 Pseudomonas sp. AMR01
GGTTAGCCGTGCTGGGCCAAGGATGGCCCATCACGGCGGCCCACGGATTCAAGCCGGAGTGAGGGCACACCGAGCCTAAGCGAGGTGCCGAGTGGTGGGGCGAAGGCTTTTTGGTTACTTTTGGGCCTTTCCAAAAGTGACCCGCTGTAAGAGCGGAACCCATATCAGCCGTTGCGACGCTAACGGATATACACCCAAAACCCGCACCACACATTCAACCGACCCCATAGCCCAATCCTTCCGCTTACCCCTAGAATGCCCGCTCCACTTCCTCAGGCACTCGGGGCATTCATGCATATCTCTTCCGGTCGCTGGGTCTATGGCTTTGGCTTGACCCTGATGACCGCGTTTCTCTGGGGCATCCTGCCGATCAAGCTCAAGCAAGTGCTGCAAGTGATGGACCCGGTGACGGTCACCTGGTTTCGCCTGGTGGTCGCCGGCAGTTGCTTGTTCGTCTACCTCGCCCTTACCAAACGCCTGCCTAGCCGCAAAGTGCTTGGCCCCAGAGGCGGCTGGCTGGTAGGGATGGCCGTGTGCGGCCTGGTGGGCAATTACGTGTTGTACCTGATCGGCCTCAAAATGCTCAGCCCCGGCACCGCGCAGTTGGTGGTGCAGATGGGGCCGATTTTCCTGATGGTCGCCAGCGTATTCGTGTTCAAGGAGCGCTTCAGCGTGGGGCAGGTGCTGGGCCTGGTGGTGCTGATCCTCGGCTTCGGGCTGTTTTTCAATCAGCGTCTGACAGAGCTGCTGACCTCGATGGGCTCTTACACCGCCGGAGTGCTGACGGTTTTGCTCGCCACCACCATCTGGGTGTTCTACGCGCTGGGCCAGAAGCAGTTGCTGACGGTATGGAATTCACTGCAAGTGATGATGGTGATCTACCTGTCGTGCGCGGTATTGCTGACGCCATGGGCGAACCCGCTCGAAGCATTGGACCTGAGCCCGCTGCAAGGCTGGTTGCTGCTGGCCTGCTGCATGAACACGCTGGTGGCCTACGGCGCCTTTGCCGAAGCGTTGGCGCATTGGGAGGCCTCGCGGGTCAGTGCGACCCTGGCGCTCACGCCGTTGGTGACGTTTGTGGCAGTGGCCTTGGCGGCGTGGTTGTGGCCGGAATTTGTGCAGGCCGAAGACATCAACGCCCTGGGCTATGCCGGGGCGTTGGTGGTGGTACTGGGCTCGGCGACGGTAGCGCTGGCGCCGTCGCTGATCGCCGGGTTCAAGGCCCGGCGATTGCGCCTGGCGTCTTAGTGCCCGGCTTCGAGCATGTTTTCCGGGCGTACCCACTGATCGAACTCGGCGTCGGTCAGGAAGCCCAGGTCCAGCGCGGCCTGGCGTAGGGTCAGGCCTTCGGCGTAAGCCTTTTTGGCGATCTGCGCCGATTTGTCGTAGCCGATATGCGGGTTCAGCGCTGTCACCAGCATCAGCCCGCGCTCCAGGTGCTCAGCCATTTTTTCTGCATCCGGTTCAAGGCCTTCGATGCAATGTTCCTGGAAGTTGTTGCAGCCGTCCGCCAACAGGCGGATCGACTCCAGCACGTTGTGGATGATCACCGGCTTGTACACGTTCAACTGCAAATGCCCTAGGCTTGCGGCAATGCCGATGGTCACGTCATTGCCCAGGACTTGGCAGGCCAGCATCGACAACGCTTCGCACTGGGTCGGGTTGACCTTGCCCGGCATGATCGAGCTGCCCGGTTCGTTGGCCGGCAACTTGACCTCGGCCAAACCGGCTCGCGGGCCGGAACCCAACAGGCGCAGGTCGTTGGCGATTTTCATCAGCGCCACGGCCAGGGTTTTCAGCGCGCCGTGCAGGGTCACCAGCGGCTCGTGGCCGGAGAGGGCGGCGAACTTGTTCGGCGCGGTCACAAACGGCAAACCCGACAATGCAGCCAGCTCGGCGGCAATCGCTTCGCCAAAGCCATGCGGTGAATTAAGCCCGGTGCCGACGGCGGTGCCGCCTTGGGCCAGCTCGCACACGGCAGGCAGCGCGCTGCGGATAGCGCGCTCGGCGTAATCGAGTTGGGCGATAAACGCCGAAAGCTCTTGGCCAAAGGTGATCGGCGTGGCGTCCATCATGTGGGTGCGACCGGTCTTTACCAGTTTCACATGCCGCGCCGACAACTCGGCGAGGCCACCGGACAGGTTGCCGATCGCCGGCAGCAACTGCTGGGTAATCGCCTGCACCGTCGCAATGCTCATGGCGGTGGGGAAGCAGTCGTTGGAGCTCTGGGAACGGTTCACGTGGTCGTTGGGGTGCACCGGGCTCTTGCCACCACGGGGTTTGCCCGACAGCTCGTTGGCGCGACCGGCAATCACCTCATTGGCGTTCATATTGCTCTGGGTGCCACTGCCGGTCTGCCAGACCACCAGCGGAAATTGGTCATCGTGGGACCCGTCGAGCACCTCATCCGCGGCCTGTTCGATCAGGCGGGCGATGTCAGCGGGCAGGTCGCCGTTACGGTCGTTGACCCGTGCGGCGGCCTTCTTGATCAGGGCCAGTGCATGCAACACCGCCAGGGGCATACGTTGCTCGCCGATGGCGAAGTTCACCAGCGAACGTTGGGTTTGCGCGCCCCAGTAAGCGTCATCCGGGACATTTACTTCCCCCAGGCTGTCGGTTTCGATACGGCTCATCGGGTACTCTCCTTGAAGTCGGTTTGCGCAGTTTAGGCTGTGATCGACCTATGTCGTTCCATAAAAGACGTTTCATCGGTTAGAAGCCCCGCAAATCCAGGCCCGACAAGGCGCGGGGTTGAGCCGCGAGGTTTTTTAGGCGCAGAATGGTCGCCCTTGGGGTTTTACCTCGCCTGCTAGAAAGGAAACTCGATGACTCGTCTTCGTGCCATCTGTACCGCGGTTGCTCTGGTTTGCGCCAGCGGCCAAGTCTTTGCCGATACCGCCAGCCATAACGCCAGTGCCGAAGCCTTCCTGACCCTGGCCCACGCTGATAAGCTGGGGACCCCGGTGTACATGCAAGTGCAGCAAATGTTCGCTCAGCGTTTCGAACAGACCAAAGCGCCTGCCGCCAAGCAGTCCGTACTGGACAGCTACCAGGCCAAGGCCAACGCCGCTCTGGACCAAGCCATCGGCTGGCCGAAGCTCAAGCCGGACATGGTCAAGCTCTACACCACCAACTTCAGCGAATCCGAACTCAAGGACCTGGTTGCCTTCTACCAGTCGCCTCTGGGCAAGAAAGTCCTGGAAAAAATGCCACAACTGACCCAGCAATCGGCCCAGATGACCCAGGCCAAGCTGGAAAGCGCCGTGCCTGTGGTGAACAAGCTGTTGGAAGACATGACCAACGAGCTGGCGCCAAAAGCCGCTGCACCGGCCAAGAAGAAGTAAGCAGGAATGACCATGCAACAGCGTATCGAAACGGCACTCACCGCCTTGAGCCCGCAATACTTGAGCGTGCTGGATGAAAGCCACATGCACAGCCGTGGGTTGCAGACCCACTTCAAGGCCGTGCTGGTCAGTCAGCAGTTCGAGGGGCTTAACCGCGTCAAGCGCCACCAGACGGTCTACGCCACCCTGGGTGACCTGATGAGCGAGTTTCATGCGTTGGCGCTGCATACCTACACGCCTGAAGAATGGGCGAAAATCGACGCAGCCCCGGCCTCGCCGACCTGCGCCGGCGGGCATGACTGACGCGCGGGTGTCTCTGGCACCGAGCATTTGTTAGAATCCGCAACGCGCCGCTCAGACGGCGCGTTTTTTTTGCATCCGGTTCACCCTTTACGAGGGTAGCCACCTGGAGAGAACACCCATGACCCAACCGATCGTCGTGGCGGCACTGTATAAGTTCGTCACCCTCGAAGATTACGTCGCCCTGCGCGAGCCACTGCTGCAGGCAATGGTCGACAACGGCATCAAAGGCACCTTGCTGATCGCCGAAGAAGGCATCAACGGCACCGTTTCCGGCAGCCGCGAAGGCATTGATGGCCTGATGGCCTGGCTCAAGAAAGACCCGCGCATGGTCGACATCGACCACAAAGAGTCTTACTGCGACGACCAGCCGTTCTACCGCACCAAGGTCAAGCTCAAAAAAGAGATCGTGACCCTGGGCGTCGAAGGCGTCGACCCGAACAAACAGGTCGGCACCTACGTGAACCCGCAGGACTGGAACGCGCTGATCAGCGACCCGGAAGTGCTGTTGATCGACACCCGCAACGACTACGAAGTGTCGATCGGCACCTTCGAAGGCGCGATTGATCCGAAAACCACCAGTTTTCGCGAGTTTCCTGACTACATCAAAGCCAACTTCGACCCGGCCAAACACAAGAAAGTCGCCATGTTCTGCACCGGTGGCATTCGCTGCGAAAAAGCCTCCAGCTACATGCTCAGCGAAGGCTTCGATGAGGTCTACCACCTCAAGGGCGGCATCCTGAAGTACCTCGAAGAGGTGCCGCAGGAAGAAACCAAATGGCAGGGCGATTGCTTTGTGTTCGATAACCGCGTGACCGTGCGCCACGACTTGAGCGAAGGCGACTACGATCAGTGTCACGCCTGCCGCACGCCGGTGAGCATCGAAGACCGCGCGTCCGAGCATTACGTGGCTGGCATCAGTTGTCCACATTGCTGGGATAAGCTGCCGGAGAAGACCCGTCGCAGCGCGATTGACCGGCAAAAGCAGATTGAGCTGGCCAAGGCCCGCAATATGCCGCACCCGATTGGCTTCAACTATAAGCAATCACCTTCCGAGGCTTGACCCATGCCCGCGCGCCTGCTCTATGTGATGGACCCGATGTGTTCCTGGTGCTGGGGCTTTGCCCCGGTGGCCGAAGCGTTGGTGGAGCAGGCCCAGGCCGCAGGTGTGGAGCTGCACCTGGTGGTCGGCGGCTTGCGCACCGGCAGCGGCGCGGCGCTGGAGCCTACGACGCGGCGCTACATTCTTGAACACTGGCAGGCGGTCACCGAGGCCACGGGTCAGTTGTTCACGCGTGAAGGCGCGTTGCCCGACGGGTTTGTCTACGACACTGAGCCGGCGTGCCGCGCCATCGTGACTGCGCGCAGCCTGGCGCCGGACTGCGCGTGGACGTTGCTGGGGCTGATTCAGCGTGCGTTCTATGTTGAGGGCCGCGATGTGACCGTCGCCAGCGTGCTGGTGGAGCTGGCCGAGCAGGCCGGCATCCCGCGTATCGTGTTTGCCGAAGCATTCGACAAGGCCGAGCAGCACGCGGCCACGGCGGCCGATTTCACGTGGGTACAGGATTTGGGCATTGCCGGTTTCCCGACGTTGTTGGCCGAGCGCAATGGCCAGTTGGCGTTGTTGACCAACGGCTACCAGCCGTTGTCCGAGCTGTCGCCTTTACTCGCCCGATGGTTGGAGCGAGCCGCCTGTGCCTGAGCAACGCCAACGCACTGATCGTCTGACCTGGGCGGAAATTCGCCGTCTGGCCCTGCGTCACAAGAAATCCCTGTGGGTCGCCAATGGCGTCGCCGTGCTCGCCACCCTGTGCAGCGTGCCGATTCCCTTGCTGTTGCCATTGCTGGTGGACGAAGTGCTCCTCGGCCACGGCGATGCGGCGCTCAAAGTAATGAACCACGCGCTGCCATTGGGTTGGCAGAAGGCTGTCGGGTATATCGGCCTGATGCTGCTGGTGACCCTGACACTGCGTTGTGGCGCACTGGTGTTCAACGTGGTGCAGGCGCGGCTGTTTGCGCGCCTGGCCAAAGACATCGTGTACCGCATTCGCGTACGCCTGATCGAACGGCTCAAGCGCATTTCCCTCGGTGAATACGAAAGCCTGGGCAGCGGCACCGTCACCACGCACCTGGTGACCGACCTGGATACGCTGGACAAATTTGTCGGCGAAACCCTCAGCCGCTTTCTGGTGGCGATGCTGACGCTGGTGGGCACCTCGGCGATCCTGGTGTGGATGCATTGGCAACTGGCACTGTTGATTCTGTTATTTAACCCGCTGGTGATTTACGCCACTGTGCAGTTGGGCAAACGCGTCAAACACCTGAAGAAGCTTGAGAACGACAGCACGTCGCGCTTTACCCAGGCGCTGACCGAAACCCTCGACGCCATCCAGGAAGTGCGTGCCGGCAACCGCCAGGGCTTTTTCCTCGGGCGCCTGGGCCAGCGCGCTCAAGAAGTGCGCGACTACGCCATTCACTCGCAGTGGAAAACCGACGCTTCCAGCCGCGCCAGCGGGTTGTTGTTCCAGTTCGGCATCGACATCTTCCGTGCGGCTGCGATGCTCACTGTGCTGTTTTCCGACCTGTCCATCGGCCAGATGCTCGCGGTGTTCAGCTACCTGTGGTTCATGATCGGCCCGGTGGAGCAGTTGCTGAACCTGCAATACGCCTACTACGCGGCGGGCGGGGCGCTGACGCGCATCAACGAATTACTGGCGCGTGCCGATGAACCGCAATACGCCGGGGGCGAAGACCCCTTCACCGGCCGTGAAACCGTCGGTATCGAGGTGCGTGGCCTTAACTTCGGCTACGGTGAGGACCTTGTACTCGACCAGTTGAACCTGACCATCGCACCCGGTGAAAAAGTCGCCATCGTCGGCGCCAGCGGGGGCGGTAAAAGCACGTTGGTGCAACTGTTGTTGGGGCTCTACACGCCGCAGGCCGGCAGCATTCGTTTCGGTGGCGCGACCCAGCAGGAAATCGGCCTGGAGACCATCCGCGAGAACGTCGCCGTGGTCCTGCAACATCCGGCACTGTTTAACGATACGGTGCGCGCCAATTTGACCATGGGCCGTGAGCGCACAGACCAGGCCTGTTGGCAGGCGCTGGAAATCGCCCAGCTGGACGCGACCGTCAGGTCTTTACCCTTGGGGCTGGACAGTGTGGTGGGGCGCTCCGGCGTGCGCTTTTCCGGCGGCCAACGGCAACGCCTGGCGATCGCGCGCATGGTATTGGCTGAACCGAAAGTGGTGATTCTGGATGAAGCCACCTCGGCGCTGGACGCGGCCACCGAGTACAACCTGCACCAGGCGCTGGCGCGGTTTCTCAGTGGGCGTACTACACTGATCATCGCTCACCGTCTGTCGGCGGTGAAGCAGGCCGACCGAGTATTAGTGTTTGACGGTGGTCATATCGCCGAGGACGGCGATCATCAGCAATTGATTGCCGACGGAGGCTTGTACGCCAAGTTATACGGGCACTTGCAGCAAGTGCGTTGATTTAGCCTAGGCTGTGCTATCAGAAGCGGGTTTTTGCGTGCGGATTCAGCATTGCATGTGCAAGGGACTTCATGAAGCAAAAGCGGACTCTCGGAACGCCTCGACTGTTGGGCATTGTCTGGCCCTTTATCGCCGTCGTGCTGTTCCAGGCATTGTTAGGCTGCGTCAGTCTCTACGTGCTTTCAGCCGTGCGGGGCTACGTGGCTGGCGAAAGCCTGTGGTCCAAGGGCCAGAAGGACGCTATCTACTATTTGACGCTTTACGCGGATAACCGCGACGAAGCCACGTTCCTCAAGTACACCCAAGCCATTGCCGTGCCCCAGGGCGGGCATGAGTTGCGCATCGCTCTCGACCGCTCCACGCCGGATTTGTCTGCGGCGCGCCTGGGTATTCTCAAGGGCGGTAATCACCCGGATGACGTCTCCAGCCTGATCTGGCTGTACCTCAATTTTCGCCATTTCAGCTACCTCGAAAAAGCCATCGAGCTGTGGACCGTCGGCGACGGTTACCTCGTACAACTGGATAACCTGGCTCAGGAGATGCACCGGGCAGTCAGTGCCGATCACGTCAGCAGCAACGATGTGCGCCAATGGAAGGCCCATATCATCGCCATTAACGACGGCGTGACGCCGGCGGCCAAGGCGTTCAGCGACGCCCTGGGTGAAGGCTCGCGGGTTATTCTTCGGCTGTTGTTGATCACCAACCTGGCCACTGCCCTGGTTCTGATCCTGCTGGCGCTGTTGCGTACGCACAAGCTACTGGCCCAGCGCCACGCGTTTGCCGATGCCCTGCAGGCGGAGAAGGAGCGCGCACAGATCACCCTGGAATCGATTGGCGACGGCGTGATCACCACCGATGTCGATGGCGCTATCGCCTACATGAACCCGGCAGCCGAAGCGCTGACTCACTGGAAGTCGGCGCAGGCTCAGGGCTTGCCTCTGGCGGCGTTATTCAATCTACTCGACGAAAACGCCGAGCCCGATGGCTTTGCCCTGATCGAGCACATCATCAAGGGCCGGCTCAGCGGCGGCAGCGAACACTCAAAACTGATCCAGCGCCTGGATGGCAGCACGGTGTCGGTCACCCTGGTGGGCGCGCCGATCCGTAGCGCCGGCAAGGTCAGCGGCGCGGTGCTGGTGTTGCACGACATGACCCAGGAGCGCCAATACATCGCCAACCTGTCGTGGCAAGCTACCCACGATGCGTTGACCGGCCTGGCCAACCGCCGCGAATTCGAGTTTCGTCTGGAGCAAGTGCTGCAGCAGGTCGCCCGGCAACCGAATGGCCGGCACGCCTTGATGTTCCTCGATCTTGACCAGTTCAAACTGGTCAACGACACCTGCGGCCACGCGGCGGGCGACGAATTGTTGCGGCATATCTGCGCGCTGCTGCAATCGGACCTGCGCGAGTGCGACACTCTGGCCCGCCTGGGCGGCGACGAGTTCGGCATCCTGCTGGAAAACTGCCCGGCGCCGGTGGCGGAGAAAATCGCCGAGAGCCTGCGCCATACGGTGCAAAGCCTGCATTTTGTGTGGAAGGGCCGGCCGTTTATGACCACCGTGAGTATTGGCCTGGTGCATATCTCACAAACCCCGACCACCCTGGAAACCTCGCTGCGTGCGGCGGATATGGCGTGCTACATGGCCAAGGAAAAGGGCCGCAACCGCGTGCAGGTCTACCACGTCGACGACTCGGAGTTGTCCATGCGGTTTGGCGAAATGGCCTGGGTGCAGCGCCTGCACATGGCGCTGGAAGAGAACCGGTTTTGCTTGTACGCCCAGGAAATTTCTCCCCTGGGCCATACCGACGGCGGCAATGGGCACATCGAAATACTGCTGCGCCTGCACGACGAAGCCGGCAGGATCATCCTGCCCGACAGTTTTATTCCGGCCGCCGAGCGTTACGGATTGATGACATCGCTGGACCGCTGGGTCGTTGAAAATGTATTTAAAATTATTGCTAACTGCATGCGTGAGCGTCCGGGCCGACCAATGGCCATGTGTGCGATTAATCTGTCAGGTATTACGATTGGCGATGAAGACTTTCTCGGTTTTTTACGTGAGAAATTTGCCGCTTATAACATTCCACCGGCAATGATCTGTTTTGAAATAACCGAAACAAGTGCTATCGCAAATTTGGGCAGCGCCATTCGTTTTATTAATGAACTCAAAGCGTTAGGTTGCCATTTTTCACTCGATGACTTTTGTGCCGGAATGTCCTCATTCGCCTATCTCAAACATTTACCTGTAGACTTCCTGAAGATCGATGGAAGTTTCGTAAAGGATATGCTGGACGACCCGATTAACCGCGCTATGGTCGAAGTGATCAACCACATCGGCCACGTCATGGGTAAGTGCACAATTGCCGAGTTTGTTGAAACACCGCAAATCGAACAGGCTCTACTTGAGATCGGTGTGGATTACGCTCAGGGCTACCTGATTGAACGCCCGCAATTGTTTACCTTTGATAGCTTGCAGTGTCGACCTGTGCGGCCGCAGCCTTTGTTATTCAAGGCGCCCGGCACATTCCGCTGAAACTTTGCTGGTCTGTACAATCACACTTAAAAAGGAGCCCTACAGTGATCGACACCTTCAACAGAACCGGCCCGCTTATGGAAGCCTCTAGTTACCCCGCCTGGGCGCAACAACTGATCCAGGACTGTAGCGAGAGCAAGCGCCGAGTTGTCGAGCACGAACTGTATCAGCGCATGCGTGACAACACGCTCAGCGCCAAGACCCTGCGCCACTACCTGATCGGTGGCTGGCCAGTGGTTGAACAGTTTGCCTTGTACATGGCACAGAACCTCACCAAGACCAAGTTTGCCCGCCATCCTGGGGAGGATATGGCGCGGCGTTGGCTGATGCGCAATATTCGCGTGGAACTCAACCACGCCGACTATTGGGTGAATTGGGCCCGCGCCCATGGCGTGAGCCTGGAAGAACTGCAAGCGCAGAACGTACCGCCGGAGTTGCACGCACTGAGCCATTGGTGCTGGCACACCAGTTCAGCGGATTCGTTGATTGTCGCCATTGCTGCCACCAACTACGCGATCGAGGGGGCGACAGGGGAGTGGTCCGCCGTGGTCTGCTCTACCGGCGTCTACGCTGCAGCCTTCCCCGAGGAAGACCGCAAGCGTGCAATGAAGTGGCTGAAGATGCACGCTCAATACGACGACGCCCACCCGTGGGAAGCCCTGGAAATCATCTGCACCCTGGCCGGGATGAACCCGACCAAGGCCCTGCAGACGGAGCTGCGTCAGGCCGTGTGCAAGAGCTACGACTACATGTACCTGTTTTTGGAAAGCTGCATGCGGTTGGAAAACGAGAGGGACAAGGCGCCCGTAGCTCATCGCGAGCGTGAAGCGCGCGTCGCCAGCGAGGCGTGATGCAAGCGTGATGGCGGGGGTTACCCCGCCATTGCCAACCGGTTACGGCCTTCACGCTTGGCCACGTACAAAGCGCTGTCGGCCCGGCGCAGCAGGCTTTCGGCAGACTCGGCGGCCAACAAGGTTGAACAACCCAGGCTGACGGTTAACTCGACCCGCGTATCATCTACCCAATAGTCGTGATTTTGTGTCGCTTGGCGCAGGCGCTCACCGACCATTCCCGCCGCATCCCGGCCGGTGTTTGACAGCAGGATCAGAAACTCTTCCCCGCCAAACCGAAACACCATGTCCACGTTGCGCAACTGGCTTTTGATCGCCCCGGCCACGGCGCGCAGCACGTTGTCGCCCGCGGCATGGCCATGGGTGTCATTGATTTTCTTGAAGTGGTCGATGTCCAGCATCAGCAACGACAGCGGGTGGGAATGCCGCCGCGCCATGTCGATTTCACGCTGCAGCGTCTGGTCCATCGCGATGCGGTTACCAGTCTCGGTCAAGGGGTCCCGCAGGGCGCTGCGGGTGGCGGCGCGGTAGAGCAGGGCGTTGCGCATCGGGTACAACAACGTTGCCAGCAGAGACTCAAGCTGACTCAATTCGTCTTCGGTAAAACGTTGATTGCGGCGAAATATCAGCTCGCCCAAATGTTCACCTTCATGGCTCAAGGTGTAGCTCACCGAGTGGTGGCCTCGGTGGCCGAACTCCAGGCGCAGGTCGCTCGCTTCGTGCCGATAATGCAGCGCGTCGAGGGGCACCAGGCGTTGGACCTCGCGGAAGAACAGGCCAAGAATGCGCTCCGGCTCAAGACTGGTCTGCAATTGCTGACTCAGTTGCTGGCGAAGCTGGGCAAAGGTGACGGGACGGCGAGGGCGGAGGGCTGGCTGACCAAACCCCAGGCGTTGCAATTTGGCACTGTCGAAGTCAATTGCGTTGGTCTGGGTCGGTGTTTTCATTAGCTTGCGGCCTCTAAGCACTTAACTGTCTTACAGGCTGGATGAGGATGGCGAGTGCCAAGCGTCTTACTGTTCCGTCAGTTCTGTAAAACATCGGATACAGTTTAAACCGCTTTGCAGGGGGTTTATAACCCCTGTGCGCTGCCACACGTCTTGTCATCACTTGACCTGCTTAAGACCGTTTAGAGCGAGATTCATGCCAGTTGGTTTAATTTAATAAAACTCTTTGTAAATCAATTGGCTGTTCTGGGGTTCAAGAACAGCCACTGCAGGATGGTGTCAGTTATTTGGCTAGAGGAAGGTCAGCGCTGGACCAAGGTGTTGTGGCCAATCTGATCAATTGACGTAACGCCCGTCAGCGTCATGGCGACGCGCATCTCCTTGGCGAAGATATCCAACAGGTTTTCAACGCCTCCCTGACCATCGGCCGCCAGCGCGTAGGCGGTCGCGCGGCCCAGCAGGCAGGCCTTGGCGCCCAGGGCAAGCATGCGCACCACGTCGAGCCCCGAGCGAATGCCCGAGTCCACCAGTACCGTGAGGTCATCGCCGACCCCATCGGCTATCGCCGGCAAGGCTTTGGCGGTGGACAGCACGCCATCCAGCTGTCGGCCGCCGTGGTTGGACACCACGATGCCGTCGGCGCCGAAACTCACGGCATCCTTGGCGTCCTGAGGGTCGAGGATGCCCTTGATGATCATCGGGCCTTTCCAGAAGTCGCGGATCCATTCCAAATCTTTCCAGCTGATGGAAGGGTCGAAATTGTTGGCCAGCCAGCCGATGTAGTCTTCCAGGTGCGTCGGTTTCCCGAGGTATTTGGAGATATTGCCCAGGTCGTGCGGGCGGCCCATCAACCCCACATCGAACGCCCACTGCGGTTTGGTGACGGCTTGCAACATGCGCCGCGACGCTGCGAAAGGCCCGGACATGCCCGAGTGCGCATCGCGATAGCGCGCGCCAGGCGTCGGCATGTCCACCGTGAACACCAGCGTCGTTACCCCGGCGGCCTGCGCCCGCTCCAGCGAATTGCGCATAAAGCCACGGTCTTTGAGCACGTACAGCTGGAACCAGATCGACTGCGGGCTTTGCGATGCCACTTCTTCAATCGAACACACCGACACCGTCGACAGGCAAAACGGAATGCCCTGATTGGCCGCCGCTTTGGCCGCCTGCACCTCACCGCGCCGCGCATACATGCCGGTCAAGCCCACTGGGCTGAGAACCACCGGCATCGCCAGTTCCTGGCCAAACAGCGTGGTTTTCAGGCTCAGGCTGTCGACATTGCGCAGGACGCGCTGGCGCAGGCTGATCTCGGCCAGGTCCGAACTGTTCGCGCGCATCGTGTGTTCGGCGTAGGCGCCGCCATCGATGTAGTCGAACAGAAAGCGCGGCAGCTTGCGCTTGGCAGCTGCGCGGTAATCAGACGCGGACGAGATGATCATCAAAGGTGTCTCCACAGGGCAGGATGGGGTTCAAGATAAGCAAACATCTGTCATGATAAAAACAACTTTTATCACTAGTATCCAGTCGTCAAGAGAATACCGATGAACCTGAGAACATTGCTGGCGTTTGTTGAAGTGGTGCGCCAGGGCGGGTTTTCCCAGGCGGCAGAAGTGGTTTCGCTGACGCAGTCGTCAGTGAGCAAGGCGGTCAAAACCCTGGAGGATGAACTGGGCATGCCGCTGCTCAATCGCCTGGGTCACAAGAATGAGCTGACTGCGGCTGGCGAAATTGCCTACCGCCGTGCGTTGGTAATGCTCGGGGAGAGCAACGATTTGGTGGCACAGATCAATGATTTGCGCGGCCTCAAACGTGGCGTGCTGCGCATTGGCCTGCCGCCGGTGGGCTGTGGCGTGCTATTTGCGGCGATGTTCGCGGCTTACCGCAGCCGTTATCCCGACATCGAAATCGAACTCACCGAATACGGCAGCAAAAAACTGCGCGAATGCCTGGAGGCCGGGGAGGTCGACCTGGCGGCGCTGCTGTTGCCGGTGGACGAAGGCTTTGACTTCCAGCCAGTGCGCAACGAACCGCTGATGGCCGTGCTGCCCGTAAGCCACCCCATGGCGCAGCGCAAACGCATCGACTTCACCGACCTTGCCGACTCGCCGTTCATTTTGTTCGAAGCCGGCTTTGCCCTGAACGCCAAGATTCTCGCCGCGTGCGAGCGCAAGGGCGTGACGCCGAAGGTGACCGCCCGCAGCGGGCAGATCGACTTTATTGTGGACCTGGTCTCGGCCGGCCTTGGCGTCGCGTTCTTGCCGCGCATGCTCGCGCACACGCATCAACACGCGGGTATTGCCCTGATTCCATTGGACGAACCTCACACCGATTGGCACATCGCCCTGGCCTGGCGTGCCAGCGCTCATCTACCGCCAGCGGCACGTGCCTGGCTGGATTTGGCCAGGGAAATGGCCGGCCCTGCGCAAGTGGCGTACCGGTCATCTGGTGGAATAGGTGCTAGTGCTTGACTTCTTCTTTTTAATCAGTAACATACGGCGCATTCCGCGATAGCTCAGTTGGTAGAGCAAATGACTGTTAATCATTGGGTCCCTGGTTCGAGTCCAGGTCGTGGAGCCAGATAGAGAAAAGCCTGCAGCGATGCAGGCTTTTTTTTGCCCTGAATTTGGCCGGTCAACCCAGGTTCATGCCTTGGCCGCGGCGCCGCCAGTGCGCTCGAACAACTGCCTCCAGAGGCCCGCACGTGGGTGATGCAAACCTGAGTGTAAAAATTTTTTTTGACGGCTCTTGAAATCTTTTCTCCTGAACTTACTTAGGGTTTACGCGATGCCGAACACGGGTCGCGTCTTGAATCACTTGGAGAACACTCAGGAGATTTCGCAATGGCTACTACTCTTTCTTTGGCTCCACTGTTCCGCCACTCTGTTGGCTTTGATCGTTTTAACGACCTGTTCGAATCGGCGCTCCGCAGCGAGGCCGGTACGACTTATCCTCCTCACAATGTCGAAAAACGCGGTGATGACCATTACCGAATCGTCATTGCGGCCGCAGGCCTGGTAGAGGATGACCTGGACATTCAGGTTGAAAAAGGTGTGTTGACGGTCGCCGGTGGAAAGCGCGAGCACGATGAAGGCGTTACGTACCTGCACCAGGGAATTGCTCAGCGCGCATTCCGGCTGTCGTTCCGTCTGGTTGACCACATTGAAGTGACGGGCGCCCAGCTTTCCAACGGGTTGCTGAGCATCGA
Source organism: Pseudomonas sp. AMR01 (assembly GCF_041946035.1). Lineage (NCBI taxonomy): Bacteria > Pseudomonadati > Pseudomonadota > Gammaproteobacteria > Pseudomonadales > Pseudomonadaceae > Pseudomonas > Pseudomonas sp. AMR01. The sequence goes on from NZ_JAUTYR010000022.1 coordinate 14,679, forward strand.
TTTGCTCAGAGTGGTACCGGAGGAGGCCAAGCCAAAACGCATCGCCATTGGCGGTGATACGAAGGCGCAGGTGAAATCAATCACCGAGCACTGAGTCACAGTACAAGAGGCGCTCTTCGGAGCGCCTTTTTTTTGCACGTTTTTGCAGGTCGTCCACAGTGGCCACTTTTTGGCAGCCTCAAGCTGTTCGCCAGCATGTCGGGTGCGCCATCGGGTCAGGGCGTGTGTGGATTTTTTGCTGGGGTGTCGGGAGCAATGGGGGCCACTGTCCACGTCAGCAGGAGCTGACTGATCGCTGCATCAAGGGTTTCAAACGGCGTGTTGTCCCGCGCCAGAATCGAAATCCCCTGCAGGAAACTATCAAACACCGTTGCCATCACCTGCGGGTCAAGCGTGGCGGGCAACTCGCCGGCACTCACCGCACGCTCCACACACGCCACGATCCCGGCCCGCGTGCGCAATCGCGATTGGGTCAACGCGTCCGCCACCCGCGCGTTCTCCGGGCTCGGTGCGCTCATCACGCCCAGGGTCACCATGCAGCCCTTGGGATGGGCGTTGTCGCATTGCATGCGCGCCGACTGGCGCAGCGCGGTGTCGATGGCCTGACGCGGTGGCAGGCTTTCATCCCACAGGCATTCGGTGACTTGGGCGTAGGTCGCGAGGTAGCGCTGCACGCACTCATCGAACAAGGCTTCCTTGGAGCCAAAGGCCGCGTAAAAACTCGGCGCCGAGATGCCGCCGCCCAGGCCAGCCTTGAGCTGGGCGAGGGACGTGGCGTCGTAGCCGTGTTGCCAGAACAGGTGCATGGCCTGTTCCACCGCCTGGTCGCGATCAAAATTACGCGGTCGGCCCATTTGTGCCATGTGAACACTCCTGTGGAATTCGAGATAAATACTAGTCGATACATAAGTCGTTGACAACGCACCGTGCGAACACGCAACATTTGTATCGATCAGTATTTAAGTCGTCCCAAGGAGATTCCCGTGACACCTTCCCTAAGCTTATCTGCGTCGTCCGACCGCTTGCCCATTGGCGCCTTGCTGGCCCTGGCCATGACCGGCTTCATCTGCATCGTCACCGAAACCTTGCCCGCCGGGCTGTTGCCATTGATCAGCGAAGGCCTGGCGATTTCGCCGTCGATGGCCGGGCAGATGGTCACGGCTTACGCCTTGGGTTCGGTGCTGGCGGTGATCCCGATGACCATCGCCACCCGTGGCTGGCGTCGGCGTAATGTGCTGTTGCTGACCATCGTCGGCTTTCTGCTGTTCAACTCCATCACAGCATTGTCGTCCCACTATGGCGTGACCCTGGTGGCGCGCTTTTTTGCCGGAGTGGCAGCGGGATTGGCCTGGAGCCTGCTCGCCGGTTACGCCCGGCGCATGGTCGCGCCGCATCAACAGGGCAGGGCGCTGGCGTTGGCGATGGTCGGCACGCCGATTGCGCTGTCGCTTGGCGTACCGCTGGGGACGTGGCTGGGCGGGCTGGTGGGCTGGCGCACCACGTTCGGCATCATGTCGGCACTGACCCTGGTACTGATTGTGTGGGTGCTGGTGAAAGTCCCGGACTATCCGCCCCAGGCTGCGCATCAGCGTGTGTCGTTGGGCGAAGTGCTGACCACGCCTGGCGTGCGGCCGGTGCTTGCGGTGGTGATCAGCTGGATGCTGGCGCACAACATTCTCTATACCTACATCGCGCCGTTCGTGGCGTCGGCCGGCTTGGCTGAGCGTGTCGATGCGGTGCTGTTGGTGTTCGGGGTTGCTGCGTTGGCAGGCATTTGGGTAACCGCCAGGCTGGTCGAACCGTTGTTACGCAAAACGGTGCTGATGAGCCTGGCGATGTTCGCGCTGGTGAGTGTGCTATTCGGGTTGCTGGGCACTGTGCCGCAGGTGATTTACCTCGGCGTGGCCGTGTGGGGTTTGAGCTTTGGCGGCGCGGCCACCTTGTTGCAAACCGCATTGGCAGACGCAGCGGGTGACGGCGCGGACGTGGCGTTGTCGCTGAATGTGGTGGCCTGGAACAGCGCGATTGCCGCCAGTGGCGTGGCGGGCGGTGTACTGCTTGAAACCTGGGGCGCTGCGTCGTTTCCGTGGGCCATGTTGCTGCTGATTGCCGTGGCGTTTTTGATCGCCTGGGGCGCGCATGCCAAGGGGTTCAAACCGGGTGCGCGCAGTGCAGGAAAACCCGCCGCTGCCGGGCACTAATGTGACTCGGTCCGGTCAATAACCCTCGCACTATCATTCACTTGGCTCCGCTTGCCGGAGCCTGTCGCCTCACTCCCGCCAAAGAAGTCATGCATGCACCTACGCAAAATCGCACTCGGGCTGTCGGCCCTTGTTTTGCTCTCCACCGGGGCCGCCGCGCGCAATCTCCCCGACCTCTACTCCCGGCAAGAAAAGCAGCTTTCGTTCGACAGCTGCGCCGACCTGTTCCCGGCCTCGACACCGATCAATACGGCTACCGTGCCCTCCGCCATGAAACCCCTGGCCCTGTGCTCGGACACTTTCGCGGTGCTCTATTCGCAAACCAGCAAAACCCCGCTGGTGGTGGTTGAACGCCTCAACGCCGCGCAGTTGAAAGACGCCAAAGGCGAAGAACGCACCAACCAGTTTTACGCCGACCCGCGCATCCCTAAAGGCGCCCGTGCAGAGTTGAGCGACTACCACGCCCAACACCCGGCCGTGGACCGTGGCCATCAATCCCCAGCCGCCGATGCACCGAACGCCCACGCCATGGCGCAATCGTTCGCGCTGTCGAACATGGTGCCCCAGGACCCCGTCAACAACCGCAAGATCTGGAGCAAGGTCGAGGCGGACGTGCGCAAGTTTGCCGTGCGTGCCGGCGGCGACGTGTTTGTATTCACTGGCCCGCTGTTTGATGCGGGCTACGGCACCATCGGCGACAACAAGGTGTGGGTGCCCACGCGCCTGTTCAAACTGGTGTACGACGCCTCGTCCAAGCGTGCGTGGGCCTACGTGCTGCCCAACGCGGAAACGCGCATCGAACGGCCGATGGACTACGCGACTTTTGTGAAGACCACCGGGCTCAAATTGCTCGGCAATCTCCCGGTCACAGGCTCGGTGGGTCGGTCTTGATCACCCGCGGCTTATCCAGCTGACGCTTGATCGTCCAGACCGCCACGCCCACGGCGAGGATGCCCGACACCGCGCCGACCACCAATGCCCAACGCGGGCCGAGGTGGTCGGCAACCCAGCCGACGATGGGCGCGCCGAGGGGCGTGCCGCCCAATCGACGGCGGCTGCGTTGTTCGGCGTGAGTTGGGTGAGCACCAGCCAATCCTGGGCGGTGCGTTGCATCCAGGTGCCGACGTTGGAGACCAGCGCCCCGGCTGCCCAGATGCGGTAATTGCGGCTGCGCAGGGAGCGGAAGGTGCCGAGGAAACTCATAGCGGTTTCATGCCTCCCGGTGGTTGAGCAATTCGATGACGGGGAGCGCGTGTTGCAGGTCTGCGATGATCAGGGCGGTGGTTGCGTCCAGCGAGGTGACAGCCATGCTATTTCCTCAATCGTTGCGTTCAAAATCGGCGGGGCGCCTCAGATCAAAATCTACAGCATGGCGGGCTGAGTGGTTTGATCAAAAGGCGCTGTTTTTTTCTGAAGCAGGTCGCATTCTTCCTGATGTATGAAAATCAACTGTGGGAGCGGGCTTGCTCGCGAAGGCGGTGGGTCAGCCAACTCATCCATCAACTGACCCACCGCCTTCGCGAGCAAGCCCGCTCCCACAGTTTTGACCGAGTAAGCCTTCAATACCTCTACACACTGTTGAGCCTTTCAAGGTCTTTAGTTAGGACAGGCGATTAGTACCCCTGTGGCGAGCGGGCTTGCCCCGAGTTGGGTTGCGAAGCGACCCTAAAAAGGAAGAATGCGGTGAGTCAGATACTCCTCGGCCGCTGGTTTTGGGGCCGCTTCGCAGCCCAACGCGGGGCAAGCCCGCTCGCCACGGGGTACTAATCGCCTGTTCTACCTAATACCTTGAAAGGGCTGGCCGTAAGAGCCGAACCCCTATCAGACGTCGCCCAAACCACGAATCTATACGCAAAAACCCAGCCCATTAAAAACAGGTGTCGATACCTACACCTCAACGCCCGTTTATACTCAACCCCCTCGCAATCAACCCCATTCAAACCAAGCGGATCCCCCATGAGCACCACTGTCCCCATCACCCCCACGCGCAAGCCGGCCGCGCCGCTGTTGGCTTTCATCATCCTGGTGCTCGGCGCGCTGTTCCTGCAAAACACCGTCGGCTCACGCCAGGTGCTGTTACTGGTGGTCGGCGCCGCGCTGGGCCTGACCCTCTACCACGCCGCGTTCGGCTTCACCTCCGCTTGGCGCGTCTTCCTCAACGACCGTCGTGGCGCCGGCCTGCGTGCGCAGATGGTCATGCTCGCGGTGGCGGTCGTGCTGTTTTTCCCGGCTCTGGGTGCGGGCACATTGTTCGGCCAACCCGTCGTCGGTCTGGTGGCGCCTGCCGGGGTCTCGGTGGTCTTCGGTGCGTTCATTTTCGGCATCGGCATGCAGCTGGGCGGCGGTTGTGCGTCAGGCACCCTGTTCACCGTAGGCGGCGGCAATGCGCGCATGCTGGTGACGTTGTTCTTCTTCATCTGCGGTTCATTGATCGCCACCCACCATGTGGATTGGTGGTTCGCACTGCCGGCATTCCCGGCGGTGTCCATCGTCAAAAGTTTCGGCGTAATACCGGCGCTGGTCTTGAGCCTGGCCGTGTTTGCCTTGATTGCATTCGTCACTGTTCGCCTCGAAAAGCGCCGCCATGGCCAGCTCGAAGCAGGCGTGACCAGCGAACACATCGGCCTGCGCCGTTTCCTGCGCGGGCCGTGGCCGCTGGTGTGGGGCGCGATTGGCCTGGCCCTGCTCAACTACGCCACGCTGGCATTGGCCGGGCGCCCATGGGGCATCACTTCGGCATTCGCGCTGTGGGGCGCCAAAGTGGCGAGCGGCCTGGGTGTGGACGTTGCCAGTTGGGCGTTCTGGCAAATGCCGGGCAACGCCAAGGCCCTGGCCGCGCCGGTGTGGGAAGACATCACCAGCGTCATGGACGTGGGCATCATCCTCGGCGCGCTGTTGGCCGCAGGCCTGGCCGGACGTTTTGCGCCAAGCCTGAAAATTCCGCCGCGCTCGCTGGTGGCGGCGGTGATCGGCGGCCTGCTGTTGGGTTACGGCTCGCGCCTGGCCTATGGTTGCAACATCGGCGCGTATTTCAGCGGCATCGCTTCGGGCAGCCTGCATGGCTGGGTGTGGCTGGTAGCAGCATTTATCGGCAACGGCGTGGGCGTGCGCTTGCGGCCATTGTTCTTTGCGGGCGAGCGGCCGCAGGTGGCATTGAGCGGTTGCTGAGCGGTTAAACCTCTAGCGGTAAGGTGCCAGGATGATTCGAGAGTTAAGAACCTTTGTATCCGCCGCCCGGCGCGGCACCTTTGCCGCCGCCGGGCAGCAGGTCGGGCTGACGCAATCGGCGGTGAGCGCGCAAATCAAACACCTTGAGGACGCGCTGGGGGTCAAGCTGTTCGACCGCACCGGCCGCTCGGCCACGCTCAATTCGGCAGGGCAGCGGGCGGTGCCGATGGCGGAAGAAATCCTCGATATTTTCTCGCGCATGGGCGCCCCCGACAGCGCCAACAACTTCCACGGCTCCCTGCGTATCGGCGCCATCGGCAGCGTGCAAACCGGCATCCTGCCCCAGGCGCTGGTAGCCCTGAAGCGGCGCGCGCCGTTTATCGAGGTGAGCCTGGTGCCCGGCGTGTCACTGAACCTGCTCAGCCAGGTGGATGCCGGGGAGCTGGACCTGGCGATCATGATCCACCCGCCGTTCAACCTGCCTAAAGACCTGAATATTGAAGTCATCGCGCGCGAGCCGTTTGTGCTGATCACCGCCAAGGACGTGGAGGGCGATGACCCGTTGCAGATCCTGCGCGAACAGCCCTTCGTGCGTTACGACCGGGGCTCGTTTGGCGGGCGTCAGGTGACCCAGTTTCTCAAGGAACAGAAGATCCAGACTCAGCAAGCCCTTGAGCTCGACGAACTGGACGCCATCGTCAAGATGGTCCGCAGTGGCCTCGGGGTGTCTCTGGTGCCCCTGGCAGGTTTGTGGCTGGAACACGGCAGCGACGTGCGGGTTTTGCGATTGGACGCGCTCACCTTCTATCGCGAAATCGTCTTGCTGACCAAGTACACCCAGCGTCAATTGCCGCTCTTCGCGTTGTTCAGGTCGTGCGTCATGCAAGTGCTGAGTGCGCCGAAATAGCGCGCAAGCATCGAAATTATTGAGGCTCAGGGCGAAGGATATGCGCTTTATCCGCTAAGGGTTCTGGTGAAGAATCGAGTTCTAAACAACAGAACTTGCAGGTAACCGCCGTGAGCCTTTCGCCCTTTCATCTAGCTATTCCCGTCTACGACCTCGCCGCCGCTCGCCACTTTTATGGCGACGTGTTTGGCCTCTGCGAAGGCCGCTCCAGCGCGCAGTGGGTGGACTTCGATTTCTACGGCCACCAGCTGGTTATCCACGAACACCCCAAGACTGAATCCCAGGCGTCGGTGCACTCCAACCCGGTCGACGGCCACGACGTGCCGGTCCCGCATTTCGGCATCATCCTGCAGTGGGATCAATGGGAAGCGTTGGCCGACCGGCTGCGCGCCCGTAAGACCCAGTTCGTGATCGAACCCTACATCCGCTTCCAGGGCCAGGTCGGCGAACAAGCCACCATGTTTCTGTTTGACCCGTGTGGCAACGCCCTGGAGTTCAAGGCGTTCAAGGACATGAGCCAACTGTTCGCCAAGTAAGTGTGACCTGCGCGACCGTCGCCAGCAGAGCGACGGCGTTAACAATAGGTGAAGCCTGACCGGGCGGATCTTGATGGCTGCCGCCTGCGAGAAACGACGTTATGTCTGACGTTAACTGTGATGCCCGTAATCCGGTGCGAGCCGAGCCGTCCTGGCGGTTCGAGCCGTGCGGCGACAGCTGCATCGTGGTGGTGTTTGCCACGCTGTTCAGTGCGCAGGCCAACCGCCGCGCGGTGGCGTTCAGCGCGGCCCTGCATGAGCGGTTGGCGCAGGGTTCTCTCACCGGCGTCACCGATGTCATCCCCGCGATGGTGTCGGTGGGCGTGCATTATTCCCCGGCTATCTTCGCAACGCGGTCTCCCGACTCAGTGCCTTATGACGCGGTTGTCGAGCTGCTCGACAAGGCCCTGACACGGCTGCAAACCGCGCCACGCACAACGCCCAGGCGCCTTGAAATTCCAGTGTGCTACGAGGGCGACTACGCGCCCGATCTGCTGGATATCGCCACCGCCTGTGGCATGACCCCAGGCGAAGTGGTTGCCGTACACACTGCGCAGTGGGTCGACGTGTTAATGGTGGGTTTTGCGCCGGGCCATCCCTACATTGGCATGCACGAACCCGCGCTGAAGCTGGCGCGTCGGGCTGTGCCGCGCACGTTGGTCAACAAAGGCAGTGTGGGCCTGGCCAACTGTCAGAGCGTTATTTACCCCTCTGATTTGCCCGGCGGCTGGAACATTGTCGGGCGTACGCCGTTAACGATGTTTTCTCCCGCCAATGAGCCGCCTTGCCTGCTCACCGGGGGCGATCAAATCCGTTTTGTGCCGATCACGGCCCGTGAGTTCGCGCTGATGGCGGGAGCGCTGCCATGACCGTCAAGGTGATCCGGCCCGGGCTGTTTTCGTCGTTTCAAGACACCGGCCGCACAGGCTTCCAGCACTGGGGTGTGCCGGTCAACGGTGCGATGGATCCCGACGCCCATGCGCTGGCGAACCTGTTGGTCGGCAACCCGATCAGCGCGGCTACATTGGAAATGACTATTCAAGGCCCGCAGCTGTGCTTTCAAGCCCGGGCATTGATCGCCTTGGCCGGCGCCGACCTGGGTGCAAGTTTGAACGGGGTGGCGCTGAAACCGGGCCATTCGGCCCTGGTTAAGCCGGGTGCCACGCTGCGTTTCGAAAAACGCGAATACGGTGCGCGTGCTTACCTGGCCGTCAGCGGCGGTTACCTGCTCGACCCGGTGATGAACAGCTGCAGCACCTACAGCCGAGGCAGCTTTGGCGGGCTCCATGGCCGGGCGTTGAAAGCCGGTGACGTGATCCCGATCAGCTCGTCGTTTGCCAACCCGCCGCGCTTGAACATCCCTGCCGGGTTGCTATACGCCGCGCCCAGCCAGCCTGTGACAGTGCGCGTGCTGCAAGGGCGCGAATGGGCCGACTTCAGCGATACCGCCCGGCATGACTTTCTCAACGAGCCCTACCAGATGACCGCCGCCTCGGACCGCATGGGTTACCGCTTGGACGGCGCTGCCCTGGACCTGACCGAGCCCACCCAACTGCTGTCGCAAAGCGTGGCGTTTGGCACCGTGCAAGTGCCCGCTGGCGGCCAGCCGATCGTATTGATGGCCGACCGGCAAACCACCGGCGGCTACCCCCGCATCGCCCAAGTGGCGAGTGTGGATTTGCCCAGGCTGGCGCAACTGATGCCGGGCGATGAAGTGCGATTTTCACTGATTGACGTGCGCACGGCGCAGCAGCTGTTGGTGGCCCGCGCACGCACGCTCAAACGACTGGAGACGGCCCACTAAAACACACACCGTCGCTACCCAATAATAAAAACAGGAGCGCTACATGAACCAGCCCCCTTACACCTTTCTTACTGTCGAGCATTAAAGCCTCTCGGTTCCCGATGGGGTTACTTCTGGGTGGAACACTCCACCTCAATAACTCAAATGACCAGCGGTCAGAGTGGAAGGTGTTTATGTCTCGAGTTTTATCTACGGCGGCCCCGGCAGCCAGTTTCGATACGCAGGCCACAACGGCTCAAAACAGCACCACCAAAATCGCCAGGCGCGCGGCAATCGCCGCTGCCACCGGCACGGCGGTGGAGTATTACGAGTTCGGTGTGTACGGCTTTATGGCGACGATTATCGCGCCTTTGTTCTTTCCCAGTGACAACGCCGCTGCCGCATTGCTGGCGACCCTCGCGGTGTTTGGCAGTGCGTTTTTGATTCGGCCGCTGGGCGGTATTTTGCTCGGGCGCCTGGCGGACCGCATAGGCCGGCGCAGCGTGTTGTTGAGCACGGTGATCGGCATGGGCACCGCAACGGCGGCCATCGGGCTGTTACCGACGTCCGCCCAAGTGGGCATTGTCGCGCCGATCCTGCTGGTGCTGATTCGGCTGATCCAGGGCTTTTTCGCCGGCGGTGAAGTCATCGGCGCGGCGGCGTTTCTGGCCGAGTCATCGCCCAAAGGCCGACGCGGCTTTTATGGTGCATTCACCCCGGTCGGTGTGGCGATTGGCGGTTCGATGGCGGCGATTATCTGCGGCATCACTACAGGGATGGCCGATGCCGAGCAGCTGCAAGCCTGGGCGTGGCGTATTCCGTTTTTCCTCGCCATTCCCTTGGTGATCTTCTCTTGCATCATGCGTCACAACGTTGAAGAAACGCCTGAGTTCAAAGCCTTTCTTGCCGTGGAAAAACCGCCCACTGCACCGGTCCGCGAGGTGCTGACCCAGAACCTGCCTGCGGTGCTGCGCGTGGTGGTGTTCGCCTTCGCGCAGAACGCCGGTTACTACATCGGCCTGGTGTTCATGAACATTTACCTGACCACCTACCTGCACTTCGAAAAATCCAAAATCTATTGGGTAATAGCCGGGATCAGCCTGTGCATGGCGGCGATGATGCCGTTCTGGGGCGGCTTGTCCGATCGCATCGGGCGCAAGAAGGCCTTGGCCATCGGCTTTGTCGGTTACGCGGTGCTGGTGATTCCGATGATGGTGTTGATGAACAACAGCAGCCTGTTGATTGCGGTCATCGCGTTTTTTGTGGCGACGTTGCCGATGCCGGTCATTCAGTCCGCGGGCTACCCCACCTACGCCGAGCAGTTTCCAACCCGCGTTCGCTACACCGGCATGGCCATCAGCATCAACCTGGGGGCGATTTTGGGCGGCGGCATTACGCCTTACATCGTCACCTCATTGATTGGTTCCACCGGCAATTTGCTGGTGCCGGGGTTCTTCATGGCCGGCGCGGCGGTGTGCGCATTGGTGGCCTTGATCACCTTGCGGGAAACCTCACAGGGCGACCTTCGGCGCTGAAGGACGATGTCCGAATACGTCCTCAAGTGGTCCGGCGTGTGTCTGTCAGCGATGCGGTATTGTCCTTAGCATGGCGTGCATCAGCCTTCCACAGGCACGCCAAGAGGACTCACCATGCAGCGCAAAGCCTTGATCGTTATCGATGCCCAGCATTCCTTTCGCCATTCCACCTATTGGTCTGAAAATGACCTGCCGGGTTACCTGGAAAAACAGCAAGCCCTGATCGACGGGTGTGTTCAACAGGGCATCCCGGTGGTACAAGTTTTCCATGTTGAGGAGCAGGGGCATTTTTCCATGGCATCGGGTAACGTCAGGGCCTTGAGCGAATTATCGATCAACCCCGACCTGATCATTCACAAGCGCTACCACAGCGCCTTCGCCGGCACGCCCCTGGCCGCGCGGCTTACCGAGATGGGCGTCACGTCGCTGATCATCAGCGGCATCCGTACCGAACAGTGCTGCGAAACCACCACGCGCCAGGCCTCGGACAGCGGCTTTGCCGTGGACTTCGTCAGCGAAGCCACGCTGACCTTTGCGATGACCCACGCGCGCAGTGGCCGGGTTTACAGCCCGGCCGAGATTCGCGAGCGCACCGAGCTGGTTCTGGAGGAGCGTTTTGCCCGTATCCTCACTGTCGCCCAAGCCCTGGAGAGTTGAACCCGTGAGCGTGCCGGTGCTGTTCGTCTTATTGCCCAATGTGCTGATGCTGGACCTCGCCGGCCCAGCGGAAGTGCTGCGCCTGGCCGCGCAAATCGAGGACCCGGCGGCGGTGGATTTCGACTTGCAATACGCCAGCCCCGTGGCGGCGCTGCAAACGTCCATCGGCTTGCCCCTCAGCGGTTTGGCGGCGCTGCCACAGAACCTCGCGCCCGGCACGCTGGTGGTGTTGGTGGGCTCCACGGCGAAGGTGACGAAAGCACGGCAGCGGGCATTTGAATCGGCGAGTAATACGCTGGTGCAGTGGCTGCAAACTGTCTTCGCACCTTCGGGCGAACGGCTGGTGTGCGTGTGCGCCGGTGCATTGACCGCCGCGCGGGCGGGGCTGCTCGATGGTCGCCAATGCACCACGCACCATGCGCTGTGCGAGACGTTGCAGGCCATGGCGCCCAAGGCGAAGGTGCTGGAAAACCGCCTGTACGTCACCGACGGCCCGATCAGTTGCAGCGCCGGGATCACGGCAGGTATCGATTTGATGCTGCACCTGGTCGCCGAACTGGCCGGGCCACGGCTGGCCAGCGCCGTGGCGCGGGACATGGTGGTGTACATGCGCCGCAGCGGTGCCGACCCGCAGTTGTCGCCCTGGACGTGGGGCCGTGACCATTTGCATCCGGCGGTGCATCGAGTGCAGGACGCCGTCGCAGCAAACCCCGGTGATGCCTGGACCGTCACGCGCATGGCAGACCTGGCCTACACCAGCAGCCGCCACCTGGCGCGGTTATTCCAGGAACATGTGGGTGTCAGCCCCCTCGATTACCTGCACCGGCTGCGGTTGGCGGTGGCCCGAGCGTTATTGGCGGAGTCGAACCTGGACATGGAGGCGGTGGCCGAACGCGCAGGGTTTGGGTCGGCGCGTCATTTGCGGCGTATCTGGGGCAAATACGAGAAGGGCACGCCTTCAGATGGGCGTGTCGCCGGTTTCGGCTGAACCTGGCGTGGCCTCGGCCGCCAGTTTCAGGCGGTCGGCTTTGCTGATGTAGATGTCTTTGTTTTTCGGTGCCAGTTTGGCGCTGGCCTTTTTGGCTTTGGCCTTGAAGAGCTGCTTCAGTTTCTTTTGGCGATTCATGGGTGGCTACTCAGCGGTTAATGGCCTGAATGATATCAGCTTAATAAACCGCGTCAGAACCCTGCTTAGTCAGCGGCAGTTGTGACTCCGCCAGCCAATGAAACACCGAGGAAATACAACAGCCCTCCGGCCAGGACGAACAGCACCAGCAGGTAAAAAATGTAGTGCGCCGGCTGCGTGGCGCTGCCAAAGGTTCGGGTGGTGGTGGAGGCGCTGGTTGAGGGGTTGGGCGCGGTTAGTGTTTCGGCGTTTGCTTGAAACGGGCTGGCGGAGTGGGTCAGGCGGTATTTCTGTTGGCAGTACCGCCGTCTTCGCAGGCAAGCCAGCTCCCACAGTAGCACTGCATCGCTGGCAAGAAAGTGTTCGGCACGATGGCCCTGCCGGTGGTGCTTTAACAAACACTGCAAGTCCCCTGTGGGAGCTGGCTTGCCTGCGATGGCGGTGTAACAGACGATACCGCTGCTGACAGTGCCGCCGTCTTCGCAGGCAACCCAGTTCCCACACTGAGCCTGAACTACTTCGCCAAAAACTCCGAAATCAACCCGATCACCTGTTGCTGAATCACCTCCCGTGGCCGCGCGCCTTCGCCATCCCGGCAAATCATGCCGTCCCCTGGCGAACCCTCTTCAATCAACGCAATCGCCCCTGGCTTGCATATCGGCATAAAGCTGAAGTGGTTGGCGTCGCTGATAGCCACGTAAGTCGTCGACGCTTTGGGCAACCGCCTGGCCAAGTCGGCAGATTCCAGTTCGGCAGGCATATCCTCCGAGGGTGCGCCGCCGGCAATCACCAACGCCGGTACCGGCAGTTTGGCCAGGCTGGCGTCGGTGAAGCCGCGTGACAAGCCGAGGTCCAACGACACAATGGCGGTGACGCGCTTGTCGCTCAAGTCGGCGGCCAAGTGAGCCTTCAAGGCGGGTGTTCCGGCAGGGTTCATCTCATGGTAGGCAATGCAGCCACCCAACTTAGGGTGTGCATCGCAGTCGCGGCTGAACAGGTCGGGGTCGAAGCGGGCGCCGGCGATTTCCAGCGCGGTCCAGCCGCCGAGGGAGTGGCCAATCACGGCAATCCGCTGTTTCTCAACCGCGCCAAATTGCTTCGGCTGCGCCAGCACCGCATCAATCGCGCGGCTCAGGTCGGCAGGGCGTTTCCATACCTGCGCGGCGGCCTGCGGTTCGCGGTTTTTGGTGGTGGTGCCCGGGTGGTTAACCGCCGCCACGATGTAGCCTTTATGCGCCAATGCACTGGCCAACCACACCTGTTTGCCCCAGTTGCCACCGTAACCGTGAGACAGCACAACCAAGGGATGCGCGCCTGCCGCTGGCGGTGCATCGGGCACTCCGAGGGCGCCGATAAAGACCACGGTGTCAGCAATCAACTCGGGTTTGGCAGTCGTTTTAGCCGGGTACCACACCACCAGTTCCAGTGGGTTGTTGTGTTGCGCATCGTGAAGGGTCTCGGTGCGAAAACCGATGGGGCTTTCTGCAGCAATTGCAGGCGTGGCCAGGGCCAGCAAAAGCAGGGCGGTGAGGGCGTTTTTCACTGTTATTATCGTCCTTGATTATGTGTCGGCGCATCATGCCTTGAAATTCGAAGCGAGCGCATCCCCCCCGCGCGAACGAAAGTAGGTGCTGCGAGCGAGTGGAATTGACTAAGGTTGAACAACTGCCAATCACAAACCCACCCCCTAAAGAGAGCGAAGCCATGCGATACACCCTGTTCGAGCGTCAACGCGACCTGATCATCCTGATTGCCCGCATCCTGCTGATGTTGCTGTTCGTGACCTCCGGCTGGGGCAAACTCACCGGGTTCAGCGGCACCGTCGAGTACTTCACCTCCATCGGCGCACCGCTGCCTTCCATCGCCGCGTCGGTGGCTGTGCTTATGGAATTTGGTGTGGGCATCCTGCTGCTGATCGGTTTCTACACACGGCCGCTGGCGTTGTTGATGGCCTTGTTCGTATTGGGTACAGCGATCATCGGCCACCATTTCTGGAACATGGTCGAACCGGCCAAATCGGCCAACACGGTTCAGTTCTTCAAGAACATGAGCATCATCGGCGGGCTTTTGCTGCTCAGCGTGACCGGAGCGGGGCGTTATTCCCTTGATCGTCGATAAACCGGAGAGGTTGATGCGCGACTGAAACGTTGCCTGAGCGCATCAAGCTTTTCTTAGGAGGAGAATCGAGGAGAGGTCCCGATTCTCTTACTCACCACAGCAATGCTTCAACTTCGTCGTATTTATCCGCCACCTTCAAGAAAACGTCCGCCCAGCCGCTGCTCAGGCTCACCTCTTGCAGCGGGCCGGTTGCGGCAAACAGCACCGCTAGGCTCATCTTTTCAGGCAAGCCGCCAGACTTGAGTGTGCTGAGCAAGCCAACTAACTCTGACGTTGCGTGAGCTTCGTTCTCCCAGCTGGACCAGCAGAAGTCGTTGTCGGGGAGCGAAATCAGCTCAATAGCGGCTTCAAGTACGTGGATGAGACTCTCAATGGGATCGTCCCGATTGATCTGGCCGTGAATCAACGCCTTCGTGCGATCCAGCTTCATAGCGTGGCGAACCCCTCATCGTGTGCAAAGTGAAGCAGCATAGCGAAGATAGGCGGCATGCCCACCTTGGTATCCGCCAACCCGGCCCCATAACTACACCTGTATCCACTGAGGTGACTGACCATGACCAACTCAACCGAAACCGCCATCCTCGCCGGCGGCTGCTTCTGGGGCATGCAAGACCTGTTGCGCCGCTACCCCGGCGTGCTGCACACGCGCGTCGGCTACACCGGCGGCGACGTGCCGAATGCCACCTACCGTAACCACGGCAACCATGCCGAAGCGATTGAAATCGTGTTTGACCCGGCCGTGATCACGTACCGGCAGATTCTTGAGTTTTTCTTCCAGATACACGATCCCAGCACGCCTAACCGTCAGGGCAATGATCTAGGGCCGGGTTACCGTTCGGCGATTTATTACCTGAGCGAACAGCAGCGCGACATTGCTAAAGACACCGCTGCCGACGTCGATGAGTCGGAGCTGTGGCCGGGCCGCGTGGTGACCGAGATCGAACCGGCGGGGCCATTTTGGGAAGCGGAGCCGGAGCATCAGGATTATCTGGAGCGCATACCGAATGGGTATACCTGCCACTTCATTCGGCCGAACTGGAAGCTGCCAAAGCGCGGTTGACAGTAGGGCCGTTAAGCCAGGCGCCTGGAAAATCAGTCTCGTAAAAAGCCCAACCTCGCGTTGGGCTTTTTTGCGTCTGCACGGCGTTGGGGTCTGTTCATCGATACGTCAGATTGGGATGCTATGACGGTACATCTCCAGCAAGCACTCCGTGTCCGAAGAAGGAATACTTCGATGATCCGTCACGCATTACCCTCCGACGCCAAAGCCATTGCCCAAGTGCATGTCAGCAGTTGGCAACAAGCGTATCGCGACCTCATGCCTGCCGACTATTTGAACTCGCTGAACGCGACGCTGGCTCAGCGGGAAGCCTTTTGGATGCGCACGATTGAAGCGGGTGAGCTAAACGTATGGGTGGCTGAACTGAATGAGCAGGTTGTGGGTTGGATATCAGTTGGCGCCAGCCGGGATAGCGATGTTGCCGAGGGCAATATAGGCGAGGTCATGGCCATCTATGTATTAGCGGAATACTGGCACACGGGTACGGGTCTGGCATTGTGGAATGCAGGCTTGCAGTGGTTGAGGGAGCAGGGTTATGAATGTTTGACGCTTTGGGTTTTGGCCGGCAATGAACGGGCTATTCAGTTTTATCGCAGGGCAGGATGCAGTGAGGAAACAGGCAGTGAGCGCACGCTTGAGAGGGGCGGGGTGTCGCTGGTGGAAGTGAGGTATCGACTCCCTTTTGTCCAATTAATCAAGGAAGCATGATGCAAGCCCCAACCTTTTCCATTGTCCGGATAGACCAGATCCACGAGATCATTGCGCCCGTTGTAGAGCCATTTTTGCAGCCTCTGGGTTTTGAGGTGCAAGCGCCTCTGACGTGGCTACGCAGTGAGGATGCGCCGATTCGCCAGATTTTTTGCCTAAAGCAGTGGAAGGGTGGCGCGCTGGCGCCTGCGTGGGGGTTGTCGCTGGATTTCGTTCCACATCTTTCCGGCAATCAAATCAAATGGCACAGAACGCCCAAATCGGCGCGACTTGATCTGACGTGGGACGTGCGCGATCGAGCGATGGACATTTCCTATATGTACGGGCCCGAAGTGATTTCGCGCGATGCCCCGCGCATTTTGGGAGCCGCCGTGGCGAAGGCTGAAACCTTCTGGTGCAGTGCTCGCGCGGTATCAGATCTGCCTCAAGCGTTTGAACAGGTGAAGCAACATCTGTCGTCCGGCGGGGTGGGGTTTTACAACTACCTGCAACACCCGCTGGCCTACGCGTTTGTACTGGCCATGAATGGCAAGCCCGATGCTGCTGAAGCGGAGCTTCAGCGCTTTACGGCGAGCCTTTCAGTGCAAGCCACTGAAAAACTGCATGCAGTATTTGCCGATTTGGTCCGCCGGGAAGGGCACGTGCATGGAAAGGCTTGATCGCTTGAACGAGTGCCTGCAAGCGCATGACTGTGTTATTTCGATCAACATACGATTCGACGACTTCAAATACGATCTGGCGCTAACGCTATGCGCCAACATTTCGGATGTGGAGGGTGTGACGATACTTTTTCAGGATGTCAGCTCACTCAATCTGAGTGGGTTTGGGGGTGGGCTGACCCAATTTATGTCCCTCGAAGTTACCCGAATCAACGAGGGGCTCGACAGGATTCGGTATGAACTGAGAGAGGTTGAGCACGAAAGCATTTCATTCAGATTTTTCACGTTTAGTGAGGCGAATTTTGAGGGAGCAATACTCTAGAGAAGAGAGGAGACGCGTCGCTGGTCCAGGTGTTTTATCGATGCGTTTGATATAGCTGGGTTAGGCGGCACGGAACGCCTGAACGCTCAAGCAAGAAAACCGTCGAAAACCACCGAATCGTCCGGACGAAATTTAAACGATTCGGCGGTTTGCGGCTAACAGCGTTGAAATGTCAGCTTTGCGCTACCGAGACCTCTCGATCCATCAGCTTATCTATCAACAAAACCCCCAGCTCACTCAACTGGTGAATCGCCAACGCCACATCGCGTTGCTTGCCCGTCAAATCCTCCGACAGGTCGAGCAACAACGCGGTTACCGAAGAAAAGGTTTCATAGCTGTTGGCGATCAGGGTTTCGCTGCTGGCGTCGGCGGCGACGCTGAACAAGCCGGGTGGTGGAGGCGGGTTGGGCGTTACTTTGCACATACTTGGAATTTCCCACTTGAGGGCCGCCACCTCTGAGCTACTAAACAAAGGGGTGGCAGCTGTGCGCAGGTTAGTAGACCGGGGAATTCCAAGAAAGCCGGCGCGCCCGAAGACGCCCTGCACACAGCTACCATCAAGCACGGACGAGAACGTCCTACAGATGAAGCTCATGCACTGACTGGAATAACCCCGGGCTACTAAACCCGATCACTGAGTATTCAGCGACCGGGCAACCTTAGAGACGCCCACTCCAGCGCACAAGCCGGCGGATTCTGACGCACGCGTAGGCAAAGGAGCAAGGCGCTGTGGCCTCGGACTTTTCTGTTTCAGGGCTTACTGTAGGACATGTACTCGTTCTGCAAAACAATATTGTTCGCCCACGGTGCATCAGACAAACCGGGTTGATGCCTGCTTAGGAAAAACCGAAGCCGGTGCCTTATAGTTCGGTATCAACGCCGCACCCCTTGAATACGGGTCAATGACTGACGCCTGGCACTCACCAAAACAAGGACGCCGATGAAAATTCTGATGGATAACCGTAACAAGCTGCTCATTACCCTGACCGTGATGATTTTTGGATTGAGCTACGGTTTGAGCGCGCCCTTGATTGCAATCAAGTTGACCACTGCGGGCTTCAGCGAGATGTACGTTGGCATCAACGCCGCGATGCATGCGGTGGGTGTCTTTGCCATCGCGCCTTTTCTGCCGATGCTGTGCCGTCGGTTCAGCCCCAGCCTGTTGTTAGGGTTTTCGCTGGGCGCGCTGGTGGTGTTGTTGGCTGCATTCCCTTTCGTTCCCATCGAAGCCTGGTTTTTACTACGCCTGGGCCTTGGGCTGTTCAGCGAAATCATCATGGTGGTGTCGGAAACCTGGCTGAACCACACCACGGTGGAGCAGGCGCGGGCAAAAACCATGGCGATGTATGTGGCCAGCCTGTCGTTGGGGTTTGCCCTGGGGCCGTTCATTCTGTCCTGGGTGGGCAATGCGTCGTCGGCTGCCTTTCTTGTCGGCAGTTTGATTACACTGCTCGCCGGCCTTTCACTGCTCGGGATCAAAACCGATGGCCGCCCGATTGCCCACGAAAAGGGCCGCCCGCTCACACTGTATGTGCGCATCGCACTGCTTGCCCTGGTGGCGGCTGCACTGAACGGCGCCCTGGAAAGCGCCGGCATGAACATGCTGGTGATTTACGCGATCAACGTGGGCTGGCCGGTGCAGCAGGCCACGTGGTTGCTGTCTATGCTGTTGTGTGGCGCGATTGTTTTGCAGTTGCCGATTGGCTGGCTCGCCGACCGCATGGACCGCCGTCGCCTGATCATCGTGCTGTCGGCGCTTTCAGCGGTAGGCGCGCTGATCTGGCCGTTGGCACTGACGCAGCGCTGGCTTTCGTATGGGCTGTTGTTCGTGTGGGGCGGTGTGTTTGTCGGGATTTATACGGTGGTGGTTACGCAGGTCGGTGAGCGTTTCAGCGGCACCGAACTGGTCGGGGTTTACAGCGCACTGTCGGTTGCCTGGGGCATTGGCGCGCTGTTGGGGCCGGTATTGGCCGGCGTCTCGATGCAATTGGGCCTCCACGGTTTGCCCTTGCTCACCGCCGCACTGTGCGCACTGTTCACGCTGTTTGCCGTGAGGCACAAACAGCCCACACACACGCCCCCTCAGGCGTGAACCCTCAGCATCCTTATTATTGAATTGGAAAAAAACGTCGTGATCCTACGCAGGGCTCTATTGCAAGCCGCCACCTTATTGATGTGGGCGCTGGCCTATTACGTGACAGGCCTTATTTCACTTGAGTTCGATGACCCTGTTTCCCAGGTGGCCGTGGTGTGGTTCCCGGCGGGCGTGGCCGTTTCGGCGTTCCTCATCTCGCAACGTTCGCGTTGGCCACTGCTGTTTGTGGTGCTGCTGACCACGCGAATCGTTCTGGAATACCTGTGGCGACACGACTGGGCCTCCACACTGGTGCATTCCGTCCTGGCCCTGAGTGCTGCCCTCTGCATTGCCTGGCTGGTGCGCCGCTTTGCCCGGCCCAATGACGATTTGCACGCCATTGTGCTGTGGATAATTGCCACCGTGGTGGTGTGTGCATTGCAAGCTGCACTGATCGGCGTCTGGCTGTCGCTTGCGCGCGACGTGCCGCTGCAGCGCCTGCTGTGGGTGATCTGGATCGCCAACATCACCGGGGTTATTTTCAGCACGATTGCGATCATGAGCCTGCTGCATGTCGATCTGAATATCTATCGCACCGGGTGGCTGGCCAGGCTCAGCGGAGTGATCGCCTTTTTCCTGATGTGCCTGAGCGCCTGGTTTATCTTTGGCGTCGATTCTCCGTGGTTAAAGTCCAGTATTACCGACTCGGCCGGGTCTGCCATGAACTTTGCGCTGGCGTGTATTCCGATCATCTTTTGCGTGGTTGTTTCGGTCACCTGGGGCGGGCGAGGGGCGACGCTGGCGTTGCTGACGCTGGCGATTCTGGTGATTCATCACACCGACATGGGGCAAGGGCCGTTTTTCCTCAAGGGGCTGAACCCCGGTGAACCACTGTTGTTAGCCCAGTGCTACCTGTGCGCGACAGCCTTGTTGCTGGTTTTTCTGCGGGTGCTGGCCAAGTCAGCGCGGCGCTACGACCTGGACACCGGCCGGGCGGCGGGTGAGGGGGTGATGTATCGATTGCACCCCGTGTCTGGCGAGATTTACTGGGACGACAACCTGCGTGAGGTGCTGGGCATCGACGCGCCGGTGTTGTCGACCATCAATGACGTGCTTGAACGCGTAGATCCCAATGACCAGGAAAAACTTCGACAACATTGGTCCACTCAACAGCGCAGGCAGGGCGGCGCCTCGCTGACGTTTCGCATCACCGCGCAGGGTTCGGATACTCGGGTTATCTGCGACAACACGCCGGGCCTGATTGCAGATTCCAGCGGTGAGGTGATCGTGGGCAACTGGCAGATCAGTCACTACGAATGATGTTGCAGCACTTCGATTGGCAACCTTGGTACCAGGGAAACAACTCATGATTCAAATCGCATTGCTGCTGTTTGGCGCAGAATTCGTCCGCTCCAGGGCCAAATTCATCGGTGGCCTGGGTTTGCTGTGGGGCGTAATGGGCGCGGGCGTGCTGATCGACGGCATGGACGGGGTGTTGTATTTCCCGATGAAGGCGTTCGGCATTCTGCTGCTGTTGGAAAGCCTGATCACACTGAGCGTCGCATCAAGCGGTATCGGTGCGCAAAAGGCCGTGCTGTTTTTCAAGGGCGGCGTGTGCTTCTTCGTGTCGCTGTTGATTCTGGCCAACAAGACCTACAGCAACCTGTTACTGGCGATTATTTTCGGCTTCTCCTACTTCATTTTTGGCTTGCTGGTGATCACGTCGGCGTTTGTCGTCAGGTACCCGCATTGGCGCTTTTCAGTGGTCACCGGCAGTGCCAAGGTGATCTTCGCCCTGTTGCTGTTCACGCCTTACCCGGTGGGCTACCAGTCAACGGTGTCGTTTTTCATCGGGTCATTGATGATCGTCAGCGGCATCAGTGCCCTGCGAGTGGCCAGGCGCGCCAGTTTACTGGTGCGTGGCACGTCCTCGTTTGAGCTGCTGACGCCCCGCGCACCGGTCATGAGCCTCACTATAAAGTCGGCGGTCAAACCGGAACTCGTCACGGTAGCTGCCAACCCGCCAAGCCATGAGCCTTTGGTTGTGCATATCTGGACGCCGGAGGGCACAGCAGAAAATACGCCGGTGCCGCGACCGATCATCAACCGCTACATCGCCGCAGTGGACAGCCAGGGCGTGATTTCCACTGGGCACGCAGCCCTTGAGTTGCAGCCCTCGATCTATATCAGCCTGTACCCTGCCGCCGATATCGACCGCTCGCCTTCGGAGTTCTTCCGGATACTCAAGGCCACCCGGGACAATGATGTGCCGGGTACCTTTCAGCCTGACTACGCTACAGAAGCGGCCGATTGGTGTGAGTCGGACCGCAAGATACTGTTTCACCACTACAACAGCAGTGCCCTTGAGCATTTCTGGATGAACTACAGCCTCGACAACCGCTACAACCTCACCTACCGCAACTGTTCCAGCACCGTCGCTTACGCGCTCGAGGCATCGCTGGATGGCGCGCTGGCCTTTCGCAGCGAGCGCTGGCGAGACTGTTTGCGCACCCTGTTCATGCCTGAACTCTGGATCGCAGCGCAAGTGCGCAGGCGTGCGCTGACCATGGCCTGGACCCCAGGCCTGGTGATGGATTACGCCAGGGCGCTGCGGGCCGTCGTACACCCGGTGCCGCAGTCCTGGTTTCAGCGCATGCCCTGGAAGGCCCGTCACGTTGATACCCTTTCAAACGACGCGCCAAGCGGCCCAAAGTAAAACCCCACCCGAACACTAAAACTGTGGCGAGCGGGCTTGCCCCGCGTTGGGCTGCGAAGCAGCCCCAGAACCAGCGGCCGAGGAGTACCTGACTCACCGCACTCTTCCTTTTAGGGCTGCTTCGCAGCCCAACGCGGGGCAAGCCCGCTCGCCACAGGGTACTGATCGCCTGTTCTTCCTGGCCTGTTTTATCCGGCAGTACCTCTAACGGATGGCGTAAGGCTCCAGCCACTGCGCATGTATCTGTGGAAAGCGCTCCAGCAACCACTGCGTAAAGGCCTGCACCTGCGGCGCAATGTGGGTGCGGCTCGGGTATAGCAGCGTCACCGGTCTGGGGGCGGGGCGATAGGGCGCCAGGATTTCTACAAGGTCGCCGTTGGCCAGGTGATGGCTGACTGAAATGCCCAGCGCTTGAATGATGCCGAAACCCGCCACCCCACACTGAACATAGGTGTGCGATTCGGTCACGGTGATGGCGGCCTGACTGACATGCACGTGGTCCGCGCCGTCCACCCGAAAATGCCAGGGCAGGATCCGGTTGCTGTGGCCAGACAGAAAGCTGACGCCCTGATGCGCCGCCAGCGCCTCTATTCGCTGAGGTTCACCGTGTGCCTGCAGGTAACCGGGCGCGGCGCAGGTGATCAAGGTCGCCATGCCCACGGGCCGCCCAACCAGCGTTGAGTCCGGTAGATCGCCGATGCGCAGTGCGCAGTCCACCCCTTCGCCCACCAGGTCC
Source organism: Pseudomonas sp. AMR01 (assembly GCF_041946035.1). Classification (NCBI taxonomy): domain Bacteria; kingdom Pseudomonadati; phylum Pseudomonadota; class Gammaproteobacteria; order Pseudomonadales; family Pseudomonadaceae; genus Pseudomonas; species Pseudomonas sp. AMR01. The sequence continues at coordinate 36,985 of NZ_JAUTYR010000022.1, forward strand.
ACCGTTCTGTCGGTGACGCCGAGTATCAGGTTGATGCCTGGAAAAGCGCTGGCGAATGCTTTAAGGCTGTCGATGAATTCGATTTGCGCAAAGGCGGTCGGGATGTCGACGCGCAGCCGACCACTGAGGGTCGCCCCGGTGGGGTCAAACATGGAGGTTGCGTCAGCAATGTTGCCGAGGATTTCCAGCACCCGCCCATAGAACTGCTCGCCTTCAGCGGTGAGCGTGACTTTTCGCGTGGTGCGCTGGAACAAGCGCACGCCCAGCGACGACTCCAACTCTTGAATGGCGCGGGTAACGTGCGGGCGGCCGATGGCCAGGGACTCGGCGGCCTTGGTGAAGCTGCCGAGTTCAGCGAGCCGAGCGAATAAGCGCATCGATTGGAGCAGTTCCATGGGCGACCCTGGTGACGGTGTTGGCTATGACTGTTGCTTGAGAATAGAACAATCCTGTCCATTTCTGCGTATTTATTGCCTCCGTCAAACGGCGAATGATGTGTTCAAGGCAATGCCGCCTCTCACGTCACGCGGGGAATACGTTATGAAAGCTTGGTTACTCAGAGAATTCGGGCTCGACAATCTGCACATGGGTGAAGTGCCTACGCCAACACCAAAGCCCGGCGAACTGCTGGTCAAGGTGGGCGCCGTCTCGCTGAATTTTCGCGACAAGGCCATCGTCGATGGCATCTACGAGCCGCACGCAGTGCCAAAGGATTTGATTCCGGTAAGCGATGCTGCCGGTACTGTGGTCGCGGTGGGTGAAGGTGTTTCGCGCTTCAACATCGGCGATCGCGTGAACTCGCACTTGTATTCACGCTGGCTGGACGGTGAACCCGGCCCGAATGAGCCGGACTACTGCTTTGGTTCACCGCTGCCTGGCGGGCTGGCCGAATACATGATCATCCACGAGGACAGCGCGGTGCGCGCCCCCGATAACATGAGCGACGAAGAGGCTGCCACGTTGCCGATTGCTGCGCTGACGGCCTGGTACTCGCTGGTGGATTTCGGGCAGGTCCAGCCCGGGCAGACCGTATTGGTCCAGGGCACTGGCGGGGTATCCATCTTCGCCGTGCAAATCGCAACTGCGCTGGGGGCCAGGGTAATCGCGACGTCCAGCAGCGACCAGAACCTGCAAACCGTCATCGGCTTGGGCGCCGTGGCAGGTATCAACTATCGGAGCACGCCCGCCTGGGAGGAAGAAGTGCTGAAGTTGACCGAGGGCAAAGGCGTTGACCTGCTGCTTGATGTCGCCGGTGGCAATGGCATCAACCAGTCGGTGGCGGCCACCAAGGCCGCCGGACGCATCGCGCAGATTGGTTTTCTGACGGGCCAGACCGTGCAATTGAACCTGATGCCGCTGATATTTCGCCAGACCACCCTTCGCGGCATCGCCGTCGCGCCGCGCTCATCATTTGATCGGATGAACGCGTTTTTGAACGAACACAAGATTCGCCCGGTGATTGATCAGGTCTACTCGTTCGAACAGGCGCGCGAAGCTTATGCGCATCTGGCCAAAGGCGCATTTGGCAAGGTGGTCATCAAGATCGCTTAAATAACCCTCGGTCCCGTGGTGAGGGAGCCGGCTGCTCCTGCGTCTACGAAGCATCGCGCTTCCTCGACAGCCCGGAGGTTATCAGTGCGTATCTTGCGCAAAGCATGAAATCGCAAGACCCGCAGATACTGATGAAGGCGCTTGCCGAGGTTGCCAAAGCCCAGGGCGTGAACAAAGTGGCGGAGGCTGCCGGGGTCAATCGGGAGAGCCTTTACAAAACGCTGAAGGGCGGCTCGAAAACCCGTTATGAGACGATTCAGAAGCTGATGCTGGCCCTGGGTGTCGAGCTGACGGTGCAACCAATTGCACCGAGGAAAACTGCCAGGGCAAAATCGGAAGCAGCCAGTAAGCCCTGAGTTCCTGTGGCGAGCTGGCTTGTTGTGGCGAGCAGGCTTTCTGTGGCGAGCGGGCTTGCCCCGCGTTGGAGTGCGAAGCGCTCCCCATTCAACCAACACGGTGTAACTGATAAACCGCGTCGTCAGGTTTTAGGGCTGCTTCGCAGCCCAACGCGGGGCAAGCCCGCTCGCCACAGAAAGCCCACTCCCCATAGGCACTGTGTTCGCAGGGGGCCCTAACGCACCAGGCAAGGCTGCTTGTTATTGAAGCGCCAGCCGGGAATCAAAAACTGCATCGCCACGCTGTCATCCCGCGCGCCGAGGCCCATGCCTTTGTAGACCTCGTGGGCCTTCGCCACGGCGTCCATATCGATATCCACGCCCAGGCCGGGCTTGCTCGGCACCTTCACATAACCGCCTTCGATTTTCAGTGGTTGCCTGGTCAGGCGCTGGCCGTCCTGCCAGATCCAATGGGTATCGATGGCGGTGATATCGCCCGGTGCCGCAGCGGCGACCTGGGTAAACATTGCCAGGGAAATATCGAAGTGGTTGTTGGAATGCGAACCCCAGGTCAAGCCCCAGTCGTTACACATCTGCGCCACGCGTACCGAGCCCTGCATCGTCCAGAAGTGCGGGTCAGCGAGGGGGATATCCACCGATTGCAACTGGATCGCGTGGCCCATTTCTCGCCAGTCGGTGGCGATCATATTGGTGGCGGTTTTCAGGCCCGTGGCACGGCGGAATTCGGCCATGACTTCGCGGCCCGAGTAGCCGTTTTCCGCACCGCACGGGTCTTCGGCGTAGGCGAGTACGTGGTGCTGGTCGCGGCACAGGCGGATGGCTTCTTTGAGTGACCAGGCGCCGTTCGGGTCGAGGGTGATGCGTGCATCCGGGAAGCGTTCGGCCAGCGCGGTGACGGCTTCAATTTCTGCATCGCCGCTCAACACGCCGCCTTTGAGTTTGAAGTCGTTGAAGCCGTATTTGGCTTTGGCGGCTTCTGCCAGACGCACCACCGCGTCGGCCGTCAGGGCTTTCTCGTGGCGCAGGCGAAACCAGTCATCATCGGCGTCCGCCTCGTTGCGATAGGCCAGGTCTGTGGCGGTGCGATCACCGACGTAGAACAGGTAGCCGAGCATCTTCACCGCGTCGCGCTGCTGGCCTTCGCCGAGCAAGGCGGCCACCGGCACTTCGAGGAACTGGCCCAGCAAGTCGAGCAGTGCCGCTTCCATCGCCGTGACCGCATGAATGGTGATGCGCAGGTCAAAGGTTTGCAGGCCGCGACCGGCAGAGTCCCGTGAGGCAAAGGTGGTGCGCATTTGGTTGAGGATGCGCTGGTAGTGGCCGATGGGTTGGCCCACCACCAGGCTGCGCGCGTCTTCCAGGGTTTGGCGGATGCGTTCGCCGCCGGGTACTTCGCCCACGCCGGTGTTGCCGGAGCTGTCTTTGAGAATCACGATATTGCGCGTGAAGTAGGGCCCGTGGGCGCCGCTCAGGTTCAGCAGCATGCTGTCATGGCCGGCAACCGGAATGACTTGGAAATGGGTGACGACAGGTGACGTTGAAGTGCTCATGGCAAGTTCCTGAATACGCTTAAAGAGGTTTGCTGATGGCGGCGCCCGTGGGCACAACGCTCGGCGAAGCCTGCGGGGCAGAGGGAGCGGTTTTGGCGAAAAACACCAGGATCGCGGCGATCACCGACGTGCCGGCCAGCCCATAAAGGCCGCCCTGGATCGAACCGGTGGTCTGCTCCAGAAAACCAAAGGTCGTGGGTGCTACAAACCCGCCCAGGTTGCCGATGGAGTTGATCAGCGCGATCACGGCGGCGGCGATGCGCGCGTCCAGATACCCCTGCGGAATCGGCCAGAACAGCGACGAGGCCGACTTGAAACCGATGGCCGCAAAGCAGATCGCAACAAAGGCAAAAATCGGCCCGCCCGTGGTGGACATGAACATCCCCGCAGCCGCAATCAGCAGCGCAGCGGCGACCCAGGCTTGCTGGAACCTGAATTTGCCCGACAGCGAGGCGAAGGTGTACATGGCAATGATCGAAATCAGCCACGGGATCGAGTTGAACAAACCCACCTGTATATCGCTCAAGTCGCCCATCTTTTTGATGATGCTCGGCAGCCAGAACGTTGCGGCGTAGATGGTCAATTGGATGCAGAAGTACAAGGCGCAGAACAGCAGGATCTGACGGTCCTTGAGCAGCTTGCCAATCGTCGGTTTGACCGTGGTCAGCGCTTCACGCTCGCGCTGTTCCTGATCAATCGCGCCGACCAGTGCGTCCTGTTCTTCGCGGGTCATCCAGTTGGCGTCATGGGGTTTGGAATCCAGCCAGAACCACACAAAGAACCCCAGCGCCACCGAGGCCAGGCCTTCTATGGCGAACATCCACTGCCAGCCATGGAAGCCGAAGCCCTCTATCTGCAACAGCGCGCCTGAAAGCGGGCCGGAGATCAGCGAGGCCACCGCCGAACCACTCAGGAAGATCGCAATGGCTTTGCCGCGCTCAACCCCTGGCAGCCAGCGGGTGAAGTAGTAGATCACGCCAGGGAAGAATCCCGCTTCAGCCACGCCGAGCAGGAAACGCAGGATGTAGAACTGGGTTTCGTTCTGGATGAACGCCATCAGCGTGGCAACGATGCCCCAAGTGAACATGATGCGGGTCAGCCAGATGCGCGCGCCGACTTTTTGCAGCAGCATGTTGGAGGGCACTTCGAACAGCGCGTAGCCGATGAAGAACAGCCCGGCGCCCAGCCCGTAGGCGGCCGCGCCGATGCCAAGGTCATGCTCTATGTGCGTGCGCACGAAGCCGATATTGACCCGGTCGATGTAGTTGAGGATGAACATGATCACGAACAGTGGGAGCACATGGCCCTTCACTTTGCTCACGGCGCGCGCGAGCACTGAATCGTTTTCTGGTGCGGCAGATGCATGGCTTGAATTGTTCACAATTCAAAACTCCCCCTGATTATTTTTATGCGGGTTTGCGTGTTTTGTTGATAGACATCATACAAGTGCTTTTCCGGGGATCGCAATGTGGTGACGGGTGTATTTGTTCTTATAACGGCGAATGCCAAATGGGTATTTTGGTTATTTGTCTAATAGGTATTAGGGTTTTAGAGATTTTTAGGTGACTGTTCAGGCATGTGATTCCAGATTGGCGCGAAGGTCAGTGTTCTTTGGGTTGTGGAGGTTTAAGATTGGTTGTCATACAAGTTGATTGATTTTCGAATCAGTTCAACGAGGGTGATAAGCTCGCACCAGCCCAACCCCGTGGATCCGTCGCGATGCCCATTGATAGCGCAACCCTTGTTCGTAAACGCTCCAACAACCTCGCCCAGGGCGTGGTCGAGGCGCTGACCCAGCGCATCCTGCTCGGGCAGCTCAAGCCAGGTGAAAAACTGCCGTCAGAATCGACCATCGTGCAGGAGCACGGTGTGAGCCGAACCGTGGTTCGCGAGGCCATCTCCAAGTTGCAGGCGTCGGGCCTGGTGGAGACGCGTCACGGCATCGGCACCTTCGTGCTGGAGCCGCAGGCTCAGCAAGGCTTGCGCTTGCACGTGGACACCGTCGCCAGCGTGCGCAACATGCTCGAACTGCGCCTGGGCCTGGAGGTGCAAGCCGTGGCGCTGGCTGCGTTGCGCCGGTCTGAGGAGCAACTGGCGCAGATGCGCGCAGCACTGGATGACTACCAGGCCTCGCTGGCCAACAACGACAGTTGCGTGGAAGAGGACAAGCGCTTTCACCAACTGATCGCCGAGGCCACCGGCAATACGTTTTTCACCGAGATCATGCTGCATTTGGGCAATGCGATGATCCCGCGTACGCAGGTCAAGGGCGCCGAGCGCGGTGGTGCCGACTTTGCCAAGCTGGGCCAGTTGGCGAACCTGGAACACGAGGCGATCTTCAACGCGATCAAGCGCCAGGACCCGGACGCGGCGCGGGCGGCCATGGTGCTGCACCTGACCAATAGCCGTGACCGGTTTTCGGGTGAGTAATTTTTCAGTGACAAGGAACAACCGTTGAACGAACACACATTATCCAGGCGCCTTGAGTGCGTGGCGGCGAACGTGCCCGTTGGCGCGCGCCTGGCAGACATCGGCTCGGACCATGGCTACCTGCCGGTGGCAATGATGCGCCGGGGTTTGATCGCAGCGGCGGTGGCGGGGGAGGTGGCAGCTACGCCCTTCCACGCAGCCCAGCGCACCGTGCGCGATAACGGCCTGGAAAAAAGCATTACTGTGCGGTTGGCCGACGGCCTCGCGGCGATCGAAGTTGGCGACGGCATCACCGCCATCAGCGTCTGCGGCATGGGCGGCGAGACGATTCGCGACATCCTCGACAACGGCAAGGCGCACCTCGCCGGCCACGAACGCTTGATCCTGCAACCCAACGGCGGCGAGCAACCGTTGCGCCACTGGCTGATGCACAACGGTTACCGAATCCTCACGGAAGAGTTGTTGCAGGAGAACCGCTTCTACTACGAGATCATCGTCGCCGAACGTGCCGAGCCGGTGACCTACACCGATGAAGAACTGTACTTCGGCCCCCTGCAACTGCAGGCGCGCAGCCCGGAGTTTCTGGCCAAGTGGCAACGCATGCTGCGCCAGAAGCACAAGACCTTAGCCAGCCTTGAGCAGGCGAAGCAGTGGGTGCCGGAAGACAAGGTGCAGGAAATCGCCCGGCAGGCGCGGTGGATCACGCAGTTACTGGCCTGACCAGGTAACAGTGAACTCGACCACGCAACACAGGTCGTTATTTAACCTGTCCCTTGCACCGTCCGGGATGGACAGCTCGCACTCATGGAGGAACCTGCGCATGTTTGGCACCCTGATCGACAAGCTCTTCAATCGCCCCCTGACCGAGGAGGCCTTCGCCCAGAAAGTCATCAAGGCTGCCCGCCAGGTGGGCTTCAGCGGGCCGCTGGTGTATGTGCCCACGGAGTTTCGCCTCGACCACGGTGACGGCGGCGGCTTCTTCAACCTGCATAACGCATTTCGTGACTACCAGAACGCCGAGAAGTCGCGCAAAGCCGATGTATTGAATGGGTATGCGTCGACGCTGCTCAACTACCGCAATAACGCGCCGGAGCAATTCGAAGAGGTGAGGCCGCTGTTACGGCCGGTGATTCGTAACCTGGCGATGCTGGAAGAGGTGCGCCTGTACAAGGTGCGCACGGATGGCTGGGATACGCCGCGCAATGCTGTCCACCGACCGTTGGGTAAAGACTGCGTGATCTTGTTGGCGGTGGATTATCCCGAAACCACTTCAACCCTCACCGACGGCCCGAAAGAGAGCTGGGGGGTGAGCCTCGACGAGGCATTGGCGGCGGCGCAGAGCAACTTGCGCGAAACCACCCCGGACGCCTTCGAAGAAATTGTGCCCGGGCTCTACCTCGGGCGCTGGAACGACAGCTATGACACCAGCCGCGTGCTGCTGCCGGATGTGCTGCAACGCGCGCCCATCAAGGGCCGCCCGGTGTTCATGATCCCGACCCGCGACGTGCTGATGGTCACCGGCGACAAAGACGAGGACGGCATTCGGCACATGGTCGAGGTCTGCTTCAAGGCCATGGAAAACGGCCGCGTCGTCTCCAGCCAGGTCTATACGTACGAGGGCCAGCGGATCGTGCCATTTGTCACCCACGACGAGGCACTGCTGGCGCGTATGGCAAGCCTTGAACACATGTTGCTCGAAGGTAATTACCGCTCGCAGAAAGAGCAACTCGACACGATCCACGCTGAGCAGAACACTGAGTTATTCGTCGCGACGTACACGCTCTTCGAGTTGACGGACGGCAGCGGCAAGACCTTCTCGGTCTGCAGCTGGACCGAAACGGTCGACACCTTGCTGCCCAAAACCGACCGCGTCGCATTGGTCCAGCTCCAATCCGATAGCTCGGCCAAAACCCAGCTTTTCGCCTGGGACGAGCTTGAGGCCAAGGCCGGTGAACTGTTGCAGCCATTCAACACTTACCCGCCACGCTACAGGACACTGGGGTTTCCCACGGCTGAGCAGTTGAGTCAGATGACGCGGTTGGATTAGTGCCAGCTTGTAACTTTTCCTACAACTGTGCCAGGATCGCCCCATGACTCAATTCCTGCAGAGCAACCGCCATCACCACCACGGACCCTCTACCAGGCGCCGCGGTTGCTTGCACTCACTGTTTGAACAGAACCTCTGATCACTCACTGAACCCAAACCAAGGCGCCCACAGCGCCTTTTTTATTGCCTGTAAAAAATGGAGATTTACCCCATGACCATGCTACGCGGAACGCGAATTGTGACCGGAAAAGAAGCTTCAACAATGCGTGAAATTGAAGGCCGGTTTCGGAGCTACCTTCATCGAAGCGGGCGCTGAAGAAACCATCGTGCCGGCGCTTTGGGGCCAGGACACGTTTATCGAAAAAGCCGGCGGCAGTGAAATCATCGGGCAGATGTGGGCGTTCGACGACAAGGCGGGCCGCCAGTGTTGCTTGATCCCTGAGGCCACCGCGCTGTTCCAGGAGCGCAACGCTGAATTACTCGGCGGACGACGCGAGGCGATGTTTTTCTACGTGGCACGCTGTTACCGCTACGAGCGCCCGCAGGCTGGCCGATACCGTGAGTTTACCCAGCTGGGGTTGGAGATTCTAAGCCCGGAGCCGGCTTTGGCGTTGCAGCTTAGCCAAGTCCTGTGCACCGGTTTTTTGGACTCGCTGGGGCTCGACTATCAGCTCAATTGCGCAGTGAAACGTGGGTTGAGTTACTACCTTGAAGGCAACGGCTTCGAAGTGCGTTGCCCCGCGTTAGGTGCACAGCAGCAAGTGGTGGGCGGTGGCGCCTACCGCGAGGGCGCAGGATTCGGTATCGGGCTTGAACGGCTGGTGCTCGCATTGATGTGACAGTGCAGGCGCCTGCAAACCGGCGGCCGGATATGCTCCAATGGCCGCCATCATTTGTTCATCCGGAACCTTCATCATGGCCGACACCACCGACCAAGCCTTTTACGACCGGGCCGACGCCCATATCGAGCTGTCGAACGAGCAGCTTAAAACCTGTGAAAACCTCGGCGAGGTCAGCGCCTCGATGATGTTTGGCACCACGCGTTTTAACGCCTGGGCCAGTGCGCGCAACTTCAAGTCCGGCGCTGAAATGGCCGATGCGCGGGAGGCGATGTTGAAGTATTTCTGCGATCAGTACCGGATGATGCTGGAGGACAATCTGGATGATCACATCAATAATTTCAGTCAGTACATGCTTGTGAAAACAGCTGGCTGATCGTTGCACGGAGCGGTTAAGTAGGTCACCGCTCCGAAGGGTTACAGCGTGGGTAGTCGTAACTGAGTGCTTTCGCCCCATTTTCGGGCACGCAATGCCTCTATTTGAACGTGAAGCCGCCTATTTCGTGGTCTGCTGGCAGCGGCCCGTATCTTGCTAGAGCCAGGCTAATCAATGACATGGCATTTTGCCGTTATTCATTTCAAGGCTTCACCCACGCGTGCACCGTGTGGGTTGTTTTAGGGAGTGGTCGGCCATGCACAGTCTTTTATCACCCGGTATCCGTCTGCTCGGACGGTTCGGTTTCGCGCGCAAATTCCAGATCCTGTTTTTCCTGTTCATGCTGCCGCTGGCCGGGAGCCTGTGGATGATCGGCCAGGACTACCGCGAAAAATTAGCGGTGATTTCCAGCGAGCAGTCCGGCGTTCGCCAACTGCTGTCTCTGGACACGCTGGATGGCCAATTGACCGCGCAACGCAATTTGGCCGCGCGCTGGAAGGCCCTGGACATCTTGCACACGCCAACGCCAGCGGCTAAGGCGGCGATGGACAAGGTCGACGCCGCAAGCCCGGCAATTACCCAAAGCCTGCAAGCCTTGGGCGATGCGCTGAAAAAACAGAACGCCAGCGCCGAAACCCTGGCGCGTTTCGAGGCGTTGCAGGCCACGGTCAAGGGCATGGACACCCAGTCTCTGCGCACAGTGGGCTGGTGGCCGGACGGTTACGACCGCTTCACCGCTGCGCTGACCGCGATGCAAACGTTGCGCGAGCAGATCACTCAGGACGCCGGGCTAATTCTCGACCCTTGGCTGGAAACCTATTTGCTGATGCAGATTTCCACCCAGCACGCGCCAGACCTGATCGAGCGCATCGGCCGCACGGCGAGCGTCGGTGAGTCGTCCATCGCGTCGGGGCAGTTCACCCTGCAAAGTCGCCTGCAGATGCGTGACCTGCGTAGCCGTATCGGCGACGCGCGCGACCAGTTGGTCAAGGCCGCCGCCTCGCTCAAGACCAAGCGCTACGCGGGGCTTGAGCCTTGGACGGCGCAGTACGAGAGCAGCCTGCAATTGCTCGACAGCGAGCTTAAAGCCCTGGACGACGGTGTGTTTGGCGGCACCATCAAGCTCGACACCACAGGCTTCGACCGCAGTATCGACAGCGTGCTCGGCGCCTTGGGTGCATTGCGCAGCCAGTCGCTGACGTCGCTGGATGAGCGCCTGGGCTACTACCGCGACCGCTCGCTCAAGCAGTTCATCCCGGTGGTGGCGACATTCAGCCTGCTGGCGCTGGCCGCGTTGTACCTGTTCATCTGCCTGCAAGCTTCGATTCGCCGCAGTGCCAGCGGCATCACCACGCTTGCCGAGTCCCTGCGCGACGGTAACCTGTGTGTCGAAGTGGCGGTGGAAGGCCGCGATGAACTCGCCGCCATCAGCACCGCGCTCAACGTTGCGGTGGTGCAGTTGCGCACCAGCCTTTTGGGCGTGAATCACGAAACCCAGCAGCTCGGCTCGACGGTGCTGACCCTCAACTCGCAGTCGGGCAGCACCCTCACCGAAGTCGAAGATCAGCAACAACAAATCAGCCAGATTGCCGCCGCCGCGACGCAATTGGCAGCCACGTCGATGGGCGTCGCCAGAAGTTGTGAGCAAGCCTCAGACAGCGCCCAGCACACCCGGCAAATTGCCGAAGACAGCAGCCGCGACAGCCAACGCACCACGGCCAGCATCCAGCAACTTAATCAGCGCCTGACTGACACCGCCAACGCGCTGGAACAAGTCAGCCAGCAAGGGCAGCAGATTCAGTCGGTGGTCGACACCATTCGCGGCATCGCCGAACAGACCAATCTGCTGGCGCTGAACGCCGCCATCGAAGCCGCCCGCGCGGGCGAGCAGGGCCGTGGTTTTGCCGTGGTAGCCGATGAAGTGCGCAGCCTGTCGCAACGCACCCAAGCCTCGACAGCTCAGATCGCCGGCACCGTGGACAGCCTGCGCGCCACCGTGAGCCAGGCCGTGAGCCTGATGGGCGCTGCGTGCGACCAGGCGCTGACCGATGCCGAATCCGTCACCGGCCTGGGCACCCGCCTGGGCGAGATTGCCGGCGCGGTGCAAAACGTCACCGATACCCTCGCGCAAATTGCCGCTGCGGTAGAAGAGCAAGCCGCTACTGCGGACGAAGTCAGCGGCAATATCCAGCAAGTCGACCAAGCCGCAGGCCGCCTGCTCGAAGGCGCCCGCGCCGTAAACCAGGCCGCCGACACCCTCAGCAAAGGCAGCCGCGCCCTGAGCGACAACACCGCCCGCTTCCGGCTGGCTTGACCAGGTTCTTTTGGCTAGTCGGCTAGTTGGCTAGTTGTGGCGAGCGGGCTTGCTTTGGCAAGTGGGCTTGTTGTGGCGAGCGGGCTTGCCCCGCGTTGGGCTGCGAAGCAGCCCCATCAGGGCCACCGCGATCTTTCAGTTATATCGGGGTGGCAGGTTTGGGGCCGCTTCGCAGCCCAACGCGGGGCAAGCCCGCTCGCCACAACAAGCCCACTCGCCACGACAGGCCAACCCCCGTTCTCAAACACCTGCAACTTCCGGGCACTCCACCGCCCGCGCGCAGTCTGCTGATATACCTTCAACGCTCGACCCACGGAGCTGCCCCCATGATCACTGTCCACCACCTCAACAACTCCCGCTCACAGCGCATCCTCTGGCTGCTCGAAGAACTCGGCCTGCCTTACGACATAAAACGCTATCAGCGCGACCCGAAAACCAACCTCGCCCCACCCGAACTCAAAGCCATCAACCCGCTGGGCAAGTCGCCCGTCATTGAGGACGGCTCGCTGGTATTGATCGAGTCCGCCGCGATCATCGACTACCTTATCCGCCGCCACGGCCAGGGCCGTCTGCAGCCCGACCCTGCCACCGCCGCCTACGACAAATACGTGCAATGGCTGCACTTCGCCGAAGGCTCGGCCATGCTGCCGCTGATGCTCAACCTGTACGTTGGCCGCCTGGGTGAAGCAGGCGCGCCGTTGCATCCGCGTATCGAGTCGGAAATCGCCAACTACCTTGGCTATTTGAACGACGTGCTGGCGGATACGCCCTACCTGCTGGGTGACGAGTTGAGCGGCGCCGATATCCAGCTGAGCTTCATCGGCGAAATCGCCGGGGCGCAAGGCAAGTTGCAGGCGTATCCAAACCTCGCCGCCTGGGTGCACCGCTTCCAGGCTCGCCCGGCTTACCGCAAAGCAGTGGAGCAGGGCGGCGAATACGCGTTCGCAAAATAAGTCGAAGCACGCAAAAGGAGGCAGGCGACGTTGCCTGTCTTCTTTGCGGGTGCCGATGACAAAGTACCTCCACACTTTTATGCTCTCCTGACTTTTCATCCTTCAGGAAACCACCTGTGGCCGCTCCCTCTCCTGGACAACCGTCGACACCTCACTGTTTGCGCAAAGCCGTCATCACCGACCTGCCGTTGATTTACCGAGGTGAGCGCGAATACATCCAGCGCTGGGAACCCAGTCATGAGGACGGCTGGCTGCGTCAGTCCGAACGGCACCTTGCCAATTGGGTGGAACACTTTGACCGCCTGGTGATTGCCAGCGTCGACGGGCAATTTGCAGGTTATTGCCTATGGAAGCCTGAGGACGGCCGCGCGCTGCTCTGTACGATTGGCGTGAGTGAGCAGTACCGCTGCAGAGGGCTGGGCGCCGCCTTGTTGAAGGCCTACACAGATGAAGCCCGGCAAGCAGGATTTTCTCGTTTGACGTTGAGCGTGCGCGAAGACAACCCGGCCAAACGTCTCTACCAAAAAGCCGGTTTTCTGCAAACCGGCGCGGACGCCAATGGCTACCTGAGATTTGAATTGGGCACTTAATCCCAGCCACACCGCAAATCCACTGTGGGAGCGGGCTTGCCTGCGATGAAGCCCTTCCAGACAGCCCACAATAACGTGGAAAAACGCACCTTTTCAGCGCGACGCTTGTGCCAAACGCGCTCGCCAATCGCCGCCGTGCCTGGCCGTGCATTCCTCTTCCGAGTCGAAGCGAATGCAGCTTCCCATCGGCACGGGGGCCACTTCGGCGTCGAGGAGCGCAGCGCTGGTCAACTCGCGCATGCGTTCGCCGGCGCCGGCTGCCAGGGCGTGTTCCTTGTTGGCGAGGGTGTCGAACACCCATATCACCCGCAAGCTTCGGGCAAAGTTGGCGTAGTCGACAGTGTGCGTCAGCCAGTCGAAGCCCGGTATTTCGGTTTTTGCGGTCTCGCAGGCTTCAGTGAGGGCAACGACCAGGCGGCGCTCGAGGCGGGCATTGTCGCGTTGGGTAGACGGCATCAAGGGCTCCTTGGGTTTATGTAAGTTAGGTATCTATCGTTGCTCAGAGCGTGGGCGCCATCTATTCGGCGATCATCAGTCGCCGTTGACGCAGTTGTTGTTTGATTTGCGGGTAGCGATTAAAAAGTGATGTTTTGACCCGTAAGCGTTTTTTAACAGGGAGCCACGATGATTGACCTGAAGCAGGACGCCTTAACGATCGCACACTTCAATCAACAGTTTGATGCGTTGGTCGGCCGACCCAAAGAGGCGGTGCGTGCAGCGTTCAGTAACGACGGCGCGTACTGGTTGGAGATATGGGTATAGAACAGCCGCCCAGGTTCATTGCCGTACTTCGGGTTGACGTGGCCGGTACTCTCGCCTCGACCACCTGCGCGCAAGCGCTGGCCATTATAGGCGCACCTTATCGTTAATCGCCTTGCCCTGTTTCTGGAACTGCTGCTGATGCTTGTTCTTGGCGCTGCTGGACAGCTTGATGAGAATGCGGTCGTGTAGATCCACGAGTTCATCGGTCACCGTCGCAGCGAGCGGTTCTGGTGAATGTGCCGGTCGAGCCCTTCGGGCAGGGCCACCAGTTGGAAGATCTTCAGCCGTTCGATGTGCTCCATCATGTGCCGAGAGTTTGGTTTCAGCGGTGACTCGCGTAGCCAGGTCAACCTTGACGACGCATGATTATTCACTATGATTAACTTTAAATAGAAATGATGAAGATCAGCGCAGAGTAAATCACCATGTATCAACCTACGAACCATTCCGGCCATCCCGTTGCAGGATCCGGCGACATCCAATTCAAGAAGTAACGGTCAGGAGTAACCCTCATCATGGCAACCACCGCGAAAACCCGATCTGTCACGGCTCACGTCCCTGAACAACTGGCCCAAAAGGTCGATTTGATGGCAGAGCGTCTGGAGCGCTCCAAAAACTGGATCGTCAAACAGGCTCTGTCCGCCTGGATAGACCAGGAAGAAGAGCGGAGTCGCCTGACCCGTGAGGCCTTGGCCGATGTTGACGCTGGCCGCGTTATTGACCACAAAGCTGTCCAGGCCTGGGCTGATAGCCTCAGCACCGACACTCCGTTGACGGTGCCGCGCTGATGGAATTGAAGTGGACAAGCAAGGCGCTTTCCGACATTACCCGACTGTACGAGTTTCTGGCCTCGGTGAATCAGCCTGCCGCTGCAGGAACAGTGCAGCAACTCACCGCTGCACCTACCACGCTGCTGACCAACCCGCGCATTGGCGAACGCCTGGAAGAGTTCGATCCAAGGAATGTGCGCCGAATTCAGATCGGCCAATACGAGATGCGTTACGAGATAGTGGATTCGACTATCTACCTGCTGCGCCTGTGGCACACCCGTGAAGACCGATAGCTTGGCAGGACTGGGGCCTGAACCGGCCTCTGTCATTTGCAGATAGCGAAAGCCCGTGGCTAAGCCGAGGGCTTCCGCTGGTTGCAGTTAGTTTGAGCCAGAAGTACCGTTGAATGCGAGCCCGCTACACTTAGCTAGCTCGTACGACCGCCATTTTTATAGTGATCCCAAATCCATTGAGGGGTGTCATCTCCTGGTGGCTTCGGAGTGCAAGTGGGCGGCGCGACGGCAGGCTGCTATTCACACCTGATGTTGTTGCGGTTGGGTGAGGCGTCAAGAGCGCCGTCGGCGTTACGGTCGAGACCCGGTCCGGGCCTTGGCAGCTGATACCAAACGCATGGCTGCGGCGAGTAACTTGCCGCAGGTGTTTGCGCAGATGACCGTTTGGGACGCCGAAGGGTTGGTGGGACGTCATTGTGCCGCGATGGGGCAATGGCTGGCGGTGCCGCATAATGAGTTGCTGAGGCTGGGGTCAGTGGGATAAGGAGACGGTGGTCTTGCTCTTATTCATTAAAAAAATCATAGTGATGAGTTTCAAGGCTGGGCGGGCCAGGCGTTGTTTGATTTCCTGAATAGTCATGGCGCTGAGGTCTGTGAATCGACTGTCCCCGAGCTTTTTTGAATCGAGTCGCGTACCCGTTGCCACTCATTCCAGCAGTCCTCGGCCACGATATCCGGATAGCCACGCTGCTCTTCCATCGCCAGTGCAGTGCTGAAAGTCAGCGTCATACAGGTGGCTTGGTCCCGGATGTCACACACTTCAACTTCTGTGAGGGGCGCGCCCTTTTTGTGCTCGGCTGCGGTGAGCACGGCCACAAGGGCCGGTACGAACACCAGGCAGAGTGGTTCGGTAGACATCGACTTTCTCCCTGAATGATTGGGGTAAATGGAGAGGGCACCCGCCCTGCAGGCGTTAACCAAAGCGCCAGTGTAAACGTGCTGATCTTCTCTTACGCGGGTTCTGGCAACCGCTCGCTCTCTGCGTATGAAAGCGCCTTGGCAATCGCGTCTCTTTGATTAATTTTTAACGGGTTCAAATGGCGTGAGGTGGTCTGAATCTCGACTCTTATAATATTTCCGTCAGCTCAAATTCTTCTGCCACAAGTTCCATCGCCTCGTCGAACGAGCCTTCTCTTTGGAAAAAGTCTCTATGGCCTTGCTTCCAGTAGCTGAGGCTGAGATCCCCTTCGCCTTCCTTCTTTGCAAAATCATAATCCACGTCGCAATAACGAATTATGCGTAATGAAATAACTCTGATCACACACACGGGTTCACGTTTGCTGTTGAGGATGATGCTGTAACTGCCAAGAGTGGGGGACTCATGGTCGTGTTTGAAAGACGAAAGTGAGCTACAGCTGGCTGTTTTTATTCCTTTAGCAATAAGTTCGGCCAGTTCATCTGCCATTTCTGGAGAGTCCCCGAATTGCAATGCAATGGCTTCGGGGTACTTGATCTTTAAGTTATCAATCGTGGTCATCAATAAATCCTTATAAATCATGTCGCTGACTGCAGCGCTTATGTTCCCATTTTTAACGGCGACGAACATTTCTGCTGCATAGATGTTATCGATAGCTCAAATACAAGCTGATGGCATGAAACGCCGACGGCACTGAACGTTCCGTTGCTTGAGGGGGATTTTGAGGATATGGCTCTACAGGCCACAACAGTCTTGGTTGAAAAGCTGATGTGAGTAGTTCCGGAAAGGTCTTTTTTCGCCGACAGCAGCTCCCTGTGGACTGCTGTCGCCGAAACCGCTCAGTGGTTTATGCGCTTCAGATGAGTGATGGCTAGAAAAATAGTTGGCCCATCAGGTGGCGTTGGTGCTCGATAGCAACCCAGCGCATTCAGGTGGTGCACCGCGACAGCGGCCAACTCCCACGCCATCCCCTCATCTTCGAGGGCGATCGCCTCTTCAGCGCCAAAGCATTCAGCGCCCGAAAGGGTCTGCAGTTGCTTGAGCGGCAGTGCTTTTTCACGAAGCGCAGATGGCACCGTGGGGTTGCTCCAGGCCCACATCCAACTGGAACGCTTGGGTGCGAACGAGCCGATGTTGAGGATCTGCGCTTCGACTGACAACCGGTCGTTCTCATCGAAGAATTGGAGAGTAGCGGTCTCCTGATCCAGCCACCAGCGAGCCATGTTGCCCAGCCCGTAATCACGATTGAGTTGCTCTTGCTTGTTCCTCAAGGCCGACATGGCTGTTTCCAGGAGGCTTTCAAAGGTTTGTTCCAGCATCGGTTCGTCCTTGGCTCTCTATTAAGACTTTTAGCGAATGTTTTTCCTGAGGCAGAGTCACTCATTCTCTCTAGTGAAGCAATCGCGGTGAAACAACGTTGATAGTGTTTTACAAGCGGCCGGAAGTAGCCGCTTTTGACTGATTGCCGCCTGCTGCAACTGCCCGCAACAACCCAAAACCAACCCCTTACCACCCAAACAGGTCTACCATGCCACCCCGGCAATGGTTCTACGCACCACCGCCCTCCATTTTTTCAAGGTACCGCCAATGTCCATCGACCAAATCTCCCTCCCTAAAGGCGTAGGCCCTCACTCCATCAAGCTGCTCGACGCCATCACCGGTGCTTCCACCCACGAAGAACTCAACCGCGCTGGCGGCAAGGCCGAGGGTTTTGTGTTGGGGCTGGAAGCGTCCAAGGCCATCAAAAGCCAAATCGCCGAGTCGTTGTATGTGGCTTACGACGACGCGGCGAGCAATCGCGCTAGTGAATTGAAGGGCTAGTCATCAGCCAGGGCAGGGTGCTTCGCGGTCGAGGAGTTTGGCCGTGAGGAGCACGCCCAGTTCGCTCAGTTGATGAATGGCGAGCGCGATGTCGCGGTGTTTGCCG
Source organism: Pseudomonas sp. AMR01 (assembly GCF_041946035.1). NCBI lineage: Bacteria > Pseudomonadati > Pseudomonadota > Gammaproteobacteria > Pseudomonadales > Pseudomonadaceae > Pseudomonas > Pseudomonas sp. AMR01. Next base: position 54,659 of record NZ_JAUTYR010000022.1, read on the forward strand.
CTCAGGTCTTCGGACAGGTCAAGCAGCAGGGTGCTGACCGAGGTGAAGGTTTCGTAGCTGTTGGTGATCAGGGTTTCGGTGCTGGCGTTCTGGATGACGCAGAAGAGGGTGCTTGAATCCGGCGTGACGTTAGACATGTTTGAATTCCTGTTTAGGGCTACCCCCTTTAGCTACTAAACATAAGGGTGGCAGCTGTGCGCAGGTTAGTAGACCGGGGAACTCAAACAAAAGCCGGCGCGCCCGAAGACGCCCTGCGCACAGCCACCGTCAAGCACAGACAATAACGCCTGATTGATTGAGCTCGTGCACATCGTTTGAATATACCTTCAGGCTACTAAACCCGATCACTGAACAATTCAGCGACCGAGCAACCTTAGAGAAGGCCACCCCCGCGCACAAGCCGGCGGATTCTGACGTACGCGTAGGCAAAGGAGCAAGGCAGCGACGCTTTGTTGCGCACTTCCCGGCAAGTTCCTACAGGCAATGTCCTCCCCTCGTAAAAAATCGCCGCCCTTCACAAAAGCCTTTCTCGCGTTGTTATAAAGTTGGCCCTTGGATCTGCCTCGATCATCAAGGACCCGCCATGACATTGACCGTCAACACCCTGCTCGAACTGGCCATGGCCAACCCCATTAACGCTGAAATCACCGCGCGCCTGCCAGCCCTCGGCGTGGACCAGTGCATGCTCACGGCAGGCTGTCTGTTTCAGGCGGTGTGGAACCATCAGTCGAATTTGCCTGCCGACCAGGGGGTAAAGGACTACGACGTCTTTTATTTTGATACCGACCTGTCCTACGAGGCGGAGGACAAGGTCATTCGTGCGGCCGAGGCGTTGTTTGAGGATTTGGGCGTAAACGTTGAGGTGAAGAATCAGGCGCGGGTTCATCTTTGGTATGTCCAGCGGTTTGGCCGGCCCTATCCGCAGTTGCACACGGCCAGGCAGGGCGTGGATCGCTATCTGGTGGCGGGCACGTGCATCGGGTTGGAGATTGAGACGGGCGAGGTGTATGCGCCGTATGGGTTGGAGGATGTGGCGCAAGGGGTGTTGCGGATTAATCCGCATCATCGGGAGCCAGAGTTGTTTGCGGCGAAGGCCCGCAGTTATCAGGCGCGGTGGCCCTGGCTCAGGATCGTGACGCCGGATCAGGCTTTTTGAAAAGCTGTCAGCACAGTTGCTCCGAGCGTGGATCGCAGTGAACTTTTACCCGCGTGTTGGGCGTCCAAGTTGGAAATGATCAGCAAAGGACAGACGATGACCTTCTTTATTTTCCTGCTAGCCTGCGCCGCCGCCGCGAGCACCGGCATTATTTTCAAGCCGGGTGCGTGGTATGAGTCCCTGGTAAAACCTAGCTTTACGCCGCCCAATTGGTTGTTCCCGGTGGCGTGGACGATCATTTATTTGCTGCTTGCCTGGGCCGGTTACCGGTTGAGCCTGATACCGGGCAGCCAGATCGTGCTGGCGCTGTGGGCGGCGCAGATTGCGTTGAATACGCTGTGGACGCCGGTGTTCTTCGGCGCGCATCGCCTGTTCGCGGGGATGGTGGTGATCTCGCTGCTGTGGGTAACAGTGGCGACCATGGTGGTGCTGGCCGTGCGCCTGGATTTGATCACGGGTTTGATGCTGTTTCCGTATCTGGTGTGGCTGAGTGTGGCGGCGGCGTTGAATTTTTCGATTTTGCGGAATAACCGTTGATGGCCCATAAAACCTGGCCTGCCAGCGAGCCTGAGCTGGAGCAGATGCGCGCATTCAATAAAAAACTCGCGTGGATGCCGCGTTTTAAAATTCGCAACCGCGTCACGCCGCGCTTGATTCAGGCGCTGCTGCGCGTCCGTCAAAAGGTCAGAAAACAACACCCGGCGCAAACCCGGCTGGTCAGCGTGGGCGGCGTGCAAGTGCCCGTGCGTATCCTGCGGCCAGAGGGTGAAGCCAAGGGCGTGGTGCTGGATATCCACGGCGGCGGCTGGGTGGTTGGCAATGCGCAAATGGACGATGACCTGAACCTGGGCATGGTGCGCGCTTGCGACGTGGTGGTGGTGTCGGTGGATTATCGGCTGGCGGTGGATACGCCGGTTGAGGGGTTGATGGAGGACTGTTTGGCGGCTGCGCGTTGGTTGCTGAGTGAGCCCGAGTTTGCGCAGTTGCCGGTGATTGTCGTCGGTGAGTCGGCAGGCGGGCACCTGGCGGCGGCGACGTTGCTGGCGCTGAAACAATGGCCTGAATTGCTCGCACGGGCGAGCGGGGCGGTGCTGTATTACGGCGTTTACGATTTGACCGGCACGCCCAGCGTGCGTACGGCAGGGCCGGACACTCTGGTACTGGACGGGCCTGGGATGGTTGAGGCACTGCGCATGCTGACGCCGGGGTTGAGTGATGAAGCGCGTCAGCAGGCGCCGTTGTCGCCGTTGTACGGTGATTTTACGGGGCTGCCGCCGGCGCTGATGTTTGTGGGGGCGCTGGACCCGTTGAAGGATGACACGCTGCTGCTGGCTGAGCGGTGGCCGTCGGCGCAAGCGCATTTGCTGCCGGAGGCTGCTCATGGGTTTATCCATTTTCCGGTGGCGATGGGCGCGGAGGTGTTGCGGTATGGCCATGATTGGATCACGCAGCAGATCGATGCTTTTTATGCGGGTGGGAAGTCCTCGCAGGATTTTGGGAGGTAGCCCCAAACGCACAGCACGTCAGCCCGTAGATTTCTTCCGTGTGGTCAATGAATGTTCGTGGCAGCAGCCCCCCTTTTTAGCGGGCCGCTTGCCACCACTCTAAATACCAGCCCTTTTCAGGTCTTTGGACATCGGCGGTATATGGCTGATACCAGCCCGTTAAGGTCGAATACTGCCCCTGTGGCGAGCGGGCTTGCCCCGCGTTGGGCTGCGAAGCAGCCCCATAACCAGCGACCGAGGCGCATCTGACTCACCGCATTCCTCCTTTCAGGGTCGCTTCGCAACCCAACGCGGGGCAAGCCCGCTCGCCACAGAGTGCTTATCGCCTGTTCTATCTGACGACCTTGAAGCTATTTAAATTTCGTCGCAAGAACCGGATAGTCACCGATGCCAAGGTTGCTGCCTGATAGGCACTTACCTCAAGAGGCACTCCTCATGAACTTGCGCATCACCGGCCTCGCCCCGGACCCTTTCCGCCCACTGTTTGGCCTGCCCGATGCTGAACTCGCCGCGCGTGGCATCAGGCGTTATCGCGTCGACTGTAAGCCAGGCTTTCCTGATCGTATAGAAATGAAGGACGCCGAGGTGGGCGAAACGGTGTTGCTGCTCAACCATGTGTGCCAGCCTGCTGACACGCCGTACCGCGCGTCCCACGCGATTTTCATTCGGGAGTGGGCAACACAGGCCTACGATGCGGTAAATGAGGTGCCTGAGGTCATGCGCGTGCGGTTGCTGTCGCTGCGGGCGTTTTCGCAAGAGGGCATGATGCTGGACGCGGAGGTGGTGGAGGGGCGGGTGATGGAGCCTGTGATTGAGCGGATGCTGGCTGATCCGCAGGTCAGTTACCTTCATGTGCACAATGCGAAGCAAGGGTGTTATTCGGGGCGGGTGGATCGGGCTTGGGGGAGTTGAACTTAAAAGCTGATTATTGAGTCGGGTTGATCAGGTGTTCTACTTTCATCACAAGGACTTCACCATGCGCGAATTCACTCTGCATTACCGGTTCAATGGCCAGCCCCGCACCCAGGTGTTTGAGCTCAAGCAGTCTGAATTGGCCGTGCATGAGGCCGCGATGCATCTGCTGGCGCTGCATTTTGGTGACGCCGAAAACGGCTTGATCATGCCCCCACCGGATGCGATGCCGGAGGCGGTGCTTGCGCAGGCAGAAGTGGTGGGTATTACCGAGGTGAAGGTTATATGAGCGTGCGGCCTGTGATTCGGGCGGCCACTGGCGCCGATATTCCTGACGTGTTGACCTTTGTCTTGCAGGCCCGTGCCGAGCTTTTTCCGAAGCTCAGCGCCGCTGGAATGCCGGATGATTTAGCGCGTTTTGAGGCGGTCTATCTTGGGGGTGGCGGGAAATTTCTCGTCGTCTGTGATGAGGATCAGATCGTCGCGGCTGTCGGTTATTTGCCGTATGACGGGCGATTTTCCCAGCTTGATTACCAGGGTCGAAAGACGGTGGAAGTGGTGCGGCTGTTTGTGCTCCCGCCGTTTCGTCGTTCGGGTTTGGCGGGTGAGTTGTATCGTGCGCTGGAGGGAATGGCGCGGGCGGATGGGGTTGAGGTGATGTACCTGCACACTCATCCATTTCTGCCTGGGGCGGTTGATTTCTGGGTTCGGCAGGGGTTCGATATTGCCGACATCGAAGCTGATCCGGTGTGGCGGACGACCCATATGCAGCGGGTGCTGTAGGTTCCCAAGGTGTATCAGACACTTCGTAGTGGCTGGTTCTGGGGCTGCTACGCAGCCCAACGCGGGACAAGCCCGCTCGCCACAGAGAGATTCGCCAGCCTCTAAAAGTTATGTAGATGCCTATGCTGCGATAGCGGTGGGTCAGGCAATATTTTTTCGGCAGTGCGGCCGTCTTCGCAGGCAAGCCAGCTCCCACATTTGAGCTATGGTGTTTTGGAAGTCTGTGGTCAGGCCGTTAGTTGGGGCGCAGCCGCAGTATTTGCGCGCCGTCGAACGGGTCTGTCAGGTAGTGCGCCTGCACGCCGAAGGTGTCTTGCAACCTCTGCGGTGTCAGCACTTCCAGCGGTTTGCCCAGCGCGACTAATTGCCCGCGATCGAGCACGGCCAAACGATCGCAGGTGAGCGCCTGATTCAGGTCGTGCAGGGCAATCAGGGTGGTCACGGGCAGCGCTTGCACGCCTTTCAAAATGCCCAATTGATGCTGAATATCCAAGTGATTAGTCGGCTCATCCAGCAGTAAAATCTGCGGCCGTTGCGCCAGCGCGCGGGCGATGTGGACGCGTTGGCGTTCGCCGCCGGAGAGGCTGCGCCAGGCCCGCTGGCTCAGGTGGGTGGCGTCGACGTCATGCAAGGCTTGACGCACGATGGCGTCGTCTTCGCCTGACCACGGGCTCAGCGCCGACAACCACGGTGTGCGGCCCAACGCGACGGCGTCGAACACGCGAATGGCGTCGTCGGTATCCGCCTGTTGTTCCACAACCGCGAGTTGTTGCGCGATAGCACGGCGGGACAAATCACCCAGGCGCCGCCCCCCCAACCGCACTTCGCCGGATGCGGGCGCGCGCAACCCGGCGAGCAACTTGAGCAGGGTGGATTTGCCCGAGCCGTTCGGCCCGACAATCCCCAAGGTCTCGCCCGGTTCAATGTCCAGGTGAACATCGCGCAGCAATTCAGCCTCACGCACTTTGAAGCCCAGCCCGCGGCAACTCAGCACACTCATCGCGCATTCCTCCGGCCAATCAGGATCAGCGCAAACACCGGTGCACCGACCAGTGCGGTCACCACACCGACCGGAATCACCTGGCCCTTGATCAGCGTGCGCGACAGCACATCCGCCGCAATCAAGAACAGCGCGCCGCCCAACGCACTGGCGGGCAACAGGCGCGAATGCCCGGTGCCCAGCAGCAGGCGCACGGCATGCGGAATCACCAGCCCGACAAAGCCGATAGAGCCGACAATCGACACCATCACCGCCGTCACCAGCGCCGCGCAACCCACCAGCACGAACTGCACGCGGCGCACCGGAATGCCCAGGGACGCCGCCGAGTCGGTGCCGAAGGTAAACGCATCCAGCGCGCGACGGTGCCACAGGCACACCGCCAACCCCGCCACAGCCACCGGCACCGCCAGCCATACCGACGGCCAGCGCACGCCGCTGAGGTTGCCCAGCAGCCAGAACATGATGCCGCGCGCCTGCTCGGAACTGGCCGACTTGGTGATCAGGAACGCGGTCAGCGCGTTGAACAGCTGCGAACCGGCGATGCCCGCGAGGATGACCTGGCCGGTGCCGCTGGTGGAGCCGCTGGCCCGCGCCAGCAAAATCACCAAGGCGAACGCGGCCATGGCGCCGACAAACGCACCCGCCGACAGCGAAACCAAACCGCCGCCCACGCCGATCAGCGCTACTAACACCGCGCCGGTCGAAGCGCCGGCGCTGATGCCCAGCAGGTACGGATCCGCCAACGGATTACGCAACAACGACTGCAGGATCACCCCGCACGTCGCCAACCCGGCCCCGCACGCGGCGGCGACCAGGGCGCGGGTCAGGCGGTAGTTCCACACCACGCCTTCGTCGATCGGGTCGAGCACATACCCGGCGGCCCAGAGTTTGTTGGCGAGCACTTGCAGCACCACCTGTGGCGAGATGGCGGTTTCGCCGATAGCGACGCCGGCGAGGACGGCCGCCAGCAGCAGCGCGAGGGCGAGTAGGCTGCGCATCATTTAGGCAGGTCGTAGCCGTCGATGGCCGTGGCCAGTTGTTCGAGGCCGTCAAACATGCGGATGCTGGCCTGCAACGCGAGGGCGTCGAGGATGATGATGCGATTGTGTTTGACGGCGTCCATGTTGCGGGTCACTGGGTCGCTGCGCAGGAAGGCGAGTTTCTTTTCATGGTCGTCGGCCGGGTAGCGGCGACGGTCCATGCGTGCGATGACGAGGAAGGTAGGGTTGGCCTTGGCGATGGTTTCCCAGCCGACGGCGGGCCACTCTTCATCCGACTGCACCACGTTGTGCAGGCCGAGGGTTTCGAGCATGAATTGCGGAATGCCCTTATGGCCCGCCACGTACGGGTCGCTGGCCATCTCGGAACTGGAGAACCACACCAGTGCGCTGGCCTGTTTTAGGCCTTTGCTGTGCACGGTGGCGACGGAGTTGGCCAGGCGCGCCTTGAGTTCGTCGTTCAGTTGCTGGCCGCGACCCTGTACGTCGAAAATCTCGGCCAGTTGGCTGATGCTCTTGTAGATCGTCGAGATGCGAAACGGCTCCAGCCGGGTGCCGTCGGCGCCGACCAGGTTGTCCTTGCCTTCGCAGTCGGAGGGCAGCAAATAGGTGGGGATTTTCAGCTCGTGGAACTGCTCGCGTGTGCCCACTACGCCTTGCGGGCCCACCACCCATTCCAGCTCGGCGGCCACCAGTTGCGGGCGCTTGGCGATGACGGCTTCGAAGCTGGGCTCGTTATCAGCCAGGCGCGCGATGTTGTCGTTCTGCGCCTTGAATTGGGGCAGCACGCTGTTGAACCACAGCGAGGTGCCGACCACCTTGTCGGCCACGCCCAGTGCGTAGAGCATTTCAGTGGCGGCCTGGCCGATGGTGACGCTTCGCGCTGGCGCTGCCGGGAAGGTCAACGTGCTGCCACAGTTCTGCACGGTCAGCGGGTAGTGAGTCGGGGCCGCGTGGGCCAGGGCACAGAAGCCCAGGCCGGTGAGCAGGGCGGTAACGCGTGGCAGCATGGGGAAATCTCCGTGGACCGTACGTGAAGCTGGGGAGGTACGGTTGGGAAATCCACCCTCAAACACTGCGATTGTGGCAGGCGAGGACGTCCTTCCCGGACACCCCGCCGGTTAGTGAGTTACTGGGCCGGCAGGTCTCCTGACTGATGCGTCGTCGCCGCGCTCCGGCCTTCCCGAGCAAGGCTCAGTGGCGTGTTGGAGCAGGCTCAGCACCTACAGTTGCGGGGGCAGTTTCGATTGACGTCGCGGGCGGCGTTTCGAATTCCCTATTAGTCCCGTTTGGGAACCGGCGCGGTATGGTAGTCGATCGGGCCGGGCAGGGGGAGCCTCATAGGCCCGCAAACCAGCTGCTTCAGCCTGCGGGGTCTCTATCTGCTGATATAGGGTGTAGGCTAAGGGACTGTTCATCAGATATTAGTCAGTCATGCCCACGCTTAGCGAAGAGAGCCGCCGGATCGTAGCTTCTCTGGCGCACCGTGTTGGTCCGCACGCTGACACTGCAAGCATCGCCGAGGCGATTGTGTCGATTTTGCAGGATATGGGCGCTGCACTTGCCCCCATCATCGGCCAGCAGGGCGTTGCCGCGCTGTACCGCCGCAGCCTCCATTTGTGCGTCTCTAACCATCCACGCCTGGCCCGCACCTATGACAGTGTGCTGGCCAAGATGGACCTGATGGCCCTCAAATCCGTACTCGTGGAGCAAAACCAAACCGATGCGCTGTTCTTCGGTGAGGCGTTGCTGACGACCCTCTACGAGCTACTGACCACGCTGATCGGGCCCTCACTCACCGCGCGTTTGCTTGCTGACGTGTGGCTGCCTTCTTCGAGCGACACCTCTTCGCAGGAAATTTCGCCATGAGCACCAAAGTGACTATCAACCGTCTGGCCACGGGCGTGCCAGGACTGGACGAGGTCCTGGGCGGTGGCTTGCCGGAGTTGTCGTTCAACCTGATCGCCGGCCCGCCTGGCTGCGGCAAAACTACCCTCGCGCATCAAATGATGTTTGCCCTGGCGACGCCGGAGCGTCCGGCGCTGTTCTTTACCGTGCTCGGTGAGCCGCCCCTGAAAATGCTGCGCTATCAGCAGCAATTCGATTTCTTCGACAGTGAGACGATCAACCATTCAGTTCGCTATATCAACCTGGCCAGCGACACACTGGCAGGCGACCTGGATGAGGTATTGCGGCGCATTGTCAGTGAGGTGGAGAAATATTCACCGGCGCTGGTGTTTGTCGACTCGTTCCGCTCCGTGGTGCTGGCCAGCCAGACTCAGGACAACCCCAACAACAACTTGCCGCAGTTCGTTCAGCAACTGGGCATGTTGATGACCACCTGGCAGGCGACCACCTTCCTGATCGGCGAATATTTCACCGAAACCGACACCAACCCGATTTTCACCGTGGCCGACGGTTTGATCTGGCTGCGCCAAAGCGTCGAGCGCAACTCGATGGTGCGCAAGATGGAAATCATGAAGATGCGTGGCCAGCCAACATTGCCGGGCCTGCACACCTTCCGTATTGCCACCTCGGGCATTGAGGTATTCCCGCCGGCTGCGCGCGACCCGTCGGTTGAATCGCCGCCGACGTTCCCGATCAAACGGCTGAAAATGGGCGTGCCGAAACTCGATGAGATGCTCGGCGGCGGCCTGCCTCGGGGCTATTCGTTGCTGGTGGCCGGGCCTTCGGGTTCGGGCAAAAGCATTTTGGCGTCGACCTTTTTGGCCGAAGGCGCGCGCAATGGGGAAACCGGGGTGATTGCGGTGTTTGAGCAACGCCCCAACCATTCGCAAAGCCCTCAATTGGCGACGTTGATCAAGAACGATCAGGTGGGCTTGGTGGACAGCCGCGCGCCGGACCTGTCCATCGATGAAATTGTGCAATTGCTGCTCAGCGAAATCAGCCGCTTGAAGGCGACGCGTGTGGTGATTGATTCGCTGTCGGGCTTTGAACTGGCGCTTGCGCCGACCTTTCGCGCAGATTTTCGCGAGTCGCTGTCGCGCATGGTCACCGCGCTGACCGGGGCCGGGGTCAGCGTATTGATGACCTCGGAGCTGGAAGACCGCTACACCGACCTGCGTTTCAGCCCTTATGGCACCGCCTTTTTGACCGACGCGATCATCGTGCAGCGCTATATCGAGGTCGAGAGCCGTCTGCTGCGCATTATGGCGGTGGTCAAGGTGCGCGCCAGCGCCCACTCCGACGAGCTGCGCCAGTACCACATCGACGACAACGGCCTGCACATTCGCGACATGCTGCCCGAGCAGGAGGGGTTGTTGGGTGGTCGGCCTACCAGGCAGGTGCCCGCCATTGCAGTGACAGGAGATAAACATGTATGAGCCTGACTCATGAGTGAAAACGGCGGCAAGAATGAGCGTGCGCTGAACACTGCGGCCCACGAACTCTTCCTGCTTGGCCAAAAAACCGTTGAAGCCCGCGCCGTATTGGCCGCCCTGCAACAGCAACTCACGGATGCCAGCGATCGTCTGGTGGACACTCAGCACATCGAGGAAGTGATCGAGGCCAATCAGCAACTGGTGCTGGCGATGCTTTTGGCGCAATCCGACGTGGCAGCGCCTCCGCGTCTGGAGGAACAACGCTTGTACCAGGAGCTGCGCGAAGCGAATGCGCAGTTGGTCATCGCTGCGCTCAGCGCCCAAGACCTGCAGGCCACGGCTGAAAGTGCGCTGGGCCAGCAGAGAAGCATCCTGGCGATGGTGGCGCACGAGCTGCGTAACCCGTTGACGCCGATCAGCATGATCGCCGAACGCATGGTTCGGCTGCCGAGCGACCAGCTACCGCGGATGCGCGAGCTGATCGAGGGGCAAGTGCAGCATATTTCGCAGTTGGTCGATGACCTGTTGGACGTGTCCCGCGTGAGTACGGGCAAGCTGCGGATCAACTGCCGTGACGTCGACATGCTGCAAATCCTGAGGGACGCGATTGATGCCTGTAGCCCGGTAATGCACGCCAAACAGCAGCATTTCTCGGCGCAGTTGCCGGAGGGTGTGGTGATGGTCAGCGGTGACCCCATTCGCCTCGCGCAGATTCTGCATAACCTATTGGCCAACTCTGCCAAGTACACCCAAGTGGCGGGCAGCATTGAGTTGTCTGCAAAGGTTGAGGCGCAGACGTTGAAGATCAGCATCTGCGACAACGGCATTGGCGTATCGGCTAAATCGCTGCCGTACATCTTCGACCCGTATGTGCAAGACGACCATGCCATCGGGTTTAACGGCTCGGGGCTTGGGATTGGCTTGACCGTGGTTCGCGAACTGGTCGAAGCCCATGGCGGCAAAGTAACCGCCACCAGCGAGGGCCATGGGAAGGGGAGTGAGTTTGTGGTGAGGCTGCCGCTGTTGTGACCTGCAGGATTACTCTGCTGAGCAGCTTTCCTGTGGTGAGCAGGCTGTCTCTGTGGCAGCCGGACTTCCTGTAGCAGCCGGGCTTCCTGTGGCGAGCGGGCTTGCTGTGGCGAGCGGGCTTGCCCCGCGTTGGGCTGCGAAGCGGCCCCTTCAAGGCCACCGCGCTCGTTCAGACAGACCGCATTGTCAGGTTCTGGGGCCGCTCCGCAGCCCAACGCGGGGCAAGCCCGCTCGCCACAGCAAGCCCGCTTGGCATGATGGAATCAGTCAGCCAAAGCAGCCGTTTCCGGCTTACTTGCGATCCAGCCACACCGTCTGTGCATTGCAGAATTCCCGCACGCCAAAGTGCGACAACTCCCGCCCAAACCCGCTTTTCTTCACGCCACCAAACGCCACCCGAGGGTCGGAGACACTGTACGCGTTGACGAACACCCCGCCGGTTTCCAGCTGATCGGCAATATCACGCGCCTTCGCTGAATCAGTGGTGAAGATGCTCGCCGTCAGGCCGAACTCGCTGTCATTCGCCAGCGCCACCGCGTGGTCGGCGTCGCGGGCGGTGATGATCGAGGCCACCGGGCCGAACAGTTCCTGTTTGAACGAGGTCATCTGGTCGGTGACGTCGGCCAACACGGTCGGCGCGTAGTAGTTGCCGGCGCCGGGCACTTTATTGCCGCCCAGCAAGAGCGTCGCGCCTTCTTCGATCGTGGCCTGGACCTGGCCGTGCAGCTCGTCGCGCAGGTCGAAGCGGGCCATTGGGCCGATGTAAGTGGCGGCCGAAGTGGGGTCGCCCATCACCAGCGCGCGGCTGGCCTCGAGGAATTTGGCAGTGAAGGCCTCTGCCACACCGGCCTCGATGATCAGGCGCTTGGCGGCGGCGCAGACCTGGCCGCTGTTCTGGAAGCGACCAATCAATGCGGCCTGCACGGCGGCGTCGAGGTCGGCATCGTTGAGCACGATAAACGGGTCGGAGCCGCCCAGTTCCAGCACGCATTTTTTCAGCGCGGCACCGGCCTGTGAGCCGATGGCGATACCGGCGCGCACGCTGCCGGTCAGGGTCACGGCGGCGACGCGGGGGTCAGCGATGGCGCTGGACACGCCGTCCTGGGTTACGTTGAGCACTTCAAAAATGCCGTCAGCGAAACCGGCTTTGTGGAAGGCTTGTTGGATCAGGTAGGCGCTGCCCATCACGTTCGGCGCGTGCTTGAGCAGATACGTATTGCCAGCCAGCAGGGTCGGCACCGCGCCGCGCAGCACTTGCCACACCGGGAAATTCCACGGCATCACCGCGAGAATCGGGCCCAGCGGGCGGTATTCGATGTGCGCGGTGCCGTTGTCCACCAGCGTGGGTTCCGGGGCGAGCATGGCCGGGCCGTGGGCGGCGTACCACTCGCTGAGTTGCGCACACTTTTCAATTTCGGCGCGGGCCTGGGCGATGGGTTTGCCCATTTCCAGGGTGATCATTTGCGCCATGTCTTCTGCTTGATCACGCAGCGCAGCAGCCAGGGCCAGCAGTAATTCGGCGCGCTGGCCCACCGGCTGGCGGCGCCAGGTGCGGAAAGCGCCGGTGGCGCGGTCGAGGGCGGCATTCAGCTGCGCCTCGGTTTCGTAGAGGTAGCTGCCGACGGTTTCGCCAGTGGCCGGGTTGATCGAGAGAGCATGGGTAGTCGCGTTCATGGCACCGTCCTGCGCAGTGATTCAAGTTGAGTTCAGCGTACGGGGCTATATCTTTTCTGGAAACTGAATAATATTAAGCAATACATTCACGATTGGAGAATGATTTGGACCTGGTGCAGCTGGAAATCTTCAAGGCCGTTGCCGAACAAGGCAGCATCAGCGCCGCCGCGCAGTTGATTCATCGTGTGCCGTCGAACCTGACCACGCGCATAAAGCAGCTGGAGCAGGATTTGGGCGTGGAGTTGTTCATCCGCGAGAAGAGTCGCCTGCGACTGTCACCGGCCGGGTGGAATTTCCTCGGCTATGCGCGGCGCATTCTCGACTTGGTGCAGGAAGCGCGCGCGACGGTGGCGGGGGAGGAACCTCAAGGCGCCTTCGCCTTGGGTTCGCTGGAAAGCACGGCGGCGGTGCGCATTCCGTCGTTGCTGGCGGCGTATAACCAGAAGCACGCCAAGGTCGAGCTCGACCTGAGTACCGGGCCCTCGGGCACGATGATTGAGGGCGTGCTGTCTGGGCGCCTGGCGGCAGCGTTTGTCGATGGGCCGGTATTGCATGCCACGCTGGAAGGGGTGGCGGTGTTTGAGGAGGAAATGGTGGTGATTGCGCCGCTGCACCACGCGCCGATCACGCGCGGGCAGGATGTGGCGGGGGAGAACATCTATACCTTTCGCTCGAACTGTTCATACCGGCATCACTTCGAACGCTGGTTCTCACAGGACGGCGCAGTGCCGGGCAAGATTTTCGAGATGGAGTCTTACCACGGCATGCTTGCCTGCGTCAGCGCCGGGGCCGGCTTGGCGCTGATGCCACGCAGCATGCTGGAAAGCATGCCGGGGTTTACTGCGGTGAGCGTGTGGCCATTGGCGGACAGCTTCCGCATCCTGCACACCTGGCTGATCTGGCGGCGGGGCACGGTGTCGCAGAGTCTCAATAGCTTCGTAAAGCTGCTGGAAGAACGCAATCTGGTCGCAACCTAAATCTAATGTGGGAGCTGGCTTGCCTGCGATGGCATCCACTCGGTGTGCCTGATGTACCGAGTCTCTTGCATCGCAGGCAAGCCAGCTCCCACATTTTTGATCAGCGTTAGCCGCCGAATTGCAGAGTGCCCATCGCCAGTTTGGCCATGATGGCCGTCGCGCCCAGCTGCACCAGCCACAGCGCCAACCCACCAAGAAATACGCCGAGCGCCACTTGCAGCACCAGGCTTTTCTGGCGCTTGGCTTGCGGGGCGCGCGGGGTGAAGTCGTGCAGTTCGTCGCGGTCGGCGCGCAGGTCCAGGTCGTCGTTTCTCATAAGGCTCTCACGGCAAAGGGGCAATCGGGGTCCAGTCTAGGGGCTGGGGGCTACGCGCAGCGAATTTTTTGCAGGCTGCGCATCTTTTATGGCGATCCGTCTTTTTTCTGGCAAGCCAGCTGGTTGTGGTGGGCTCAGCTTGTTGTGGTGAGCCAGCTTGTTGTGGCGAGCGAGCTTGCTCGCGCTGGGGCGCGTAGCGGCCCCTTGTTCAGGCACCGCGATTGTTCAGTAAGTTCACGGTGGCAGGTTTTGGGGCCGCTGCGCAGCCCAACGCGAGCAAGCTCGCTCGCCACAGGGGATACGGTTTGCCCACAAAAAAAGGGAAGCCCATTAATGGCTTCCCTTTTTTAATCACCGCAAAGGCTTACAACACCTTAACAATCGCCTCGGTTACAGCGCCGATGTTCGACTGGTTCAACGCCGCCACACAGATGCGCCCGGTGTCGAGTGCATAGATACCGAACTCGGTGCGCAGGCGGGTGACTTGCTCAACGGTCAGGCCGGAATAGGAGAACATACCGCGCTGGCGGCCGACGAAGCTGAAGTCCTGGCCTGGTGCAGCCTTGGCCAGTGTGGCGACCATCTGCTCGCGCATGCCACGGATGCGCAGGCGCATCTCGGCCAGTTCGGCTTCCCACTGGGCGCGCAGCTCAGGGTTGGTCAGCACGGCAGCCACGATCGCCGCGCCGTGGGTGGGCGGGTTGGAGTAGTTTGTGCGGATCACGCGCTTGACCTGGGACAGGATGCGCGCGCTTTCTTCTTTGGAGTCGCCGACGATGGACAGTGCGCCCACGCGTTCGCCGTACAGCGAGAACGACTTGGAGAACGAGCTGGACACAAAGAACGTCAGGCCCGATTCAGCGAACAGCCGCACGGCAGCGGCGTCTTCGTGGATGCCGTCGCCAAAGCCCTGGTAGGCCATGTCGAGGAACGGCACCAGGTTCTTCGCCTTGACCACGTCCAGCACGTTTTGCCAGTCGGCCGGGCTCAGGTCGACGCCGGTCGGGTTATGGCAGCAGGCGTGCAACACCACGATGGACTGTGGCGGCAGGGCGTTGAGGTCTTCGAGCAGGCCGGCACGGTTCACGTCGTGGGTGGCGGCGTCGTAATAGCGGTAGTTCTGCACCGGGAAACCGGCGGTTTCGAACAGCGCGCGGTGGTTTTCCCAGCTCGGGTCGCTGATGGCAACAACGGCGTGCGGCAGCAGTTGCTTAAGGAAGTCAGCGCCGATCTTCAGCGCGCCGGTGCCGCCGACCGCTTGTACGGTTGTAACGCGGCCAGCCGCCAGCAGTGGCGATTCAGCACCGAACAGCAGGGTTTGCACGGCTTTGTCGTAGGCGGCAATACCGTCGATCGGCAAGTAGCCACGGGCGGCGTGTTGCGCCACGCGAATGGCTTCCGCTTCGGCAACGGCACGCAAGAGTGGAATCTTCCCCTCCTCGTTGCAATAAACGCCCACGCCAAGGTTGACCTTGGTGGTTCGTGTGTCGGCGTTGAATGCTTCGTTGAGGCCCAGGATTGGATCGCGTGGTGCCATTTCGACAGCGGAGAACAGGCTCATTTTGCGGCAGCTCTATGGGGAAGTGGAGGGACGTGTCGCGCTCCAGCCGAATGCACTAGAGCGGTGCACAAACGGGGAGCTAGTATAGAGGCCATAGAGGCTGAGGGCGACAACCGAAACGGCTTTTCGGCCATGTTTTTCGGTTTATTTGCCGACCGTTAGTCTTATTGCAACATTGATCCCGGACGGCAGGTAAGACACTTGCCTTGAAACCCGACACATTCGGCACCACTTCTACAGCTATCATGGTTTTTTCCTGCAACCTGCGATGACTATTCGCGGGTCGCTGAGCTTTTTTCGTCCTGGTGTGGTTGATCCGGGGTGACCTGAAAGAGGTACGTAATGTCGGATTTCCAGCTCGTCACCCGCTTTGAACCCGCCGGCGATCAGCCCGAAGCCATTCGCCTGCTGGTCGAAGGCATCGACGCCGGCCTCGCGCACCAGACGCTGCTCGGGGTGACCGGTTCAGGCAAGACCTTCAGTATCGCCAACGTGATTGCGCAGACAAACCGCCCAACGCTGGTGCTGGCGCCGAACAAAACCCTGGCCGCGCAGCTGTACGGCGAGTTCAAGGCGTTCTTCCCGAACAACGCGGTGGAGTATTTCGTTTCCTACTACGACTACTACCAGCCCGAGGCGTACGTGCCGTCCTCCGATACCTTTATCGAGAAGGATGCGTCGATCAACGACCACATTGAACAGATGCGGTTGTCGGCGACCAAGGCGTTGCTGGAGCGCAAGGACGCGATCATCGTCACCACGGTGTCGTGCATTTATGGCTTGGGCAGCCCGGAAACCTATTTGAAGATGGTGCTGCACGTTGACCGGGGCGACAAACTCGACCAGCGCGAATTGCTGCGCCGCCTGACGAGCTTGCAGTACACCCGCAATGACATGGATTTTGCCCGCGCGACCTTCCGCGTGCGCGGTGATGTGATCGACATTTACCCGGCAGAATCCGACCTGGAAGCCATCCGCATCGAGCTGTTTGACGATGAAGTCGAGAGCCTGTCGGCCTTCGACCCGTTGACCGGCGAGGTGATTCGCAAGCTGCCGCGCTTCACCTTCTACCCGAAAAGCCACTACGTGACCCCGCGCGAAACCTTGATGGGCGCGATCGAGGGCATCAAGGGCGAATTGGTAGAGCGCCTGGAATACCTGCGCTCCAACAACAAGCTGGTGGAAGCCCAGCGCCTTGAGCAGCGCACGCGCTTTGACCTGGAGATGATTCTGGAGCTGGGCTACTGCAACGGCATCGAAAACTACTCGCGCTATCTCTCGGGTCGCGACTCCGGGCAGGCGCCGCCTACGCTGTTTGATTATTTGCCGGACGACGCCTTGCTGGTGATCGACGAGTCCCACGTCAGCGTGCCGCAGGTGGGCGCGATGTACAAAGGCGACCGTTCGCGTAAAGAGACCCTGGTGGAATACGGTTTTCGTCTGCCGTCGGCGCTGGATAACCGGCCGATGCGTTTTGACGAGTTTGAAAGCATCAGCCCGCAGACGATTTTTGTGTCGGCCACGCCGGGTAATTACGAGGCTGAGCATGCGGGGCGCGTGGTCGAGCAGGTGGTGCGGCCGACCGGCCTGGTAGACCCGCAAATTGAAATCCGCCCGGCGCTGACCCAAGTCGATGATTTGCTGTCGGAGATCGGCAAACGCGTGGCGTTGGAGGAGCGGGTGCTGGTTACCACGCTGACCAAGCGCATGTCCGAAGACTTGACCGATTACCTGGCCGACCACGGCGTGCGCGTGCGCTATTTGCACTCCGACATCGACACCGTGGAGCGCGTGGAAATCATCCGCGACTTGCGCCTGGGCACCTTTGACGTGCTGGTGGGGATCAACCTGCTGCGTGAAGGGTTGGACATGCCGGAAGTCTCGCTGGTGGCGATTCTGGACGCGGACAAGGAGGGCTTCCTGCGTTCCGAGCGCTCGCTGATCCAGACCATTGGCCGGGCGGCGCGTAACCTCAATGGCCGTGCGATTCTCTACGCCGACCGCATCACCGGCTCCATGGAGCGGGCGATTGGCGAGACCGAGCGCCGTCGTGACAAGCAGATTGCGTTTAACCTCGAGAATGGCATCACGCCCAAGGGCGTGTTCAAGGACGTCGCCGATATCATGGAAGGCGCCACCGTGCCCGGCTCGCGCAGCAAGAAGCGCAAGGGCATGGCCAAGGCCGCCGAGGAAAACGCCAAGTACGAAAACGAACTGCGCTCGCCGAGTGAGATCACCAAGCGCATTCGCCAGCTGGAAGAGAAGATGTACCAGTTGGCGCGCGACCTGGAGTTTGAGGCGGCGGCGCAGACGCGCGATGAGATTGGCAAGTTGCGCGAGCGTCTTTTGGCGGTTTGATTTTTAGTGACTTTGATGGCCTCTCCGCGAGCAAGCCCGCTCCCACAATTTGACCTCATTTCAACGGGATGAATGCGGTCAAACTGTGGGAGCGGGCTTGCTCGCGAATGCAGGCACCTCGGTCTGCCAGAATCCCCCGTGCTGATGTTACCATTCGCCCCTTGTTTGAATTTTCAGCTCCATCGCCCATTCGAGACCTGCCATGACCACCGTCCGCACGCGCATTGCGCCATCGCCTACTGGGGATCCCCACGTCGGCACTGCTTACATCGCCTTGTTCAACTACTGCTTCGCCAAGCAGCACGGCGGTGAATTCATCCTGCGGATCGAAGACACCGACCAGGTGCGTTCTACCCGTGAGTCGGAACAGCAGATTTTCGATGCCTTGCGCTGGTTGGGCATTACCTGGGCTGAAGGCCCGGACGTTGGCGGCCCGCACGGCCCGTATCGCCAGAGCGAGCGCAGCGACATTTACAAGCAATACACCCAGCAACTGGTCGACATGGGCCATGCGTTCCCGTGCTTCTGCACCGCAGAAGAGCTGGACCAGATGCGCGCCGAGCAACAAGCCCGTGGCGAAACCCCGCGCTACGATGGCCGCGCGCTGTTGCTGTCGAAAGAAGAAGTGGCTCAGCGCCTGGCGGCTGGTGAACCGCATGTGATCCGCATGAAAGTGCCGAGCGAAGGCGTGTGCGTGGTGCCGGATATGCTGCGCGGCGACGTCGAGATCCCGTGGGACCGCATGGATATGCAAGTGCTGATGAAGACCGACGGCTTGCCGACGTACTTCCTGGCCAACGTGGTCGACGACCACTTGATGGGCATCACCCACGTGCTGCGCGGCGAAGAATGGCTGCCATCGGCGCCGAAACTGATCCTGCTTTACGAGTATTTTGGCTGGGAACAGCCGCAGCTGTGCTACATGCCGCTGCTGCGTAACCCGGACAAGAGCAAGCTGTCCAAGCGCAAGAACCCGACGTCGGTCACGTTCTACGAGCGCATGGGCTTCATGCCCGAGGCAATGCTCAACTACCTGGGCCGCATGGGCTGGTCGATGCCGGACGAGCGCGAGAAGTTCTCGCTGCAGGAAATGGTCGATAACTTCGACCTGTCGCGCGTTTCGCTGGGCGGGCCGATTTTCGACATTGAGAAACTATCGTGGCTTAACGGCCAATGGCTGCGTGACTTGCCGGTGCAAGAGTTCGCCAGCCGCGTGCAGCAGTGGGCGTTGAACCCCGAGTACATGATGAAGATCGCGCCGCTGGTGCAGGGCAGGGTGGAGACGTTCAGCCAGGTCGCACCGTTGGCCAGCTTCTTCTTCGCCGGTGGCGTGAACCCGGATGTGAAGCTGTTTGAGTCCAAGAAACTCTCCGGCGACCAGGTTCGTCAGTTGATGCAGTTGATTCTGTGGAAGCTCGAAAGCTTGCGCCAGTGGGAGAAGGATGCGATCACTGCAACGATTCAAGCGGTGGTTGAGTCCCTCGAATTGAAGCTGCGCGATGCCATGCCGTTGATGTTTGCCGCGATCACCGGGCAGGCCAGTTCGGTGTCGGTGCTCGATGCGATGGAAATTCTCGGCCCGGACCTCACGCGTTTCCGTCTGCGCCAAGCCCTTGATTTGCTTGGGGGTGTGTCGAAGAAAGAAAACAAAGAGTGGGAAAAGCTGCTGGGCGCTATCGCCTGAGCAAGCGCTTGAAACGACGAAACCCCGGTTTTCCGGGGTTTCGCCGGTAAGTGATTGTTATCCCGGCAAAAAACTTTGGAAATTGTTGAAAATAAATTTGACACACTTCCAAACCGCCATTAAGATTCGCCCCGTCCTCACCGACGAGGGGCTATAGCTCAGCTGGGAGAGCGCTTGCATGGCATGCAAGAGGTCAACGGTTCGATCCCGTTTAGCTCCACCAATTTACAGGTTCAAGGTCTGGCCACACCGTCCTTGAATCGATCAGTTCTCAGCGCTGATCTGATGTACAGAAGGTTTTGTCCCCTTCGTCTAGTGGCCTAGGACACCGCCCTTTCACGGCGGTAACAGGGGTTCGAGTCCCCTAGGGGACGCCA
>NZ_JAUTYR010000108.1:0-683 GCF_041946035.1 Pseudomonas sp. AMR01
ACCACCCATACATTCGAAGCCGGCCGAGAACACCAGCGCGGCCAGGGAAAACTTCTCAGCAGCTATCAATACGACAACCATGGGCGCCTGTTCAACCAAGGCATCAGCGACATCGACGGCGCCCTCTCCCGCCGCCAATACACCTACGACAAAATCGGCAACCTCACCCGCCTCCTCGACACCCGCAAAGGCGACCATCACTACCGATACGACCCCCTCGCCCGCCTGATCCGCGCCGATCATTCGCAGGACGAGCAAGAGCGTTTCAGCCACACGCCAGCAGGCAACGTACTGATGCACGACCGGCCGGGGCCGGACATCGTGGCCGGCAATCGGTTGATGATTCAGGGCGATCATCAGTACGACTACGACGCCTTCGGCAATTTGATCCGTGAACGAAGTGGGCGCGAACATCGGCTGGTCACCGAGTATCGGTATGACTGCCAGCATCGGCTGATCGAAATTACCCAACCCAACGGGCAAACCGCCAGCTACCGCTACGACCCGTTTGGTCGGCGCATCAGCAAAACCATAGGCGACAAAACCACAGAATTCTTCTGGCAAGGCGACAAGCTGATCGCCGAGCATCACGCGGACTGCCATCGCAGCTTCATCTACGAACCCGACAGCTTTCGCCCGCTGGCAATGCTGGAAGGCTTTGGCCCAAAAGAAACCAAGCCCTA
>NZ_JAUTYR010000023.1:0-73676 GCF_041946035.1 Pseudomonas sp. AMR01
GCGGGGCAAGCCCGCTCGCCACAGGGATAGTGTTCGCCCTTTCAGACAGATTCCCAAAGACCTTGAAAGGGCTGGCTGTAAGAGCGGAACCATAAGCCGCCATAACGCAACAACGGATATGCCCCCACAACTGTTGCCTGAACAACAGCAATCAAGCAGTTCATACACAATTACAACATGCCGCCCATCCTAAAATGTTTATATCTACATGATTCGTATAAAGAAAAATCCTGGCACGAGCTCTGCAATACCCCTGGCCAACCCCTTCCCCAGGTCGCCCAGCGGAGCCCCATATGCCCTCCACCCCCAACAAATTTTCCCGTTTAATCTATCTAAGCGCTGCACTGCTCCTGGGCCACGCGACCCTCTCTCAGGCCACTGAAGACACCACCACCGTCCCCTCACTCGCCGGCAAACGCATCGCCGTCAGCATGACCGGCACCAGTCACTATTTCGACATCAAAGCCTTCCAGGCCCAGGTCGACGAAATCAAACGCCTGGGTGGCACACCGATCACCCTCGACGCCGGGCGTAACGACAAAAACCTCGTCACCCAACTGCAAACCGTCGTCACCCAAAAGCCCGACGCCGTCATCCAGACCCTCGGCACCCTCAGCGTCATCGACCCCTGGCTCAAGCGCATCAGCAAGGCCGGCATCCCGCTGTTCACCATCGACGCCCCGTCGCAATACAGCCTCAACAACACCACCTCCGACAACGTCGCCACCGGCAAGGAACTGGCCGAGCAACTGATCAAGGACGCTGGCGGCAAAGGCAAGATCCTGGTGTTCAACGGCTTCTACGGCGTGCCCGTCTGCGCAATCCGCTACGACCAGTTAAAGCTCGCGCTCAAGGACCATCCGCAACTGGAAATCATCCAGCCCGAGCTGCGTGATGTGATCCCCAACACCGTGCAGGACGCCTATTCCCAAGTATCGGCCTTGCTCAACAAGTACCCGAAGGGCAGCGTCTCGGCGATCTGGTCGGCGTGGGATATTCCGCAGTTGGGCGCGAGCAAGGCGTTGATCGATGCCAAGCGCACCGAGATCAAAACCTACGGCGTCGATGGCACTCCGGAAGTGCTGGCGCTGCTCGGCCAGGCGGACTCGCCGGTTGGCGCGGTAGTGGCGCAGCAACCGGCGTTGATCGGCAAAACCGCCGTGCAGAACGTCGCACGCTACCTTGCCGGTCAGCGCGATTTGCCGAAGGAAACCCATGTGGCGACCTTGCTGACCACCGCCGCCAACCTGGCGCAGGTTCAGCAATTGCGGGGTGACTGATGACAGCGTTGCACCTGCAGCATCTGCACAAACGCTTTGGCGCCACACGGGCGCTGGATGACGCAAGCCTCAAGGTCGAGCGCGGCACCATTCACGGGCTGGTCGGTGAAAACGGCGCGGGCAAGTCGACCTTGATCAAAATTCTCGCCGGTATCCACAAGGCTGATGCCGGGCAGGTGAGTATCGACGGCCAGGCCTATGCCTCGCTGTCGCCGCGCCAGGTGGACGGGCTGGGGGTGCAGTTCATTCATCAGGAGCGTCTGTTGCCCGCCAGTTTCACCGTGGGCGAAGCGCTGTTTTTCGGGCATGAGTTGCGCCGTGGTCCCTTTGTGGATCGGCGCCGCCAACAGCGTGAAGCCGAGCGTTTGCTGGTGGAATATTTTGACCTGCAATTGCCTGCCGGCGCGCTGGTGAGCGAGCTGAACAGCGCCGAGCGCCAGGTGCTGCAAATCACTCGCGCGCTGATCCGCAAGCCGAAGATTCTGGTGTTCGACGAACCCAGCGTGGCGCTGGTCAAGCGTGAGGTCGACCAGTTGCTGCGCATCGTCAAACGCTTGCGCAGCGAGGGCTTGTCGATCCTTTACATCTCTCATTACCTGCAGGAAATCGACAGCCTGTGCGATGAAGTCACCGTGTTGCGCAATGGCCGGGATGTGGCGGTGGTGGAGCCTCGGCACACCTCCAGCGCCGAGATTGCGCGGCTGATGGTCAACCGTGAAGTGCAGGAGATGTACCCCAAGGCAGCAGTCGAACCTGGCGAACCGTTATTGCAGGTGCGCGGGCTGAGCCTGGCGCGGCGTTATCACGGCATTGACCTGGACGTGCGCCGCGGCGAAATCGTCGGCCTTACCGGGCTGGTCGGCTCGGGGGCCAAGGCATTATTCAAGACGCTGTTTGGCGTCGAAAAACCTGACAGCGGCAGCATTCATCTTGAAAGGCGTTTGTTGCGCCTGCGTTCTCCCGGCCAGGCGATTGCTGCGGGGATAGCACTGGTGCCGGAGGAGCGCCGCACACAAGGCATTTCTCCCGTTTTGTCGGTGCTGGAAAACCTCACACTCGCGGGGCTCTCCCGGTTCACGCGCTGGGGCGTGTTGAGCCGCCACAAGGAGCAGGCGGAAAGTGCCCGTTTGATCGAGGCGTTGGCTATCAAGGCGCCCGGTCCTCATGCCGCCGTCAGCCAGCTCAGTGGTGGCAACCAGCAGAAAGTCGCCCTGGGTAAATGGTTGAGCCGTCGCTCGGCCGTGTACCTGTTGGATGAGCCGTGTGTGGGTGTGGATGTCGGCGCCAAAGTAGAGATTTACCGCTTGATCGGGCGGCTGGTGGAGGAGGGCGCGGCGGTGCTGGTGCTGTCCTCGGACCTGCCGGAATTGCTGGGTATCAGTGATCGCATTGTGGTGCTGCATCGCGGAGAAATCGCCGGCGAGTTCCGCGCAGGCGAGGCTGACAGCGATCAGTTACTGGCCTGTGCCACGGGCGCCGCGCCTGTCTCGACGGCGCTTGTGCGGGAGGTTGAACATGCTTGAAGTCGCCCCGTCGGGGTTTTCGCAACGCCTGTGGGTGCTGGTGCTGCGCCGAGGTTCGGTGGGCGTATTCCTCGCGATCCTGTTGGGGTTTGCCATGACGGCGCCGAACTTTTTGTCGGTGGGTAACCTGGCGAATGTGTTCAGCCAGTCGGCCATCCTCGGCGTGCTGGCCTTCGGGCTGACGTGCGTGATGATTGGCGGCGGCTCAAACGTGGTCGCCGGTGGCCTCGACCTTTCGCTCGCGGCCAATCTCGGGCTGTGTGCCGCCGTGTTCAGCCGCCTCAACAATGCGGGCCTGGAGCTCTGGCTGACATTGCTGCTGACCTTGGGGTGTGGCCTGGCGGTGGGTTTGTTCAACGGGCTGGCCGTGGTGGTGCTGCGTTTGCCGCCGCTGCTGGCGACGCTGGCGAGCATGAATGTAGTGGCCGGTTTGGAGCTGGTGCTGACGGAAAATACCGTGGTGTCCACCGATTCGCCGGTGCTCGACCTGCTCAGCGGTGGCGCTTGGCTGGGCGTGCCCGCGTTGGCCTGGGTGCTGCTGGTGACGGCGGGGTTGCTGACCGTGTTGATCCAGCATTCGGCCTACGGGTTGCGCCTGCAAGCGGTGGGCGAGTACCCACAGGCAGCCGAGGCGGCGGGTTTGCGCGTGCCAGCCTACGTACTGTCGAGTTACCTGTTGGCCGGCCTGTGCGCGGCGGTGGCCGCGCTGTGTTCGGCGGCGTTTTTCAGCGGCAGCACCACCGGTTCCGGCGACATGTTGCTGTCGGTGGTGGCGATCGCTTTTTTGGGTGTGGTGTTTTCCCGGCGGCTGGTGGCAAGCATTCAGGGCACCTTGCTCGCGGCCTTGTTGATCGGTTTTCTGATCAATGGTTTTCAACTGCTTAACGTCTCGAGTTTCTGGGTCAACGGCGTGCAAGGCGTGTTGATCCTGTTGGTGGTCGCGGCTTCCAGCGCATTGAATAAAGGGGCGAGTTCATGAACCTGCGTGCCTTGCTGCCGCTGACGTTGCCTGTGGTGTTTGCTGTCATTGTGGTGCTGTTTGCCGTGCAGGCACCGGGGTTTTTGAGTGCCGGCAACCTCAAAAGCCTGGTACTGAATAACTTCGTATTGCTGGCGATTGTCGCCATCGGCATGACCTACGCGGTGGCGGCCGGTGGTATGGATTTGTCGGTGGGCACAGCGCTGGATTTCGCCAGTTTCAGCTTTGTGGTGCTGCTCAATGGCGGGCATGGCTGGGCCTTCGCTGCCACCGGCGCATTGGCCGCCGCGCTGCTGGTGGGCGCGGTGAATGCCGGGTTGATCGCCGGGCTGCGGATCAGCCCGTTTTTGGCGACCCTCGGCACTTTGTTTATTGGCACCAGCGCCCAGCAATTGCTCTCGGACGGCGGCCAGCCGATCTATATTAGCCAAGGCCTGGAGCCTGAGCTGGCCGGGCTGACGCCGTTGCTGATCGTAGTGGGTTTGGCGGTGTTTTACGGCCTGGCGTTGGCGCGCGGGCGCCTGGGCCGTGAACTGCTGGCCCAGGGCACGCAGCCGCTGTTGGCGTATTACTCGGGGTTGTCGGTGCGGCGCATTGTCACCGTCGTGGCATTGGCCACGGCCTTGGCGTGCGGCGTGGCCGGCGTGCTGCTCAGCGCAACTGTCAGCGCCTACGTGCCGCTGTCCGGCAACGCGTTTTTGCTGAACGCGATTGGTGCGGTCTTTATCGGCACCACCCTCAGCCGGCAAGGTCGCGCGAATATTCCCGGGACCTTGCTGGGCGTGCTGTTTATCAACGTGATTGCCAACGGCTTGCTGCTGATCGGCTGGAATTTCTATTGGCAGCAGGTGGCGACCGGCGTGCTGATTTTTGCGGTGCTGACCTTCAGTTTTGCCAGTCGCCGGGTGTTGGAGAGCGCTTGATCAAAACTGGTATTCGGCACCTGCTCCGGCGTACCACGAACGGCCCGGCGCGGCTTCGTAGTAACGCCCATTGCCGTCGCCGACGATCACCGAGCCGACGTACTGGCGGTCCAGCAAGTTATCCAGGCGCAGGGTCTGGTGGAAGGTCCAGTGCTCCACCTTCTGTTCGAAACGCGCGCGCCAGTTGAACACGCTGTAGCCGGGGGCGGCGTGTTGGGTGTTGGTGTCTTCGACGTAGACCTTGCTGCGGTACAGGCCTTCGAGGGCGGTGCTGACCCAGTCGCGGGGCTTCCAGTTGAGTTCGGCGAACAGCGTGGTTTGCGGGACGCCGGGGAGGTAGTTGCCCTTGTCGATTGGAGTGTTGCCGCCGCTGACGAAGTCGCTGTCATAGGTGGCTTGCAGGCGGGTGTAAGCGAGGTGGGTGCTCCACTGTTCGCTGAGTTGGCTTTCGACGCCCAGTTCAAAGCCGCGCCGTAACGTGCGGCCAGCGTTTTGGTAGGTGGTGCGACCGCCGCTGGATTGCTGCACCACCAACTCGTCTTCGGTGGTGATCTGGAACACGGCGGCGTTGAGGCGCGTGTCCTGGCCGAGCCTGGCCTTGAGCCCCACTTCATACTGTTTGCTGACTGACGGTTTGAGCGCAAAGTTAAAGCCGTTGACGGTGCTGGAATACGCCGATTCGGCCTGGGTCGGGGTTTCGAAGCCTTTGCCTGCACTTACATAGCCATGCAGGTCCGGCGTGAAGGCGTACATGACGCTGACCGACGGCGTGTTCTTCTGATACGTCTTGTTGCCGCTGTCGTTACCGTCGCTGAGGAAGTGGTCATCCACGTCCATCTTCATGGTGCTGTGGCGCAGGCCGGCCTGCAGAGTCCAGTCGCCCAGTAGCCAGTTGGCTTGTACGAACGGGTCGAGGCTGGTAGCGGTGTCGATTTCGTCGCGGCCCAGGGCGCCTTTGACACCGTGCACGCCGTTCAGGGTGTTGGAATAGCCTTGGCGATCATCACTGCTGCGGTCGTAGTCGAGGCCGGTGATCAGGGTCAGGTCGCCGGGAGCGCTGGTGATGGGTTGCAGCCAGTGAAGGGAGCCGCCGTAGAACGTGCGGTCGAAGTCCACCACGCCGCCGCGCTTGTCTGCTGGGCTGCCGCCTGGAATCGACAGATACTGAATCACGCTCCGTCGGCCCGTGTACGCATTCACCTGCAGCGTCGCATCGCCGAAATAACGCTCGTAATTCATCCCCAGTTGCTGATGATCGATGCTTTTTCGCGTGTTGTACGTCAGCGCAGCCGGAGCCACCGAGCGCGGGTCGGCCTTGTACGCCGCCCAGGTTTGCCCCAGCGGGTCCTGAGTGCCGTTCTGCTCCAGGCTGCTGTAGATCAGCGCCAACTTGCTGTCGTCGTCCGGCTGGACGTTGAGCTTGGCGAACGTCTGGTCGCGGCGGGCGCTGCTGTGGTCGCGGTAGCCGTCGGTGTCCATGCGCGAGGCGTCGAGCACAAAACCTGCGCCATTGGCCGAGCCTTCGGCGGTCAGGTGGTTCTTGTTCAAGCCATCACTGCCCACCAGCGTTTCAGCGCCGATGCGCGGCGGGCCTTCGCCGTCGCGGGAAAACATCTGGATCACCCCGCCAGCGTTGCTGCCGTACAACGTGGCCGCCGGGCCGCGCAGCACTTCGATGCGCTCGGCGGTGTCGAGGTTGAACGTGGCGGCCTGGCCCTGGCCGTCCGGGGTGCTGGCGGGGATGCCGTCGGCGATCAGCTTGATGCCGCGCACGCCAAACGCCGAGCGGGCGCCGAAGCCTCGGGAGGAGATCTGCAGGTCCTGGGCGTAATTCTGACGGTTTTGCACCACCAGGCCCGGCACGCGGGACAGGACCTCGGAGGCGTTGATGCCGAGTTGGCCGTCGCTGATTTGCTCATGGCTGATGCTGTCGACCGAGTAGGGCAGGTCGAAGGTCGGGCTGGCGCTGCGCGAACCGGTGACGACGCTGGGGTCGAGCGTCAACGTGGCCTCTTCGGCCAGGGCGTTACAGCTCAAGCCTAAGAGCATCAGGGCCAGAGGGGTGGTTGCGGATGTATTCATCGGGGAGCCGGATCAGAGGAACTGCGCGGGTGACAGGCGTCAACGCGGGGAAAAACCGAGTTTACCGGTTACTCCCGTTCTTTTGCCGAAAAAGAAGGTTCCTACTCTGTTTTGGGTACTTGGAAGCTGTGGGTGCCTGGTCAGGGTGTTAGGTTTGCGCCTTTCCCGTGAGGCGAGGCAACTATGAAAGTAACAAAAATGGCAGGCCTGCTGGCTTTGATGGGCGGTTTTCTGGTCATGGGCGGCTGCGGTACGGTGACCACGGTGTTTCGAGCGGACAACGCCACGGTTCAAAGCCTCAAGGCGAAAAAAACCTATTGTCAGTCTGTTCCGCGTGTCTACAGTGGCCTCGCCTATGACTTGTGCGTGCTGCATGCGCCGCCGAGTTCCGCAACCGGGGTGTCGTTGAACAGCGTGCCCTGGGCTTTCATTGATGTGCCTGTCTCCGGCGTTCTGGATACGCTCATCCTGCCTTACACGATCTACCGGCAAAACGTCGACGGCAGTATCGAACTTCGCTAGTCCTCGCGGCTAACAGCTTCCTGCTGCTTTTACGCTATAATCCCGCCCTTTAGCTGTTTCCTGCCCAGGCGGGAAGCACACTTTTTTCAGGCGCGACCCGCCTGCATGCAGACTAAAAGAGGCTAGACCCCTGTGGCATTGACGATTCTTGGCCTGTCCGGCGCCCTTAGCCATGATCCTTCCGCAGCCCTGTATATCGACGGCAAGCTGATCGCGGCCGCCGAAGAAGAGCGCTTCGTACGCGACAAACATGCAAAGAACCGCATGCCCTACGAATCGGCGAAGTTCTGCCTGGAACAGGCCGGTATCAAGCCTTCCGACGTTGACGTGGTGGCGATCCCGTTCGCCCCGATCAGCCTGTTCGGCGAGGCGCGCTGGCACTACGCCAAGCGTTACTGGTACGCCCCGGACCGCGCCCTCGACGCGATCCTGATGGGCAACCGTCGCTACAAGCGCTACCGCAACAAGATCGTCTGGTGCCTGGAGCAACTGGGCTTCGATCCGAAGAAAATCAAGATCGAACCGGTTGAACACCACCTGGCACACGCCTCCAGCGCTTACCACTGCTCGGGCTTCCAGGAAAAAACCGCGATCCTGGGCATCGACGGCAAGGGCGAGTACGCCACCACGTTCTTCGGCTACGGCGAAAACGGCAAGATCCACAAGATCAAGGAATTCTACGATCCGGACTCCCTCGGCGGCCTCTACGGCGCGATCACCGAGTTCCTCGGTTTCGAGATGCTCGACGGCGAGTTCAAGGTCATGGGCATGGCGCCGTACGGCGATGCCAGCAAATACGATTTCTCGCGCCTGGCCTCCTTTGAAAACGGCGAGCTGGTGATCAACACCGACTACGCCAACGTCATTGGCCTGCGCCGCTACAAAGAGAAGGGCAAGGGTTTCTACTTCTCGCCAAAACTGATCGAGTGGCTGGGCCCAAAACGCGAAGGCGACATCGCCGACGAGCCGTACATCCACTACGCGGCCAGCATGCAGGCGCTGTTCGAGAAGCTGGCGTTGCAGATGATCGACCATTACCTGGGCGACATCCTCAAAGACACCGGCAAGCTGGCCTTCGCTGGCGGTTGCGCGCTGAACGTGAAGCTGAACCAGAAAATCATCGCCCGTGACGACGTGAAGGAACTGTTCGTGCAGCCTGCGTCCGGTGATGCGGGTACTGCGGTGGGCGCGGCGGCCTATGTGTCCCACGCCCGTGGTGTGCCGGTGGAGAAGATGGAGCACGTCTACCTCGGCCCGTCCTACAGCAACGAAGACGTGATCGCCGCATGCGCCAAGCATGCGAGCAAGCCCAAGTGGCGCCAGATCGAAAACATGCCCAAGCGCATCGCCAAAATCATGGTCGACGGCAACCCGGTGGCCTGGTTCCAGGGCCGCATGGAGTTTGGCCCGCGTGCCCTCGGCGGTCGTTCGATCATCGGTTGCCCGAGCGCCACCGGCGTGGCTGACCGCATCAACCACCAGATCAAGTTCCGCGAGCGCTGGAGGCCTTTCTGCCCGTCGATGCTCGACACCGTGGCCCCGCTGATGATCAAGGTCGATCACCCGGCGCCGTTCATGACCTTCACTTTTGAAGTGTCTGAAGAGTGGAAAACCCGTGTGCCGGAAGTGGTCCATGAAGATGGCACCTCCCGCGCCCAGGTGCTCAAGCGCGAATACAACCCGCGCTACTACGACATGATGAAAGAGCTGGAAGTGCTGACCGGCAACGGCGTGTCGCTGAACACCTCGCTCAACCGTCGTGGTGAAGCGATGATCTGCTCGCCAACCGACGCGCTGAACATGTTTTTCGGCTCGGACCTCGAGTACCTGATCATGGAAGACATCCTGGTCGTCAAAGACGGCGTGGACCCTTATGACACGGTCGGCTGAACGTCACGTCCTGCAGTTCTGCCACGGCTATGACGGGCCGTTTCTGGATTGCGCGCGACAGTACGCGAGCCTGTTCGCAGGCTCCGGCTACAAGGTGACGACGGTGTTTCTCACCGGGGTCGCCGACCCCGATGTCGCCGCCGGTTGTGCCAGTGATGAAGTGTTGTTCATGGAATTCAGCTCCAAGGCCATTCGTGGCCTGAAGCTGGGTGCCATCCGTGAGCTGCGCAAGATTGCCGCATCGCGCAATTTCAGTTTTTGCATCGCTCACCGCTTCAAGCCGATCTATATCGCACTGCTGGGTACGCGCCTGCCGGTGATCGGTGTGCATCACGCATTTGGTGACTACAAGCGCGGCACCCGCAAACTGTTCGCGTCGATTTTTCGCAAGCGCCTGAGCCTGCTCGGTGTGTCTGATGCGGTGCGCGATGACATGCGTCGCTGCCTGCCGGCTTGGCCTGCGGCGCGCATCCAGACCTTGTATAACCGCATCGACGTTGAGGCCATGCAAGCGCTGCAAGTGCCGGCCGAAGCTGCGCGCGACGCCTTGGGGTTGTCGCCGGATGAATGGGTGGTCGGTAACGTCGGCCGCCTGCACCCGGACAAGGACCAAGCCACGCTGATCAAGGGCTTTGCCCGTGCATTGGCGCATTTGCCGGCGCAGAGTCGCCTGGCGATCCTCGGCACCGGGCGCCTGGAAAAGGACCTCAAGGCCCTGGCCCGCGAGCTGGATATTGCCGACCGCGTGCTGTTCCTTGGCCAAGTGCCGGACGCGCGCCGGTATTTCCGTGCGTTCGATGTGTTTGCGTTGAGTTCCGACCATGAACCGTTTGGCATGGTGTTGCTCGAAGCCATGGCCGCTGGCGTGCCGCTGCTGGCCACCTCCTGCGGTGGCGCCCGGGAAGTGGTTGACGGTGTGGGGATCCTGTTTCCCTTCGGCGATGCCGACCACCTGGGCCAAGGGCTTCGGCACCTGGCGGCGATGGACCGTCAACAGCACCAGCAATGTGCCGAAATGATGCTGGAGCGCCTGCACGCGCGGTTCTCGGATCAGGCGGTACGCGCGACGTTCTGGCAGTTGCCTCACGTCATCGAACTGACCGCGAGGGCTTGATGCTCAATCGATTCCAAGGCTGGCGCGAGCGTGGCTGGTCCGTCGTTGATGCCTGCACCTACAGCGCTGCCTGGCAGCGTTTTGGTGGCAGTGTGGCGACCCATCCGCAGGTGGTTGAGCGGCTGGCCGGGCTGGCTGAAATCCCCGTGCGCTATCTGGCGTGGGAGCAGGGCGGCGAACTTAAGGCGAGCATCGCCACCTGGGGCCAGGATCTGGCTTTGTCCAAGGACGTGCTCAAGCGTCAGGGCAAGAAAGGCTTGTTTGACCTGGGCAATGCCGAGCTGATCCTGCCCGCCGCTGCCGACGCCCAGGTTCCGCTGCGCCATCGCGGCCGTTACTTGTCGGCGCTGAATGAAGGCCGGTTTGCCGGTATCAAGCTGCAGGCCGAACAGTTGGCCATGGCGCGCAGCCCTGAAGAGCTGTCGAAAAAATTTCGCTACAACCAGCGCCGTGAGCTGCGTCTGCTCGAGGAAGCCGGTGGCGTGGTGCGTACGGTGCAGGAATTTTCCAGCGCTGAGCTGGCGGCGATCTACTGCGATCTGTTCCAGCGCCGCTGGGGTTTTGCCGCCACCGGCGCCGAGCACATGGCGCAGGTCATCGAGTTATTGCGCGAATGGCTGATCGGTTCGGTGATTTTCCTTAACGATGCGCCGATTGCCATCCAGTTGGTGTACCGCGTTGAAGCGCCGCAGTGGGTCAGCGTTGAGTACATCAACGGCGGTGTTGACCCCGAAACGCGCGCGTTCAGCCCAGGCAGCGTGCTGAGTTTCCTCAACACACAAAGTGCCTGGGAACAGGCGCGGGCAGTCGGCAAGCCGCTGCGGTTTTCGTTTGGCCGCGCCGACCGTGAATACAAGGACCGTTGGTGCAACCCCGTGCCGGTATTCAAAACATGAGTGAGTCCGTGAGCCGCAAGCAGGCGCTGCTAAAGCGTCATCGCCGCCATAAACGCATCAGCCTGCTGGTTGGGTTGTTGCTGTTGGTGGCCGTGGGTGTGCTCGTGGCCTGGTGGTTGCCGCTGGTGCTGGCGGTGCTGGCCTGGGTGGCGCATGAAGCGTGGTTTGCCGATCACCTTTTCTACTCGCCCAAAGACGACTATCAGTATCAATTTGCGGCGGACACCGAGCAGCCTGAAGTCAGCCTGGAGCAGGGTCGCCTGGTGCTCAGCCAGCCTTTAAAGCTGGCCGGCGATGAAACGCTGATCCTGGCGCTGCGCCTCAAGAGCAATTGGCTGGGCCGCTTTATCGATCCGTTCATTGCCTTGCCCGACGGTGACCGTCAGGTGTTCGAGCGCGGCGTGAATGGCTTGCGCTACCTGAACCTGACCGGCCAAGCGCAAGCGCTTCTCGATGGGCAGTTGCTGCTGCGCAGTCGCTTCTGCCGCGTGCAGGGCTCGCCGGTTTTATCAGTCTTCCGCCAACCCGACGTGCGCCGGCAGCGGGTGATGGTGATTGCCCCCCACGCCGACGACGCCGAGTTGGCAGCCTTTGGTCTCTACTGCCAGGCGACGCAACCCTGGGTCGTGACGTTGACGGCTGGCGAAATTGAAGCCGAACACTATCAGCACATGGGCCTGAACAAGCCTGCGGCGGCGCGGCTCAAGGGCCGCTTGCGTGCCTGGGACAGCATTGCCGTGCCGCGTTGGGCCGGGGTGGCGCAGGAGCATTGCGTGCAGTTGGGGTATTTTTGCCTGCAGCTGGCGGCGATGAAGGCCGAGCCTGACCGGGCGGTAGCGTCCCGGGAAGCCGACCTGGATGATATTCGTGTGTTTCGCCAGTTCAACCCGTTCACGTTGCCTGCCGATGCTGACGGTCGACCGACCTGGAACAACCTGCTGGCTGATCTTCGCGCGGTGCTGTTGATGGCGCGTCCGGAGGTTATCGTGCTGCCTCATGCGGTGCTGGATCCGCACCCTGACCATATCTGCGCTCAGCAAGCCGTGTTGGAAGCATTGCAGGGGCTCGAATGGCAGCCGACCACGTTGCTGGGTTACGCCAACCATTTGCATGACAATGACCGCTGGCCGATGGGCGATTCGGGCGCTGGTATCGCTTTGCCGCCATGCTTTGATTCAACGTACACTTTGCAGCCTTATTGCCTGCCGGTATCTCAAGAGCAGCAGTGTGACAAGGCGATGTCGCTTGGCATGATGCATGACTTGCAGCCGAGGATGCCGTTCAAACGGCGCGTTCGGCGTGTCATTCAGCGCCTGTTGGCAGGCAGAGCCGTCTCGCCCTGGGGAGAGAACGAGTTCTTCCGCAAAGCCATCCGGCGCCATGAGCTTTTTTGGTTCATCAATCATAAGTAACGTAACGTGATGGAGCGAAGAGCGCTCCCGCCTCAATGACAGTGAGTCCCCAGAGTGATAAATCAGTGCCCCCGCATTCTTTTCATTATTCCTTACTTTGGCCGCTGGCCATTCTGGATGCCTTTTTTCCTCGAAAGCTGTCGGCGCAACGCGGACATTGACTGGCTGCTATTCAGCGATTGCCCAATGCCCAAAAACGTGCCGGACAACGTCAAGATTGAAAGCATCACGTTTGCCGATTATTGCGCATTGGTTTCGCAGCGCCTGAACATCAACTTTGCGCCTCAAGCGCCTTACAAGTTGTGTGACATAAAGCCGGCACTCGGGCATATCCATGCGGATCGCCTCGATGGCTATGATTTCTGGGCGTTTGGCGACCTGGACCTTATCTACGGCAACCTGCGCAATTACTTCACCGCCGAGCGATTGGCCCGCTATGACTTGTTTTCGACCCATGAGCGCCGGGTCGCCGGCCATTTGTGCCTGCTTCGCAATACCGCCAGAAAACGGCATGCGTTCATGCAGATCAAGGATTGGGAAGCGCGTTTCGCCTGTCAGGCGCATCATGCGCTGGATGAGGGCGCGTTCAGCCGTATTTTCCTGTGGCGCAAGAATTTCCCGAAACCGTTGTTCAACCTGGTGGGCAAGTTCAATCCCTGGCGTCGACGCAGTGAATTCACTGAGGCGTTCAGCACGCCGGGTGGCGTCATCAAGTGGCATGACGGCAGTGATCGCTTCCCTCATCAATGGTTCTGGAACAACGGTCGGCTGACCAATGACAGGGATGGCGAGCGGGAATTTCCGTATTTCCATTTTGTCTGTTGGAAGCGTAATCAGTGGCCGTTATTACCGTCGCCCAGCGACGAGTCCGTTGAGGCGCTGGCTGCGCAACCCTCTTGGGTTGTTGATGCCACAGGTTTCCATCGAGGAGAGTTATGAGTCGGCGTTTCAAGGTTCTGCAATTGCAGCCTGACTACAATGTTAAATCCCATGACTTTGCCGACCTTGCCGAGCAGATCGTCAAGGCATTGCCGGCAGACCGCTATGAGGTCACGGCAGCGTTCCTGCGTGGCCGTCCTGGGCCCGGCGCGCCGGTCAGTCGCGCGGGCACATCGGTCTACTTCGAGTTTTCCGACAAATCCCTCAAAGGCTTGAGGCTGCGCGCCATGTGGCAGCTGTACAAGTTCTGCCGCCGGGAAAAGTTCGACGTCGTGGTGTGCAACCGCTTTAAGCCGGTCAACATGATGTTGCAACTGAACCGCTGGTTGGAGATCCCGCTGTGTATCGGCATCTCCCACGGCTTCGGCGAGTATGACCGTCTCTACCGGCGCAAGCAGGCGCAGCGCTGGATCGACGAACACTGGCGTTTTGTCGGAGTGTCACCTGCGGTCAAACAGTACCTGCTGGACTGCCAGTGCGGCTTTACTGACAGCAATACCTACGCCATCACCAACGCCATCGACATCGAGCAGGCTGAAGCCCTGCAGCATTCGCGCGAACGTGCACGCGAGTTGCTCGGCATCGACCCTTCGGTACGTCTGATCGGCGCGCTGGGGCGCCTGGTGCCCGTCAAGGGCCACACCTATTTGTTGCAGGCGTTCGCCGCACTCAAAGACAAGTACCCCACAGCACAACTCGCCATCATTGGCGCGGGGCGCGAGGAATCCAACCTGGCCGCGCAAATCCAAAGCCTTGGTCTGGACGGGCGCGTGCATTTGTTGGGTTTCAAGGAGAATGCCCTGCAGTACGTGCGCGCTTTCGATATTTGGGCCATGCCGTCGCTGGCAGAAGGCCTGGGCCTGGCGCTGCTGGAGGGTATGAGCGGCCGCCTGCCGGTGATCGCTTCAAGCGTGCCGGCCATGCTGCCACTGATTGAGGGAGCGGGTGGCCTGGCGGTCGAACCGGCCAATGTCCCCGAACTGACCGGGGCGCTGGACACCTACCTGGCGCTGCCCGTTGAGGCGCTGGCGCAGAAGGGCGAACAGGCTTACAGGTACCTTCAGGCGCAGCACGACATTGAGGTCTTCCGTCAGGAATACCTGGAACTGATTGATGCCGGATTGGCTCAAGCACACGGGAACAGTGTATGAACCAGCCTCAGCCTTTGGTCACCGTGATCATCGCGTCTTACAACCATGCGCCCTACATTGAGAACAGCATCCTCAGCGTCCTGAACCAGACGTACCCCAACATCGAATTGCTGGTGATTGACGATGGTTCGACAGACGACAGCGTCGAGCGCATTCGCCGGTTGCAGGAACATCACACCTTCGATTTTCGCGTGCAGCAGAACCAAGGGCTGACCAACACGCTTAACGGTGCCATTGCACGGTCCCAGGGCCCGCTGATTGTGCCGTTCGGCTCCGATGACATTATGTTGCCCGAGCGCATTGCGACCCAGGTGGCCTATATGGACGGCAAGCCCGAGGTGGGGATTTGCGCGGGGAACATCGAACTGATCGATTCCCAGGGTGAGCTGTTTCCGGAAAAGCGCCAGCGTCGGGATGTGCCTTTCCGGCGCTTGGACTTCGACGACTTGTTCATGGAGCGCAAGCCTTATCCGCCTGCGCCCACGCTGATGATCCGCCGCGAAGCGCTGGAGAAGGTCGGCGGTTTCGACCCTGAAATCCGCCTGGAAGATTTGCTGATTGAATTGAAAATTACCCACGCCGGATATTTCATCGACGGTTTGAACGTGGTCATGGCGCGCTACCGCAAGCACGCCACCAACTCGTACAAGAATCACCGCTTCATGATCGACAATATCCTGCGTTCGTACGCGTTGTTCAGTGACCATCCGCAATACGACGAGGTGCGTTACAAGTTTCTCAGTTCCATGTTCCTCAAAACGTCCAATCGCAACCGCGCGTTGGCGAGGGAGCTGCTCGCGCAGATTCCGTTTCGGGCATGGAACAAGAAAACGTGGCGGGGCTTGATGCGGCTGTATTTTTCCCCGCTGGAAAAAGACTGACCGCGACTGCGTGCGCTCCTCTAGGGCATAGGTATCTACACAAATCGAGCTAGACGCTTAAACCCCAGTAGGCAGGGCTTTCGTGGCGAGCGGGCTTGTCGAATCGTCGCACCGCCCGCGTTGGGCTGCGAAGCAGCCCCAGTAAAGAAGAATACGGTGTGTCAGACACTTCGTAGTGGCTGTTTCTGGGGCTGCTACGCAGCCCAACGCGGGCGGTGCGACGATTCGACAAGCCCGCTCGCCACAGAGAGATTCGCCAGCCTCTAAAAGTTGTGTAGATACCTATGCCTCTAGGGGGCGCATCTTTCAAATGGCTCAGGCAGCAGGGCGAGCGAGTGACTGAACCTGCTCGCGGATTTTTGCCGTCGCTTGCGGCGACGCTACCGATGCATAGCCCTGGGCCAATTGTTCGAAGTGCGATTCGAACAGCCAGTTGCGGTCCTGCGGGTAGCGTTGCATATGGTTCAGGTTGCGCTGGCGCAGTGCATTGCGCAGAGAGGACGGGAAGATGCGCAGGTCGGCCACATCAATCAAGCCAAATTCGCCGTCATCCATCAGCAACACATTGCCCAAGTGCAGCGAACGGAAGTACACGCCGCGTTCATGCAGCAGTGCGACGAAGCGGCCGAAACGTTCTACCAGTGACTCGCGCAGGCTGCTGTCCAGGCTTTGCAGCGCCTGACGCAGGGTCAGGCCGGGCAGCGGTGTGTAGACGACAGCGCTGCTGCCATCGTGCATTTCATAGAGGTTGAGAATTTCCGGGGAAGGGATGCCCAGCGTGCGCAATTGCTCACTGTTGCTCGCGAACCGCTCGGAGTAAGGGTTGAAGCTGCCCGAGGTATACCAGCGGCGTGGGCGGAACACTTTGAGGAAACGGCCGTCTTCCAGGCGTAGCACTTTCGGGCCGAGGCCATCGGCTTCGATCACGTGAGCGTTGCGGCTCAGTTGATCAAACGCTTGCGGCTTGAGGCTCTGCACCGGCATGCGCAGCATGCTGCGGCGGCGTTGGGCGATGCTCAGGCCGGCCAGAATTGCCAACGGAATCCACAGCAGGAACCAATGCTCCTTGGGACGCGACAGAATGCCACCGCCTTCGGTGAGGCCGGCGCCGATGCCGTAGGCCAAGAGTGTCGATGCCAGGATGAACAGCGGTTTAGCCCGTTGCTCGAAGCCTTTGTACAGGCCCCAGCAGAGCATGAAGGCCCACGGGATAAAACCGATGATGCCGACGTAGTAGAGCACGCCGAGGGCAAAGCTGTGGGGCTCAACCAGCGACATCCCTTCCACCGACAGCAGCAGGTCGGAATTGAAACTGTGGCCGATCCATGGGTATTCAGCGATGCGTTGCATCGTCAAGCCCCACAACTGGAAGCGGAACGAACTGCCGCGTTCAGTGATCGCTTCGGGATAAAACACGAGAAGCGCTGCTGTCGCCACGATCAGGGTAGTCATGAGTAGCGCAGAGCGACGGTTACGGCTGACGAAGGTTATCCACAGCACGCCCATGGTCAGTGCAACCAAAGGGGTTCGGGAGCCGGTGGCGAGGACTGCGGCCGTCATCACCGCCAGCGCGGGCACGCTCAACCACAACACCTGCAGGCGCCGGCAGGTGATGCACACATACAGCCAGTAAACGCAGAAAAAGCCGAAGACGTGAGAGCTAAGCAGCGGGTTGTCGAGGGCGCCACGACCGCCGATCATGCGCATGCCAGGCTCGAAACCTTTGAAGAAAGCCGCCAGGTTGCACGCGCATACCACCAGTGCAATCACCGCAGCGCCGAAGAAAATCGGTTTGAACAGGTCGTTGCGGTAATGCAGCAGCAGCCCGCACCCGCCGAACAGCATGAAGGTGTGCAGCGGTCGTTTGAAAAGGTCGGAGTCGACATCGGGAGCATGGCTCCAGAACAGCGTGATCAGCGCCCAGATGCAAAATGCAGCGAATGCGAGCACCAGTGGTTCGCGCAGCAATTCTTTCAGCTCTCGAGGGCGCAAGCACAGCAGCAGCAGGGTCGGTGCACTGAAAAAGCCATAGTAAAACTTATGCAACGTATTGCGGTTGGTCACGATGAACAGCGCACTTAGCAGCAAAAATAAGCCAATGGGCAAAATCCACAGAACCAGGAAGTCGAAAACGCGATTTGAGCCATAGTGAAGACGCTTGGACTGCATACAGTAAAAGCCATTCCAGAATAGAGAAAGCCGACCATGTTAGAGTGGTGGCTATATGATGTCGCCAATTGGATCCAGCCGGGCTGAGGGTCATGCCGGGTGCAAGTACAACAGAGAAGCTGTGCTAAAGTCAGCATCCTTTTTCAAAACGCCGCGTGATATGACCGACTCTAGTCCGAGCGCAAGCCCTTCGAGCTTGAAAATATACTTCCGTCTGCTCACCTACGTTAAGCCCTATGCCGGCTTGTTTGCGCTGAGTATCATTGGATTTCTGATTTTCGCGTCGACCCAGCCCATGCTGGGGTACATTCTCAAGTACTTCGTCGACGGCCTGTCCAACCCCGAAGCGGTGCTGTTCCCAAGCGTACCGCTGCTGCGGGATCTGCAATTGTTGCAAGCCGTGCCGCTGTTGATCATCTTGATCGCCGCCTGGCAGGGTTTGGGTTCGTTTCTGGGCAACTACCTGTTGGCCAAGGTTTCGCTGGGCCTTGTCCACGACCTGCGTGTGCAGTTGTTCAACAACCTGCTGACATTGCCGAACCGCTACTTCGATAACCACAATTCCGGGCACTTGATTTCTCGCATCACCTTCAACGTGACCATGGTCACGGGTGCGGCGACCGATGCCATCAAGGTTGTGATTCGCGAAGGCATGACGGTGATCTTCCTGTTCGCCTCGCTGCTGTTCATGAACTGGCGCCTGACGCTGGTGATGGTCGCCATCCTGCCGTTGATTGCCGTGATGGTCAGAACCGCCAGCAAGAAATTCCGCAAGCAGAGCAAGAAGATTCAGGTGGCCATGGGCGACGTGACCCACGTCGCCTCTGAAACCATCCAGGGCTACCGCGTAGTGCGCAGCTTTGGCGGTGAGATCTACGAGGAAAAGCGTTTCCTCAAGGCCAGCCTGAGCAACACCAACAAACAACTGAGCATGACCCGCACCGGGGCGATCTACACCCCGGCGCTGCAGTTGGTGATCTATACCGCCATGGCGGTGCTGATGTTCCTCGTGCTTTACCTTCGTGGCGACGCGTCGGCGGGTGACATGGTGGCTTACATCACGCTGGCGGGCCTGCTGCCCAAGCCGATCCGCCAATTGTCTGAAGTCAGCTCGACCATCCAGAAAGGTGTGGCCGGTGCCGAAAGTATTTTCGAACAGCTGGACGAAGAACAGGAAGTCGACGGCGGCACCGTCGAGCGCGACAAGGTCAGCGGCCGTCTGGACGTGCGCAATCTGAACTTCACGTACCCAGGCACCGAACGCCACGTGCTCAAGGACATCAGCTTCACCGCCGAACCTGGGCAGATGATCGCCCTCGTCGGCCGTTCCGGCAGTGGCAAGTCGACCCTGGCCAGCCTGATTCCGCGTTTCTATCACCACGAAAGCGGTGAAATCCTGCTCGATGGCGTAGAAATCGAAGACTACAAGCTGCTCAACCTGCGCAAGCACATTGCCCAGGTCACCCAGCACGTCACCCTGTTCAGCGACACCGTGACCAACAACATTGCCTACGGCGATTTGGCCGGTGCACCACGGGCAGACGTTGAGGCCGCGGCGGCAGATGCCTATGCCAAAGACTTCATCGACCAGTTGCCAAAAGGCTTCGACACACAGGTCGGCGAAAATGGCGTGCTGTTGTCCGGCGGTCAACGTCAGCGTCTGGCAATCGCCCGGGCCTTGCTCAAGAACGCGCCGCTGCTGATTCTCGACGAGGCCACCTCGGCGCTCGATACCGAGTCCGAACGGCACATTCAGGCCGCCCTGGACAAAGTCATGCAGGGCCGCACGACTCTGGTGATCGCGCACCGCTTATCCACCATCGAGAAAGCCGACCTGATTCTGGTGATGGATGACGGCCGCATCGTTGAACGCGGCACCCACGGCGAGTTGTTGGCACAGAACGGCTATTACGCCCGCCTGCATGCCATGGGCCTGGATGCACCCCTGCCGGCCGACATCACCTGAATCTCTGTGGGAGCGGGCTTTTGTGGCGAGGGAGCTTGCTCCCGCCGGGACGCGAAGCGGCCCTGAAAATGGGCCTGCTGCGCAGTCCAGCGGGAGCAAGCTCCCTCGCCACACCATCTTCTGTCACGCCCGCGACAAGCCTCCTGTAACCCTGTGCTAATATCGCGCCCCTGTTCATTTTGTATGTGGGTTGCTCCATGAAGTTGTCCATGCCGCGATTCGATCAAGCCCCTGTCTTGGTGGTCGGCGATGTCATGCTCGACCGTTACTGGCATGGCGGTACCTCACGGATTTCCCCTGAGGCGCCGGTACCGGTAGTCAAGGTCGAGCAAATCGAAGACCGCCCAGGCGGCGCTGCCAACGTTGCCCTCAATATTGCCGCCCTCGGCGCCCCGGCCTCCCTGGTGGGTGTGACCGGCGACGACGAAGCCGCCGACAGCCTGGCCAACAGCCTGCGCGGTGCTGGCGTGCGCGCGCTGTTTCAGCGCATTGCCCATCAGCCGACCACGGTCAAGTTGCGGGTCATGAGCCGTCACCAGCAATTGCTGCGTATCGATTTCGAAGAACCCTTCGCCACCGACGCCCTGGCCCTCAGCGGCCAGGTTGATTCGTTGCTCGAAGGCATCAAGGTGCTGGTGCTGTCGGATTACGGCAAAGGCGCCCTGAAGAATCACCAGGAACTGATCAAGGCCGCCAAGGCCCGAGGCATTCCCGTACTGGCCGATCCCAAGGGCAAGGACTTCTCGATTTATCGGGGCGCCAGCCTGATCACGCCAAACCTCAGCGAGTTTGAAGCCATCGTCGGCGGTTGCGCAGATGAGCACGAGCTGGTGACCAAGGGCGCGACGCTGATGGCCGACCTCGACCTCGGCGCCTTGCTGGTCACCCGTGGCGAACACGGCATGACCCTGCTGCGCCCGGGCCACCCGGCGATGCACCTGCCGGCGCGCGCCCGTGAAGTGTTCGACGTCACTGGCGCCGGTGATACCGTTATTTCCACCCTGGCCGCCTCCATCGCGGCCGGTGAGGAATTGCCCCACGCCGTGGCCCTGGCCAATCTGGCGGCGGGCATTGTGGTGGGCAAATTGGGTACCGCTGCTATCAGCGCTCCCGAGTTGCGCCGTGCGATTCAGCGCTCCGAAGGCTCGGAACGTGGCGTGCTGACTATCGAACAATTGCTGCTGGCGATTGACGATGCGCGCGCCCACAACGAAAGCATTGTGTTCACCAACGGCTGCTTCGACATCCTCCACGCCGGTCACGTGACCTACCTGGAACAGGCGCGCGCCCAGGGCGATCGTTTGATCGTCGCGGTCAACGATGACGCGTCGGTCAGCCGCCTGAAAGGCCCGGGCCGTCCAATCAACAGTGTCGATCGGCGCATGGCCGTTTTGGCCGGCTTGGGCGCCGTGGACTGGGTGATCAGCTTCTCTGAAGGTACCCCGGAAAACCTGCTGGCCCAGGTCAAGCCGGACGTGCTGGTCAAGGGCGGCGATTATTCCGTCGACCAGGTAGTGGGGGCCGATATCGTCAGTGCCTACGGCGGCACGGTCAAAGTGTTGGGCCTGGTTGAGAACAGCTCGACCACGGCCATTGTCGAGAAGATTCGCAACAATGAGTGACGCTGAGCAGTGGATTCTGATCACCGGCGGCGCTGGGTTTATCGGCTCGCACCTGGTCGATGCGTTGCTCGCCAAGGGCTATGCCGTGCGGGTGCTGGATGACCTGTCCACCGGCAAACGCAGCAATCTGCCGTTGGACAACCCGCGCGTCGAACTGATTGAAGGCGATGTGGCCGATGCCGAACGGGTGGCGCACGCCGCCATCGGCGCGACGGCGGTGGTGCACCTGGCCGCCGTGGCGTCGGTGCAAGCCTCGGTCGATGACCCGGTCAGCACACACCAGAGCAATTTCGTCGGCACCTTGAATGTCTGCGAGGCCATGCGCAAAGCCGGTGTGAAGCGCGTGGTATTTGCCTCCAGCGCGGCGGTGTATGGCAACAATGGCGAAGGTGCTTCGATCGACGAAGAGACCACCAAGGCGCCGTTGACGCCGTATGCATCGGACAAGCTGGCCGGCGAGCACTACTTCGACTTCTACCGCC
Organism: Pseudomonas sp. AMR01; assembly: GCF_041946035.1. Classification (NCBI taxonomy): domain Bacteria; kingdom Pseudomonadati; phylum Pseudomonadota; class Gammaproteobacteria; order Pseudomonadales; family Pseudomonadaceae; genus Pseudomonas; species Pseudomonas sp. AMR01. Next base: position 21,832 of record NZ_JAUTYR010000023.1, read on the forward strand.
GCCAGCATGGCCTGGAGCCGGTGATCTTTCGCTTCTTCAATATCTTCGGGCCGCGTCAGGATCCGTCATCGCCGTATTCCGGCGTGATCAGCATCTTCAGCGAGCGCGTGCAGCAAGGCGTGCCGATTACCGTGTTCGGCGACGGCGAGCAAACCCGCGATTTCATGTACGTGGAAGATCTGGTGGATTTGCTGGTGCAAGCCATCGAGGTACCGGATGCGCCGGTGGGTGCGATCAATGTCGGCTGGAACCGCACCACAACGCTCAAGCAGGTGTTGCAGGCGCTCGAAGAGGTAGTGGGCGCATTGCCGGCGATCACTTACGGGCCTGCGCGGTTGGGGGATATCCGGCATTCGCGGGCGAATAACCAGCGGCTTTTGGCCAGTTTCACGCTGCCTGAGCCGACGCCGCTGAAGGTCGGCCTGGAGCGCCTGCTCAACGGCTGAACGCAATCAAATGTGGGAGCGGGCTTGCTCGCGAATGCGGTGTATCAGTTACAGATGTACTGACTGACACGACGCATTCGCGAGCAAGCCCGCTCCCACATTTGATCTACTTCGTCTGTGAGTTCAGTGGCTGGCTTTTTTCTTCGGCACAATCTTGCGCAGCATCTGCTTTGCCTTACCCGTCAAGCGCTTGAGCTTCGACTCTTTTTCAGGCTGTGCCAAGCCTTGCTGACGCAACCAATCCTTCCAGCGAATCCGCTCGTCCCGCACCAGCCAGCCTTCCTGCAACGCGAAGCTTTCCGCCAGGTATAAACCGCGGGTGCTGGCCGGGATGAGCTGGTCTTTCTTGACGGTGTACAACTCGGCAATCGGTTGCCCGTCTTTCAACGGCATCAGGTACAAGTCCGGCCGCTGGCGGTCAAGGCGCGCCACCAGTTGGTCGCCTTCCAGCCGTTCATCCACATGGAACAGGCTGAGGGACTTGGCTTCCTTCGGCACCTCCAGTCGCAAGTCGTAAATCAACTGCAACGACGCCGTGGGCAAGTGCACATAGGCGCGTGGGCGTTCGATAAGTTGGGTGGTCGCGCAGCGCACCGGGCGCGCGGCGCCAGACAGCGGGCTCAAGCGAAAAGGCAGGGCCTCGCGGTAATGCAGGGCGGCGGAGTAGGGCGCCGGCAGCCAGGTGTCATTGAAGCGCCCGCCGAGCCAGCCTTCGGGCGTCTCCAGCAAACATTCTTCGGCAATTTCCTGGATGGCGGTATGCAGCGGCAGGTTCAGTTCATGGGCAGGGACGTAGCCGGAAATCAGCTTGAGCACCACGTCGCCACGGTCCTGGCGGCGTTGACGTACCAGCACCCAGTAATCCTTGTTTTGCCAATGCAGGGTCAGGCGTACCGACACACCGAGGTTGGCCAACTCCACAGCAAAACGCTCGGGGTTTGCTACCTCCACCGGCTTGCGCCGTTGCAGGGTCTGGGCGAAGTTGAGCGGCATGCCCACGCTCTGGTAACTCAGGCCTTCGGGTGTGGCTTCGACGTGCAGCGGCAGTGTTTTGAAGTTGCTCGGGTTTTTTCTTATGAGCGTTCGCGGCATGTCGGCTCCTTCTTGCGACGGTGTCGGCCGCGTGGGCGGCATCAGAGTTGACGAATGACTTGGGCAGCGGTCGCCACGTTATGGGCCAGGTGCAGCGGATTAATGGTCCCGACAATAGCACTGGCGACGCCCGTTTGCGCAAACAACAACATGAAACTGGCACGAATTGGATCCATTCCCGGCTCCAGGCACACGTGGCCGCTGGCCAGCGCCTTTTTCACCAGGATGCCTTTGCCATGGGCCGCCGCGTAATCAATCACGGCTTTCTCGCTCTGTTCGTTCAAATTGTAGGTGACCATCGCGCAATCGCCCCTTTCCAGAGCCTTCACGCCGCCTTCAACGGTTTTGCCGGAGAAGCCGAAACCGCGAATCTTGCCTTCTTTTTTCAACGCTTCCAGGGTCTCGTAGACTTTGCAGTCGTTGAGGATGTGAAGGTCATTTCCATCGGAATGCACCAGCACCAGGTCGATGAAATCCGTTTCAAGGCGTTTCAAGCTGCGCTCAATCGACATCCGCGTATGGGCCGCGCTGAAATCGTGATGGGACACGCCCGCTTCGAACTCCTCACCGACCTTGCTGACAATCACCCAGTCCTTGCGCTGGTCACGCAGCAGCGGGCCAAGGCGCTCCTCGCTGCGGCCATAAGCAGGTGCGGTGTCGATCAGGTTGATGCCCAGTTGTCGGGCCTGGCGCAATAACATCCGCGCTTCGTCATCATCGGGAATCTGGAAACCATTGGGGTATTTCACCCCTTGGTCGCGGCCCAGCTTGACTGTGCCCAGGCCCAGTGGCGAGACCAGCAGGCCAGTGTTGCCCAGCGGGCGATGCAAGTCGTGCAGGGTTGGCAGGCTCATGGCAACAGTTGCTCCCAGGCAGGTAGGCCGAGGGCCGGTTTCGGCAAGTCAGGCAGGGCGTCTGTGGCGCTTGGGCGGATGCCGTCGCGCTCTAGGGCGTTGAGCACGCGGTCTGCGAAGTCCGGCGCGAGGGCCAACTTGGTCGGCCAGCCGACGAGCAGGCGGCCTTGATCGGCGAGAAAGGCATTGTCCGGGCGGGTCAGGCCCGATTGCAGCGGCTCGGCGCGGTCGACGCGCAGGGTGGCCCACTGGGTCTGGCTCATGTCGATCCACGGCAGCAGTTGCGCCAGCTCTTTTTGCGCGGTGGCGATCTGTTCTTCAGGTGTGCGCGCCACGCCATCCGCCTCGGCAATGTCGCCGCCCATGTACCACACCCAATTGCCATCGGCGGCCGGGTGGGTAGTGATTGTGATGCGCGGTTTGGTGCCGCCGCCCAGGCAGTGGGCGTACAGCGGTTTGAGGCCCGGGCCTTTGGCGATGATCATGTGCAGCGGGCGTTTCTGCATGGCCGGCTTGCTGAGGCCCAGGGCGCTGAGCAAATCCGCCGTGCCGCCGCCTGCGCTCAAGACGATGCGCTGGGCGCGGATCTCGCGACCGTCCACCTTCAAGCCCACCAGCGTGTCGCCGTCCAGCAGCGGTTCGATGTGTTGCCCGGCGAGCAAGCCGTCTCCGGCCAATTGCGCCAGGCGTGCGACCAGGCTCGGGACGTCGACCACCAGTTCCGCGAGGCGATAGACCTTGCCCTTGAAGCGGCGGTCTTGCAGGGCCGGGGGCAACTCGTCGCCCTTGACCTGATCGACACGCCCGCGCACGGCCTTGCTGGCGAAGAAGCTGGTGAGGTTGCCGGCGAGTGTGCCGGGGGACCACAGGTAATGCGCTTCGGACAGCAAGCGCACGCCGGACAGGTCCAGCTCGCCATTGCCCGCCAGCGCTTCACGCCAGCGGCGCGGCATGTCGGCAATCGCTTCGGAGGCGCCGGTGAGGGCGCCGTGCAGGGCGTATTTCGCACCGCCGTGAATAATCCCCTGGGACTTCACGCTTTGCCCGCCGCCGAGTGTGGCGCTTTCCACCACCACCGTGGAAAACCCCTGGCCGCGCAGGCGCGCATTCAACCAGAGGCCGGCAACCCCGGCGCCGACAATCAGAACGTCGGTGGAAATAACGGATGGCATCGGCGACCTCAGTGTTCAAGACAAGAGGCGCAGTATACAGGCTGTTGAGGCGGGGTCAGTGCCCGGCGGTTTTGGAGAACAGCTGAATCACCACCACGCCCAGCACAATCAGGCCCATGCCCATGATTGCCGGCACATCAAGCTTTTGCCCGTAAATAAACAGCGCCGCGACGCTGACCATCACAATCCCCATCCCCGCCCACACGGCGTAGGCCACGCCCACCGGCACGGTGCGCACCACCAGGGTGAGCATCCAAAACGCCACGCCGTAGCCGACGATCACCAGCAGCAGCGGGATGGGCGTACTCCAGCCTTTGATGGCCTTCATGGAAACGGTGGCAATCACTTCCGAGCAAATGGCGATGGCCAGATAAACGTAGGCAGCATTCATGGAGGTGTCCTCGGTGTGCAGCGTATTTGAATAAGGTCGTCATTCTAACGCTTCAGCAGATGGGATAAAGTCATTACCTATCCGAAATCAAGATGGGTTGAGCCATGAGCGTGCAGTGGAACCTCGAACAGATGCGCTTGTTCGTCAGCGTCGCTGAACAGCGTTCGTTTTCGGCGGTGGCGCGCGACCAGCGCAAGGCGCAATCGGCGGTGAGCAACGGCATTGCGCTGCTGGAGGCGGATTTGGGCCTGAGCCTGTTCGAACGCAGCAGTGGCCGCCAGCCGACCCTGACTGAAGCCGGCAGCGTGTTGCTGGAAGAAGCACGCGAAGTGTTGCGCCAGTGCGAGCGGCTCAATGGCCGCGCGTTGTCGCTGACGCGCGGCGAAGAAGCCTGCCTGCGGCTGGCCCAGGACGAAGCCATGCTGTTCCAGCCGGTGCTCGACAGCCTTGAGGCATTGGCCGGGCGATACCCGCATCTGGAAGTGCAGTTGTCCAGTGCCGCCCAGGGCGATGTGGCGCGCAAGCTGTTGGAGCGCAAGGCGGACCTGGGCCTGTTGTTTTATCACGACCAAATCCCCGAAGCCCTTGAACGGCGAGTGGTGGGCAGCGTGGAAATGGTCACGGTGTGCGGCGTGAATCACCCGCTGGCAAAGGACACGTATGTCACGTGCCAGCGCCTGGCGCAGTTTCGACAATTGCTGATGTCGACCCAAACCAGCGTCTACCCCGGCAGTGAAGCCGCCAGCCCGCTGGTGTGGCGCGCCGACAGTTTCTACGTGTTGGCCGAATGGCTGATGAGTGGGCTGGGCTGGGCCTGGCTGCCCCGGCATATCGTGCAGTACCCGACCTATCAACAGCAGATGGTCGAACTGCACAGCGAATGGACCCCGCCGGCGCTGGTGGTGGAATTGGTCTGGCGCCGGGATGAGCACCTCGGGCCTGCTGCGCGTTTCCTGGCCGAACGATTTGCCGAGTGCTTGCAGGCGATCGACTGAAAAAGCCGATAAACTCCGCCGCCATGAATAGAACTCTCTACAGCTGTCTGTTTTACCTGGCGCTGCCGTTGGTGGCTTTACGTCTGTGGCTGCGCGCGCGCAAGGCGCCGGCCTACGCCAAGCGCGTCGGCGAACGGTTTTCCTATGGCGTGCCGGTGATGCAGCCGGGCGGGATTTGGGTGCATGCGGTGTCGGTCGGCGAAAGCATTGCCGCCGCGCCGATGATTCGCGGCCTGATGGAACGTCATCCCACGTTGCCGATTACCGTCACCTGCATGACGCCCACGGGTTCCGAGCGTATTCAGGCGCTGTTCGCCAATGAACCGCGCATTCAGCACTGCTATTTGCCGTATGACGTGCCGTGCGCGGCCAAGCGGTTTCTTGATCGGGTGCAGCCGAAACTGGCGGTGATCATGGAAACCGAGCTGTGGCCCAACCATATTCACGCCTGCGCTCAACGCGGGATTCCGGTTGCGTTGGCCAATGCTCGATTGTCGGCGCGTTCGGCCAAGGGTTACGGACGTTTCGCCAAGCTGACCGCGCCGATGCTCGCTGAAATGAGCCTGTTTGCCGTGCAGACGCACACCGAAGCGCAGCGTTATCTAAGCCTGGGCGCGCGCCCGGAAACGGTTGAGGTCACTGGCTCGATTAAATTCGACCTGACCATCGACCCACAACTGCCGGTGCGCGCCGCCGCCCTGCGCGAGCAATGGGGCGCCAGCGAGCGCCCGGTGTGGATTGCCGCCAGTACCCATGAAGGTGAGGACGAAGTGGTTCTCGCGGCTCATCGCCAATTGCTTGCCAGCTATCCGAATGCGTTGTTGATTCTGGTGCCGCGTCATCAGGAACGCTTCGGCCCGATGTTCGAGCTGTGCACGCAACGCGGCTTTGCCACGGTGCGCCGCTCCAGCGGTGAGCCGGTGACTGCGCAAACTTCGGTGTTGCTGGGTGACACCATGGGCGAGTTGCTGTTTCTGTATGCGTTGGCTGACAGCGCTTTCGTCGGCGGCAGCCTTGTTGCCACTGGCGGCCACAACCCGCTGGAACCAGCGGCGCTTGGCAAGCCGGTGATCATGGGGCCGCACGTATTCAACTTCCTCGACATCACCGCGATGATGCGCGAAGCCGGGGCGTTGCGAGCCGTGGATGATGCCGAAGGGTTGGCGGAGGCTGTGCGGCAATTGTTCGAACTGCCGCAGGACGCGCGCAAGATGGCTGCAGCAGGATTGAAAGTGATGCAGGCCAACCAGGGCGCGCTCAAGCGCTTGCTCGATGGCTTGGACAGACTGCTGAATCACTGAATCAACGCGGAGCAAAATGTGGGAGCTGGCTTGCCTGCGATAGCATCACCTCGGTGTACTTGAAGTACCGAGGTGCCTGCATCGCAGGCAAGCCAGCTCCCACACAAGCCCGCTCCCACATTAGTTGTGTGGTGTATTCAAGAACCGGGGCGGGCCTTGAGCTGTTCGGCGGCAGCCTTGGCCAAATCCGGCGGCAGGAAGTCTTTGTCCGGGTTGTAGTCGGCCTTGAGATAACGCGCCAAGTCCTGCAAATCCCCCGGGTTCAACGTGCCTGCCGCTTGCTTCAAACGCAGGTTGTCGAGGATGTAGTCATAGCGGCTGTTGTTGTAGTTGCGCACCGACGCGTAGAGCTGGCGTTGCGAATCCAGCACATCAACGATATTGCGCGTGCCCACCTGATAACCGATTTCCGTGGCTTCCACCGCGCTCTGGTTGGAGATGATCGACTGGCGGCGCGCCTGCACCTGTTCCACGTCGGTGTTCACCGCGCGGTGCAGGTTGCGTGTGTTTTCCACCACCTGACGGCGCAAGCCTTCGCGCTGCTGCTCGCTCTGGTCCAGGCGTGAATAGGATTCACGCACTTGCGAGCTGGTCAGGCCGCCGCTGTAGATCGGGATGTTCAGGCGCAGGCCGATGGTGCGTTGGGACACATCGCCACCGTACGGCACCGGCAGTTGGTTCGGGTTGCTGAAGCCGAGCGCGTCGTTGTCGCCTTTTTCGTATTGCGCCACGGCATCAAGGGTCGGCAAGTGGCCGGCCTTGCGCTGCCGCAGGGTTTCTTCGGCGGCGGTGACGGCGTAGTTGCTGGCGAGCAGGTTGAGGTTCTGACGACCGGCGGTTTCAACCCAGGCCTTGGCGTCGTTCGGTGACGGCGGCAACACCGGCAACGTGTGCACGATGCCTTGAATCGAGTTGTACTGGCGGTTGGTCAGGGTGATCAGCGCTTCGAAGGCGTCATCGACCTGGCGCTGCGCAACGATGCGGTTGGCGCGCGCAGTGTCATAGCTGGCCTGGGATTGCAGTACGTCGGTCTTGTCGGACAGGCCCACGTCGAAGCGTTCGTTGGACTGGTCGAGTTGACGCTTGAACGCGTTTTCTTCGGCCCTGGTGGAGGCCAGGTTGTCCTGGGCGCGCAGCACGGCGAAGTAATTTTCGGCGCTTTGCAGGATCAGGTTCTGTTCGGTGGCCGAGAGTTGCAGCGAGGCTTGCTCGTTGACGGCCTCGGCGGCTTGCAGCTGGAACCAGCGGTCGGCGCGAAACAGCGGCTGGCTCAGGGTTGCACGCCAGGAGTGGGCGTCACGGTCGACGGTGGCGGCCGGTTGGTCGATCTGGGTGCGCACATTATTGCTGTCGGCACCGGCTGACAGGTTCGGCAGCAAACCGGCGCGGGCCTGGGGCACCACTTCTTTCTGTGCGCCATATTGGGCACGGGCAGCGGCCAGGTCGGCGTTGTTGCTGGCCGCTTCCTGATAGACGCTGACCAGATCGGTTTGAGCGGACAAGGGCGCTTCAGCTGCCCAGACCATTCCGTTGGTCGCACAAGACACGGCGAGAGCCAGTGAGAGTTTGCGCAGCATGTGGCGATCCCTAGATTCAATATTACGGCTATAATTTAGCGCCCAAGGCTAAGGCTGGCCGTTACCGGCGTCAAGCGTTGAGGCAACGCCCGAGTGTAGTTGCGCGATCACGCCACAACAATCTGCAATCACGCCATTCATCACGCTGAATGCACCGCCATTGGCAATTTGCCCATGCCATGGTCTAGACTGGCCGCGTTCTTGTCGGGGTGCCTTGTTGGAAGGCTGAGATCGGTAAATACCGGATCCCGTTGAACCTGATCAGGTTAGCGCCTGCGTAGGGAACAAGATTTCTCGTCACCCGGCGAGTCCTCTTGTGCTTCGTCCGGGATGCTGTTCGACAATCGAACAGCCCTCGTGCATTGCACAGCACTGGTTTCAGTGCGTCCATCCGTCCCAGGTTCGCTCCGACAAAAATCCACCGCCTGGATAGTTGGAGAGCCTGAGATGAGCACAGAAATAAAAAGTACAAAACAAAAAAATACCGTGCACCTGAGTGAATCGGCCAAGGTCGACTCTGGCTCCGTGCAGCCGTTTACCCGCTCGCAAAAAATCTACGTACAAGGCACTCGCCCGGACATCCTTGTGCCGATGCGCGAAGTCAGCCTGGACGTAACCCCCACCGATTTCGGCGGTGAAATCAACGCGCCCGTGGTGGTCTACGACACCTCCGGCCCGTATACCGACCCCAACGTGATCATCGATGTGCGCAAAGGCCTGGGCGATGTGCGCTCGCCGTGGATCGAGGTGCGTGGCGACACTGAGCGCCTGCAGGGCTTGAGCTCGCACTTTGGCCAACAGCGCCTGAGCGATGCCGAGCTGACCGCCCTGCGTTTCGCCCACGTGAAAAACCCGCGCCGCGCCAAAGCCGGGGCCAACGTCACGCAGATGCACTACGCGCGCAAGGGCATCATCACTGCCGAGATGGAATACGTCGCCATCCGCGAAAACATGAAGCTCGAAGAAGCCCGCGCCACCGGCCTGCTCGACCAGCAGCACGCCGGCCACAGTTTCGGCGCCAGTGTGCCGAAAATCATTACGCCCGAATTTGTACGCGAGGAAATCGCCCGTGGCCGCGCGATCATCCCGGCCAACATCAACCATACCGAACTGGAACCGATGATCATCGGCCGTAACTTCCTGGTGAAGATCAACGGCAACATCGGCAACAGCGCCCTGGGTTCTTCCATTGAAGAAGAAGTGGCGAAACTGACCTGGGGCATCCGCTGGGGTTCGGACACCGTGATGGACTTGTCCACCGGCAAGCACATCCACGAAACCCGCGAGTGGATCATCCGCAACTCGCCGGTGCCGATCGGTACCGTACCGATTTACCAGGCCCTGGAAAAAGTCGGCGGCGCCGCCGAAGACCTGACCTGGGAGCTGTTCCGCGACACCCTGATTGAACAGGCCGAGCAGGGCGTCGATTACTTCACCATCCACGCAGGCGTCCTGCTGCGCTACGTGCCACTGACCGCCAAGCGCGTCACCGGTATCGTCTCCCGTGGCGGTTCGATCATGGCCAAGTGGTGCCTGGCGCACCACAAAGAGAACTTCACCTACACGCATTTCGACGAAATCTGCGAAATCATGAAGGCCTACGACGTCAGCTTCTCCTTAGGCGATGGCCTGCGCCCAGGCTCGATTGCCGACGCCAACGACGCCGCGCAATTCGGCGAGCTGGAAACCCTCGGCGAGCTGACCAAGACCGCCTGGAAGCATGACGTGCAAACCATGATCGAAGGCCCCGGCCACGTGCCGATGCAGTTGATCAAGGAGAACATGGACAAGCAGCTGGAATGCTGCGATGAGGCGCCGTTCTACACCCTCGGCCCGCTGACCACCGACATTGCGCCGGGCTACGACCACATCACGTCGGGCATCGGTGCGGCGATGATCGGCTGGTTCGGTTGCGCCATGCTCTGCTACGTCACACCGAAGGAACACTTGGGCTTGCCGAACAAGGATGACGTGAAGACCGGCATCATCACCTACAAGATCGCGGCGCATGCGGCTGACCTTGCCAAGGGCCATCCCGGCGCGCAGATCCGCGACAACGCCTTGAGCAAGGCGCGCTTTGAATTCCGTTGGGAAGACCAGTTCAACCTTGGCCTGGACCCGGACACGGCGCGTTCGTACCACGACGAAACCCTGCCGAAAGATTCGGCCAAGGTCGCGCATTTCTGCTCGATGTGCGGGCCGAAGTTCTGCTCGATGAAGATTACTCAGGAAGTGCGTGAGTACGCGGCCAACCAGCGCATTGAAGCGGTGGATGTGGACGTGGCCAAGGGTTTGGCGGAGCAGGCGGAGCGGTTCAAGCAGGAAGGCAGTCAGCTCTACAAAAAGGTCTGATCCCTAGGCGGCGGTGACTGTGCCGCCGCCATCGCGGGCAAGCCCGGCTCCCACACTGGAATGCATTCCAAATGTGGGAGCCGGGCTTGCCCGCGATAGCGATCTTGCAAACAACAAAGTGCCCCTCAGAGATAACACCCTTGAGCATTCAACCGAGTACCTACTCACCTGACATAGCCGTGCCGAGCGACAAACGCGTGTTCGGCGCCCGCGACCTGTTCTCCCTGTGGTTCTCCCTCGGCATCGGCCTGATGGTCCTGCAAACCGGTGCACTCCTCGCGCCGGGCCTGGGCTTGTCCGGCTCGTTGCTGGCGATTTTCCTCGGCACGCTGGTGGGCGTGTTGCTGCTGGCCGCCGTCGGCGTGATCGGCAGCGACACCGGCCTGTCGGCCATGGCCGCGCTCAAACTCAGCCTCGGCGCCAAAGGCGCGAGCCTGCCCGCATTGCTGAACCTGCTGCAGCTGATCGGCTGGGGTTCGTTCGAAATCATCATCATGCGCGACGCCGCGAGCCTGCTCGGCACCCGTGCGTTCAGCGAAGGCAGCCTGTTGGCCAGCCCATTGCTGTGGACGCTGTTTTTTGGTGGGCTGGCGACGTTACTGGCCGTCAGCGGCCCGCTGACGTTCGTTCGGCAAATCCTGCGTAAATGGGGTATCTGGCTGCTGCTTGCCGCCTGCCTGTGGCTGACCTGGAACCTGTTTGTCAAAGCCGACCTTGCCGCGCTGTGGGCCAAATCCGGTGACGGTTCGATGCCGTTTGCGGTGGGGTTTGATATCGCCATCGCCATGCCGCTGTCGTGGCTGCCGCTGATTGCCGATTACTCACGCTTTGGCAAACGTGCGAAAAGCGTATTTGGCGGCACTGCGCTGGGTTTCTTTATCGGTAATTTCTGGCTGATGAGCCTGGGCGTGGCCTACACCCTGGCGTTTGCGCCCAGCGGTGAAGTGAACGCGCTGTTGCTCGCACTGGCCAGTGCTGGCCTGGGTATTCCGCTGTTGCTGATCTTGCTGGACGAGTCGGAAAACGCCTTCGCCGATATTCACTCGGCGGCGGTTTCCAGCGGGATGCTGTTGCGCTTGAAGGTCGAGCATCTGGCCTTGGCCATCGGTGTGGTCTGCACCTTGATTGCCTGCTTTGCACCGTTGGCGCAGTACCAGAACTTCCTGCTGCTGATCGGCTCGGTGTTCGCGCCGCTGTTCGGCGTGGTGCTGGTGGATCACTTCATCCTGCGCCGCCGTGGCCAGGGTTCAGTGGCCAACCTGCATTGGCCGGCGTTGGTGGCGTGGCTGGGCGGCATCGCTGCCTATCACTTGCTGGCCAACCTCTATCCAGATGTTGGCGCGACCCTGCCGGCGCTGGTGCTGGCAGGGCTGTTGCAGCTGATTCTGGGCCGTGCGTTTAGCGGCGCGCGGGCATCAGTTCAGGCTTGAGTACACCGGTGAGGCGCGCATAGGGGATGGTCATTTCGATCAGCCCCAATGCATAAGGGGCGATAGTCGCCACGTTGTACTTGAGTACCACGCCGGCGCTTGTCAGGGCCACGTTCGGGGTTTTCTGGAACGGCCAGTTCTTCACAAACTCCGGGTCTCGGTCCATCTGCGAGTTGATCAGCCAGCTGTTGTGGGCGACTTTCGCAGTGTTCCAGAACGCCTGTTCCTGGCCCGGCAACAGCATGTCGGTCAGGCTCAGCTCTTTGTGCAGCAGGCGCGAATAGTTGATGAAACCACGGCCAGGCTCGCCATGTACGGCGCCGGTGTCCAGGTAACTCGACACTTCAATGATCACCAGTCCGTCATGCTGCTCGCGTACCTTGGCTTGCAAGTACATGCTGTTGCGGTCCGGCGATTCGCGCAAAAACTTGTCGCGGTAGGCATTCAGGGTCGGCGGCAGGCTGGCGCCCGGCGTGGAGCGGGTCATTTGCAGCAGGCGCTGTTCCACAATGCTGTCGAGCTGCGGCTCGCTTGGGAAATGCACGGTGTCGATGTTCACCAGTGGGCAGGCAGGGCTGTCGCAGCCTGGCTTGATCTGTTCCGAGGCGTCTTGCTTGGTGTCCAGCGGCTTGAGATGGCTGGGCTGAAACAGGCTCTGGCAAGCCCCCAGGGTCAAGGCGATACAAGCCACGGAGGCGATTTTCAAAAGCGACATGGGTGTCCTTCACAAATCGATGGAAAGCGAAAAGAGTGGACCTTCGACTACCGACAACGCAGTCAGTTCGCCACTAGGCTAATTAGAGTGAGTTTGACGCCCGCCGTCTATCCCGGCAACTGTAAAGGGGCTGCACCGAGGGGCGTGAGCGCGTTAGGATGGCGCCAACTGCACGGGCATAACGAGGATTGATATGACGGACATTGCCAAATCGACGCCGAACAAAATTGAAATCGTTCAGCGCGACAATGCCTACAAAGGCTTCTACAAGCTTGATCGCGTACAGCTGCGTCACGAGAAATTCGACGGCGGCATGAGCCGGGTGATCAACCGCGAAGTCTTTGTTCGTCATGACGCCGTGTGTGTGCTGCCCTACGACCCGCAGCGCGATGAAGTGGTGCTGATCGAGCAATTCCGTGTGGGCGCCATGGGCCGTACCGACAACCCGTGGCTGGTGGAAATGGTGGCCGGCCTGATCGACAAGGACGAAGAACCTGAGGAGGTTGCACACCGCGAAGCCGAGGAGGAAGCTGGGCTGACGTTCTCCGCGTTGTGGCCGATCACTAAATACTTCCCGTCGCCCGGCGGCAGCACCGAATTCGTCCACTTGTACCTGGGCCGTTGCGACAGCTCCGGCGCCGGTGGCGTGCATGGACTGGAAGAAGAAGCAGAAGATATCCGCGTTACCCCTTGGGCTTTCGAAGATGCCCTGCAAGCGGTGCGTGACGGCAAAATTTCCAATGCAGCGAGCATTATCGCCCTGCAATGGCTTGCGCTTAATCGCGCGGAAGTGAGGGGGTTATGGCAGTAAAGGCACGGGAACGTTATCGAGTCGACCTGATCGGCCTGCAAGCCGCCTGCGAGGCCAACTATGCGCGGCTGATGCGTTTGCTTCCCGATATGCGCCACGCCCCCGAGGCGCGGCGCATTGCCGTCACCCACGGCGACCAGATGCTTGGCGTGCTGACCCTTGAAGTCATCGTCAACTGCCCATACACCACCACATTGCGCGTGCGCCAGGAACACAGCCTGCCGTGGCTGCCGGTGCCGCAGCTGGAAGTGCAGGTGTATCACGACGCACGCATGGCCGAAGTGATCAGCGCCGAACATGCGCGCCGCTTTCGCAGCATCTACCCCTACCCGAACGTGTTCATGCACCAGCCCGATGAGAAAGCACAGCTCAATGTGTTCCTCGGTGAGTGGCTAAGCCATTGCCTTGCCTTGGGCCACGAGTTTGAAGTGGTGCGGTAGATGTGAACTGCATCTGCTTCCTTAGGTTTCCTCTTGTGTCCTGCCCCAGCATAATCACGCCTACTGTCTATTTTCTGTGATTGCCTGGGAGAGCGCCTTGTCGAGCGTATCCACCGTGAACCCTGATGCGCCGGTATTGCTGGTGCAACTGTCCGATAGCCACTTGTTTGCCGAGGCTGACAGCACACTGCTGGGCATGAATACCCGTGAAAGCCTGCAGCGGGTGATCGAACGGGTGCAAGCGCAGCAGCCGCGGATTGACTTGATGCTAGCGACGGGGGACTTGTCCCAGGACGGCACGCTTGAGTCGTATCAACAGTTTCGCGATATGACGCAGGTGATTACCGCCCCGGCGCGCTGGATCCCCGGTAACCACGACGAGCCGCAGATCATGGCGCATGCCGCCGTGCACAGCGATTTACTCGAACCTGTGGTCGATATTGGCAACTGGCGTGTCACCTTGCTTGACTCTGCGGTGCCCGGCTCCGTGCCTGGTTATCTGCAGGATCAACAGCTGCAATTGCTCGCCCAGGCCTTGAGCGAAGCACCGGATCGGCATCATCTGGTGTGTTTTCACCATCACCCGGTGCCAATTGGTTGTGCATGGATGGAGCCTATCGGGTTGCGTAACCCGGAGGCCTTATTTGCGGTGCTCGACCGGTTTCCGCAAGTCAGAGCGGTGCTATGGGGGCACGTGCATCAGGAGATTGACCTGGAGCGCAACGGCGTGCGGCTGTTGGCCTCGCCTTCTACCTGTATTCAGTTTGCGCCGGGCAGTGAGGACTTCAAGGTCAGCGAGCAGGCGCCGGGATATCGGTGGTTAAGGTTGCATGCCGACGGACGGTTGGAGACTGGGGTGGAGCGGGTTCAAGGCTTCGAATTTACAATCGACTACGGCAGCAACGGCTATTAGCCGCTGTAAACACTGATCAAAAATGTGGGAGCTGGCTTGCCTGCGATAGCGGTGTGTCAGTCACCCATTTATGGGCAGGCACACAGCTATCGCAGGCAAGCCAGCTCCCACAGGGTTCTTCTGTGTCCTTTGGATTGAGGTCATCACACAGGCTCTCGATCCCTGTAAACTGCGCCTCTTTGGCTGAAGCACGGAGGACCCGGAATGTCCGCATCCATTCTGTATATCCACGGTTTCAACAGCGCCCCCGTCTCAAACAAGGCGAGCCAGTTGATCACCGTGATGGGCACCCTCGGCCTATCCGACCAATTGCGCGTGCCGGCCCTGCATCACCATCCGCGTCAGGCCATTCCCCAGTTGGAGGAGGCCATTGCGCAGCTCGGTCGGCCGCTGCTGGTCGGAAGCTCACTCGGCGGCTACTATGCAACCCATCTTGCCGAACGCCATGGCCTCAAGGCGCTGCTGGTCAACCCGGCGGTCAGCCCTCACCGGATGTTCGACGGTTACCTGGGCACCCAGAAGAACCTCTACACCGGCGAAACCTGGGAACTGACCCACGACCACGTCACGGCGCTGGCCGAGCTGGAGGTCCCGGCGCCCCAGGACGCAGCGCGTTACCAAGTGTGGTTGCAGACCGGCGATGAAACACTGGATTATCGCCTCGCCCAGCAGTATTACCGGGCCTGTGCCTTGCGCATCCAGGCCGGCGGCGACCATGGTTACCAAGGGTTCGCCCGGCAGTTACCCGCGCTGTTGAGTTTTGCCGGTATTGGCCCGGATCAGTATCAATCCTTCGATTTTTCTTCACTGTAGAAAAATTGAAGGTCACTTTTTTAATCGAACGACTCACGACGAGACCCCATGGCCACTCCCAGCGCTAGCTCTTATAACGCCGACGCCATCGAAGTCCTCTCGGGCCTCGACCCGGTGCGCAAACGCCCCGGCATGTACACCGACACCAGTCGGCCGAACCACCTTGCCCAGGAAGTCATCGACAACAGCGTCGACGAAGCCTTGGCCGGTCACGCCAAGTCGGTGCATGTCATCCTTCACGCCGACCATTCTTTGGAAGTGTCCGACGATGGCCGCGGCATGCCGGTGGACATTCACCCGGAAGAGGGTGTGTCAGGCGTCGAGCTGATCCTCACCAAGCTCCATGCGGGTGGCAAGTTCTCCAACAAGAACTACCAGTTCTCCGGTGGCTTGCACGGCGTGGGTATTTCCGTGGTCAACGCCTTGTCCAACCACGTGCGGGTCAAGGTCAAGCGCGACGGCAACGAATACGAGATGACGTTTGCCGATGGCTATAAAGCCACTGATCTGCAAGTGATCGGCACCGTTGGCAAGCGCAATACCGGCACCAGCGTGTACTTCGCGCCGGACCCGAAATACTTTGATTCACCGAAATTCTCCATCAGCCGCCTCAAGCACGTGCTCAAGGCCAAGGCCGTGTTGTGCCCGGGCCTGCTGGTGACCTTTGAAGACAAAGGCACCAATGAGAAGGTCGAGTGGCATTACGAAGACGGCCTGCGCTCTTACCTGGAAGACTCCGTCAGCGACTTCGAACGCCTGCCCAACGAGCCGTTCTGCGGCAGCCTGGCCGGTAACAAGGAAGCCGTGGATTGGGCGTTGCTGTGGCTGCCCGAAGGCGGCGACAGCGTGCAGGAAAGCTACGTCAACCTGATCCCCACCGCTCAGGGCGGCACCCACGTCAACGGTTTGCGCCAGGGTTTGCTGGACGCCATGCGCGAATTCTGCGAATACCGCAGTCTGTTGCCGCGCGGCGTGAAGCTGGCGCCGGAAGACGTGTGGGAGCGCATCGCGTTCGTGCTGTCGATGAAGATGCAGGAGCCACAATTCTCCGGCCAGACTAAAGAGCGTCTGTCTTCTCGCGAAGCGGCGGCGTTTGTCTCCGGTGTGGTCAAGGATGCGTTCAGCCTGTGGCTCAACGAGCACCCGGAACTGGGCCTGGCCTTGGCGGAACTGGCGATTAACAACGCCGGCCGTCGTTTGAAAGCCAGCAAAAAGGTTGAGCGCAAGCGCATCACCCAGGGCCCGGCATTGCCAGGCAAGCTGGCCGACTGCGCCGGGCAAGACCCGATGCGTTCCGAACTGTTTCTGGTGGAAGGTGACTCCGCCGGCGGTTCCGCCAAGCAAGCGCGGGACAAGGAATTCCAGGCGATCCTGCCATTGCGCGGCAAGATCCTCAATACCTGGGAAGTCGATGGCAGCGAAGTGCTCGCCAGCCAGGAAGTGCACAACATCGCCGTGGCCATCGGTGTCGATCCGGGTTCGGCGGATATCGCCCAACTGCGCTACGGCAAGATCTGCATCCTCGCCGACGCCGACTCCGACGGTCTGCACATTGCAACCTTGCTCTGCGCCCTGTTCGTGCAGCACTTCCGCCCGCTGGTGGATGCCGGTCACGTCTACGTTGCCATGCCGCCGCTGTACCGCATCGACCTGGGCAAAGAGATTTTCTACGCCCTGGACGAAGCCGAGCGCGATGGCATTCTCGACCGTCTGGTGGCCGAGAAGAAACGCGGCAAGCCGCAGGTCACGCGATTCAAAGGCCTGGGTGAGATGAACCCGCCGCAACTGCGCGAAACCACCATGGACCCGAATACGCGGCGCCTGGTGCAGTTGACCCTGGAAGACTACGCCGCCACCTCGGAAATGATGGACATGTTGCTGGCGAAGAAGCGCGCGCCGGACCGCAAGTCCTGGCTGGAATCCAAAGGCAATCTGGCGGAGGTGCTGGGCTGATGCGCACAGGCTTCGCCCTGGCGATCCTGATGTTAAGCGGGTTGGCGGCCACTGTAGTGGTTGCCGCGCCCGTGGCTGAGCTCAAACTTGTGTCGGAACACCCGGTGGACGGCATGCGCGGCGGTAACCTGTCGGGCCTGGCCCTGTGTGGCAAAGACTTGTGGACGGTTTCCGATCGCGATGACGACCAGATTTATCGCCTGGATATCAGCGCGCCGACCTGGCAGGCCGAAGCAGTGAAAATCGACGTGCCGCCGGTGCCCGAATCCGGGTTGCCCTGGGGGTTGCGTTCGCGCACCAAGGCCGCTTCGTTCATTCGCGGTGGCGACCTCGATTTTGAAGGCATCACCTGCGATGGCGCCGGCAACCGTTACATTGTCAGTGAAGCTCACGCGGCCGTGCTGCAAGTGCCGGTGACCGGCGCGCCAGAGTGGCTGAAAATCGCCCCGAGCATGGTCCGTGAAGCCCGCGCGAGTGGCATGTTGTTGCACTTTAATGCGTTGTTTGAAGGCCTTGCGATAAACCCGGAAGGCAATCAGATCTGGTTGGCGGCCGAGCGTGAGCGACGTGGATTGATCTCCATCAAGCGGCCGCAAAGCCTGTGGGACTGCGACGGGCCTTGCGTATTGTTGAGCGAGGCCGGGCAGGAAGTGCAGCCGGCGCAGTTTACCAACGCCAAAGCGGTGTCCAAGGACTTTGCCGACCTGGCGCTGTTCAACGGCAAGCTGTTTACCCTGGAGCGCAATGCGTTTCAGATTTGTCGGCGCGATGCGGTCACCGCCAAAGTAGAGCTGTGCTGGTCGTTTGCCGACGAGACCCTGGCGCCGAACCGCCGTTATGCACAGCCCTATGGCCTGGCGGAAGCGCTGGTGCTGGATGCCGACGGCGCCTGGCTGGGCATCGACAATAATTTTGGCCCGCGCGCCGATGGGGAAAAACGCCCGGTGGTTTATCGTTTCGCCGCCCCTGCGGGTGGCTGGAGCGCCAATCCATGAGTGCACAACAGCCCGGTAAACGCGCCGGACGCGTGTTGATGTTTGTGGCGTGGGGCGCCGGACTGTTTTTGGCGACACGGTTTTTTGGGCAATGGGAAGCGCGTCAGGAAAACCCGAATGCCGTCGTAGCCTCAGAGCGGCACCAGGGTTACATCGAAGTCAAACTGCTCGGCAATAAACAGGGGCATTTTGTCGCCAGCGGCCAGATCAACGGCCAGCCGGTGACGTTTATGCTCGATACCGGGGCCACGGATGTGGCGGTTCCGGCCGAGTTGGCCGATCGCCTTGGGCTTAAACGCGGCATGCCGGTCACCTTGAGTACCGCCAATGGCCTGAGCCAAGGGTTTCGTACCCACCTCGACCGCCTGCAACTGGGCGACATCGTCATGCAGGACGTGCGCGCCCTGGTGGCGCCGGGGTTGGACGGCGATCAGATATTGCTGGGCATGAGTGCACTGAAACAACTTGAATTTACCCAGCGCAGCGGCACTTTGCTGCTGCGCCAGACCAAACAATGATGAGGCCCGCATGAGTGACATCCTCGCAGACAGCTTAGATGGCGTAGAACGCCGGTCGCTGGCTGACTTCACCGAAAATGCCTACCTCAACTACTCCATGTACGTGATCATGGACCGTGCCCTGCCGCATATCGGCGACGGCCTGAAGCCCGTGCAACGGCGCATCATCTACGCCATGAGTGAGTTGGGCCTGGACGCTGATTCCAAGCACAAGAAGTCGGCGCGTACCGTCGGTGACGTGCTCGGCAAGTTCCACCCCCACGGCGACTCGGCGTGCTACGAAGCCATGGTGCTGATGGCCCAGCCGTTCAGCTACCGCTACACGCTGGTGGACGGCCAGGGTAACTGGGGTGCGCCGGATGATCCCAAGTCCTTTGCCGCCATGCGTTACACCGAAGCGCGCCTGTCGCGTTACTCCGAAGTGCTGCTCAGCGAATTGGGGCAGGGCACCGCCGATTGGGGCCCGAACTTCGACGGTACCCTCGACGAACCGCTGGTGTTGCCGGCACGTTTGCCGAACATCCTGCTCAATGGCACTACCGGCATCGCCGTGGGCATGGCCACTGACGTACCGCCGCATAACCTGCGCGAAGTCGCCACGGCCTGCGTGCGTTTGCTCGATGAGCCAAAGGCCACGGTCGAGCAGCTCTGCGAGCACATCCAGGGCCCGGATTACCCGACCGAAGCGGAAATCATCACGCCGCGTGCCGACCTGTTGAAGATGTACGAAACCGGCAAAGGCTCGGTGCGCATGCGCGCCGTGTACCACATTGAAGACGGCGACATTATTGTCACCGCGCTGCCGCACCAGGTGTCCGGTGCCAAGGTGCTGGAGCAGATCGCCGCGTTGATGCAGGCCAAGCCGTCGAAACTGCCGCAAGTCGCTGACCTGCGTGACGAGTCCGACCACGAAAACCCTTGCCGCATCGTGATCATCCCGACCAACAGCCGGGTCGACCACGAAGTGCTGATGCAGCATCTGTTTGCCAGCACCGAGCTTGAGTCCAGCTACCGGGTTAACGTCAACATCATCGGCCTGGACGGCAAGCCGCAGCTGAAAAACCTGCGCAACCTGCTGGTGGAATGGCTGGAGTTCCGGGTCAACACCGTGCGCCGTCGCCTGCAATTCCGCTTGGACAAGGTTGAGCGCCGCCTGCACCTGTTGGACGGCTTGCTGATTGCTTACCTCAACCTGGATGAAGTGATTCACATCATCCGCACCGCCGAGCACCCGAAAGCCGAGCTGATCGCGCGTTTCGAGCTGAGCGAGATCCAGGCGGACTACATCCTCGACACCCGTTTGCGTCAGTTGGCGCGACTTGAAGAAATGAAGCTGCGCGACGAGCAAGACGCGCTGCTCAAGGAACAAGCCAAGCTGCAAGCGCTGCTGGGCAGCGAAGCCAAGCTCAAGAAGCTGGTGCGCAGCGAGTTGATCAAAGACGCCGAAACCTATGGCGACGACCGTCGTTCGCCTATCGTGCAGCGTGCTGAAGCGAAAGCGCTGACAGAAACAGAGCTGTTGCCTAACGAGAAAATTACCGTCGTTCTGTCGGAAAAGGGTTGGGTTCGTTCCGCCAAGGGGCATGATATCGACGCCACCGGCCTGTCGTACAAGGCTGGCGACGGCTTCAAAACCGCCGCCGCCGGGCGTTCCAACCAGTTTGCGGTGTTTATCGATTCCACCGGGCGCAGTTACTCGGTGCCGGCCCACACCCTGCCATCGGCACGCGGCCAGGGCGAGCCACTGACCGGGCGCCTGACGCCGCCACCTGGGGCGAATTTCGAGTGCGTGCTGCTGCCGGACGATGATTCGCTGTACGTGATCGCATCCGATGCGGGTTACGGTTTCGTGGTCAAGGGTGAAGACCTGCAGGCCAAGAACAAGGCGGGTAAAGCGTTGTTGAGCCTGCCGAACAACGCCAAGGTGATTCTGCCGCGCACCGTAGAGGACCGCGAGAGCAACTGGCTGGCGTCGGTGACCACTGAAGGGCGTTTGCTGGTGTTCAAGATCAGCGACCTGCCGCAGTTGGGCAAAGGCAAGGGCAACAAGATTATCGGGATTCCAGGGGAGCGGGTCGCCAGTCGTGAAGAGTATGTGACCGACATCGCGGTGATCCCTGAAGGCTCGACCCTGGTGCTTCAAGCCGGCAAGCGCACGTTGTCGCTGCGCCCTGACGACCTTGAACATTACAAGGGTGAACGTGGCCGACGTGGCAACAAACTGCCACGCGGCTTCCAGCGAGTGGATGCTTTATTGGTGGAAACACCGGTTTAAGGCGTATTAGAGCACTTGATCTACGATTTAACGCGTAGATCGACGCTTTGGCGCTGGAGTCATGACGCATATTCACGGATGATATGCCCTTTCCAGCGCCGGCGTGGCCGAGCGTATTTAAGTTATTTTTTAGTATTACAGTGTGGTTAGCCTTGTGGCAGCCACTTGGATGGGATGATGACTGCTCCACGCCTTCCTTTATTTTTGATGCTCGCTGGCCTTTTGGGGCTGACGGGTTGCAGCACACACCAACCGGTGTCGCTGTACCAGCTGGACAGCGGAAGTCCGGCTCAACCAGCACAAACCGCTGGCATGGCTGTATTGCTTGGCCCGGTAGTCGTTGCTGACTACCTGCAACGCGAAACCCTGCTGCAACGCCAGAACGACGGCAGCCTGCAAGGTTCTACCGATGGTCGTTGGGCGGGCAGCTTGTCCTCCGACATCAACCAGTTGATGTTGCGCCAGGTGGCCGGTCATCTGGACAGCCAGCGCGTGGTGCTTGCCCCCGGGCCCGCCGGCTTCACGCCGGATGTGCAGGTGTTGCTGACTATCACCCGGCTCGACTCGGGTGCTTCGCAGCCGGCGATCCTCGATGCGCAGTGGCGCTTGATCGACCGTCGTGGCCAAGTGCGGGATAACCGTATCGTGCATTTGCAGGAAGAACACACCGGCTCCACCGCGTCCCAGGTTCAGGCCCAAGGCGTATTGTTGCAGCATCTGGCGGAGCAGTTGTCGGTGGCGCTCAAGCCATTGGCCAACCAGCCGCCAATCGCCGAGGCCCCGCGCAAGCAGGCTCCGGCGGCTAAACCGGCAGCGCCGGGCAAGCCGAAGATGCCGATGGCTGCACCGATTCGTACCGATATGGAAGTGTTCAGGTTCTGACCTGAATCGCAGGCAAACAAAAGGCCCGCTGAGTAAGCGGGCCTTTTTGTTGTCTGCGATTTAAGCCCTGTTGAAGATCAACTGTGGGAGCGGGCTTGCTCGCGAATGCGGTGGGTCAGCCAATAAATCTACCCACTGACACTCCGCCTTCGCGAGCAAGCCCGCTCCCACACAAGCCCGCTCCCACAGGAAGGGGTGGTGAGCTTCAGTTTTTGCTGCGTGTCTCGTGCATCCGCGCCAACTGGCGTTCCAGCATCGACGGATACGGCTCCATCAACCGCTCCACACAGCTCGCGCCTTCCGGGCTGGCGATCGGGCGGATGCGCGCACGCTGACGGATCAATGCATCTTCGCTGATCTTGCGCTCCACCAGCAGCAGGTTGCGGCTGTGTTGCGACAAGGCCAGTGCATCCTGAGCGATTTCGGTGAGCAGCAGATCAATCTGGCTCATGCCAAACAGATCGTCGCCTACCGTCAGGCCCAGTTGCAGCTGCAAGGTGATGCCACTGTCGGCCACTTCAATCTGCAGGGCATGGCCCAGGGCGCGCAGCAACTCGCCGCAGCAGATGGCGTTGGTCAGGTAGTCTTCGCCGCTGTCTTCGCTGTGGAACAGCATCAGTGTGCTGCCATCGTTCAGGGTGTGCAGCTCGCTCTGATACAGCGAGGCCGCCTGATCGAGGCAATCACGGTAGCGCTCCAGCAGTTCCGTCAGACGGGCGCGGGGCAGGCGACGCAGTTGGTCCTGTGCACCCAGCTGCACGGCCAGTACCGCGCTGTGCTGAGGTTCGGTGTTCTTCACCGGTACCGGCACTGGCTTGGGTACGGCGGCCGGGGCGGCGGCAGAATTGTCGCGCAGGTCGGCGAACGGGTCTTCGTCGTCCAGTTCGTCTTCTTCAGCCTTGATCACCTGGCGTGTCGCAGGCTTGAGACCCGCCACCGGGGCCTCTTCGTCAAAGCCTGGCTCACGCAGGTCGCGGGTTTCAAACTCGGGCTCGTCGTCGTAATCGGTGTCGTCGTACTCAGGCTCGGGTTCAACCTCGGGCACCACCGGCTCCGGGGCGAAGCTGGCATGCAGCTGGCGCGCAAGGTCGCCGATTTCATCCTGGCGATCCGTGGCCGGGGTGTTTTCGTCGATATCGCGCAGCCAGATGCGCAGTTGCATCAGCGGCGTGGAGATATGCCGACCCAGGCGCAAGCTCAGAGCCAGCGCCAGTGCCAACAGGATCGCGCTCAAGATACCCATGCTTTGCAGGCTGATGGTCATCGGCTGCTGGAATTGCTGCATGTCGAGGCTAATGCGCAGTTGGCCAGCCTTCACATCCTGAAACGTAATGTTGCTCTGATACAAACCTTCGGCTTCGCCCAGCAGGCCGTTTTTCGGGCGCTGCCCGGCTTCGGCCATGATCCGGTTGTCCACGCTATAAATAGCGGCGTGGGCCACCAGTGGGTTCTTGGTCAGGTTATTGAGCAGCACGTTGAGGCTCAGGATGTCGTTGGACACCAGCAACTCAGTCGCCGAGGTGGCGGTCTGGGTCGTCAAGCTCTCGCCCAGGGCGTCGGCTTGCTCGTGCATGGCCTGTTTGAACTGCAAACCCATCACGCAGGCGTAGATCACCAGGGCCAGAGCGACCAGGATCACGTTATGGCTGGCGATGCGTAATGCGATCGGTACACGGCGGTGGCGCAGTGCCCGGAAGATCAGCAGGAAGAAATTATCGGTTTTTACTGGCGTGGGCCGGTTCACTTGCGCTCGGCTCTTGGTCCGTGAAGTTGACGCGCAGTATAGCGACAGCCCTAGAACCGGCAAAGCGCTGGCTGTGCCCGATGGTCACTGAAAGTGGGTAGAATGCGGTTTTTTTCCAGCCTGGGGGTGCGCCTTGCGCGAAATTGTCCTGATAAACATCACTGGCGAAGATCGCCCGGGTCTTACCGCCGCCATTACCGGTGTTCTGGCGCAGGGTGGTGTGAACATTCTCGACATCGGCCAGGCGGTGATCCACGACACCTTGTCGTTCGGCATCCTGGTGGAAATTCCAAGCACCGAGCAGGCGTCTTCGGTCCTCAAAGACATCCTGTTTACGGCGTACAAGCTGGATCAACAGGTGCGTTTCACCCCGGTGTCCGAAGCCGATTATCAGCATTGGGTAGAGGGGCAGGGCAAAAAACGCCACATCGTGACGTTGCTGACCCGCAAGGTTACCGCCGAACAATTGCAACGCGTCAGCTCTATTACCGCGCAGTACGGTTTGAATATCGACCATATTGACCGTCTGTCGGGTCGCATGCCGTTGGACACGCCTGCGGACAAAGGCAAGGGCTGCATCGAGTTCTCCGTGCGCGGTGAACCGGCTGATCCGCAAGCCCTGCGCGCCGAATTCCTGAGCGTGGCACAGGAGCTGAATGTCGATATCGCCTTCCAGGAAGATTCGCTGTTTCGCCGCAACCGCCGCCTGGCGGTGTTCGACATGGACTCGACGCTGATCGAAGCCGAAGTCATCGACGAACTGGCCAAAGCCGCCGGTGTGGGCGAGCAAGTCTCCGAAATCACCGAGCGCGCCATGGCGGGCGAGCTGGATTTTCGTGCCAGCTTCAAGGAGCGCCTGGCGCTGCTCAAAGGCTTGGACGTGAGCGTGCTGGATTCCATCGGCGCGTCGCTGCGCTTAACCGAAGGCGCCGAAACCCTGTTCGCTGAACTCAAGCGCCTGGGTTACAAGACTGCGATTCTGTCGGGCGGTTTTACCTACTTCGCCAAGCAACTGCAGGCCAAACTAGGCATCGACTATGTGTTCGCCAATGAGCTGGAAGTGGTGGATGGCAAGGTCACGGGCGTCGCGGTCGAGCCGATTGTCGACGCACAGCGCAAGGCGGACCTGCTGAGGGAGTTGGCGCACAAGGAAGGGTTGCGTCTGGAGCAGACCATTGCGGTCGGCGACGGGGCGAATGATTTGCCGATGCTGGCGATTGCCGGGTTGGGTGTAGCGTTCCGTGCCAAGCCACTGGTTAAGCAGTCGGCCAAGCAGGCGATTTCGACCTTGGGTCTGGATGGCGTGCTGTATCTGCTGGGCTTGCGCGACCGCGATGGTCAGCTGTAAGCCGGTCTCACTGTAGAAATGCAGTCAAAATGTGGGAGGGGGCTTGCTCCCGATTGCAGAGTGTCAGCCAGCACATGTACTGACTGAATCACTGCCATCGGGAGCAAGCCCCCTCCCACATTTGATCTTCACAATGTTCGAAAAGTCAGGCTTTCGGCAATGCCATGCCTTGACCCATCTGCACCGGCGTACCCGCCACCAACGCTTCAGCCCACTTCACTTGATCCGGCCCGAACAGCACGATGGCGGTCGAGCCCAGTTTAAAGCGACCCAGCTCCGCACCTTTTTCCAGGTGAATCGGCGCACGTGCGGCTTCGTCGTAGCGGAAGGTTTTCAGTTCGCGTTTGGGCGGCGTTACCAGCCCGGCCCACACGGTTTCAATCGACGCCACAATCATCGCGCCCACCAACACCACCGCCATTGGGCCGCGTTCGGTGTCGAAAATGCAGGCAACGCGCTCGTTACGTGCGAACAGCTCAGGCACGTTTTCGGCGGTGGTCTGGTTGACCGAGAAAATGCGGCCTGGAATGTAGACCATCTCACGCAGGGTGCCGGCCAGTGGCATGTGCACGCGGTGGTAGTCCTTCGGCGACAAGTAAACGGTCGCGAAATCACCGCCCATGAAGGGCGCGGACAAGGCGGCGTCACCACCCAACAATTCCAGCACGCTGAAACTGTGGCCCTTGGCCTGGAACACACGGCCATGCTCGATCGGGCCAAGCTGGCTGATCGCGCCGTCGGCCGGGCTCAGCACCGCGCCTGGGGTTTGGTCCAGTGGGCGTGCGCCATCTTTGAGGGCGCGGGTGAAGAAGGCGTTGAAGTGCTCGTAGGCGGTCAGGTCTTCGACCAGGGCCTGGGACATGTCGACTTGATAGCGTTTGGCGAACCAGCTGGTGAAGGCGTTCTTGAACCAGCGCACGCGACATTCGGCGATGCAGCCAGCCAAACGCGAGAGCAAGTGGTGCGGCAGCAAGTACTGGCTGAGGATAAACAACTGCTTTTTCATGGAGTGTCCTTAAACCTTAAATCTCAACGGGGGTGTCGGGGTGGTTGCCCCATTCGCCCCAGGAACCGGCATAACCTTTGACTCGCGGATAACCGAGCGCCTTGGCCACCAGGTAGGTGAAGCCAGAGCGGTGGTGAGTCTGGCAGTGGGTGATGATTTCTTTGTCGCGGGTCAGCCCGAGGTCTTCGAGAATCTGCGGCATGTCGCGGCGAATGCGCAGGTTGCGCGCCTTGTCCATGCCGGCCGTCCATTCGAAGTTCACCGCGCCGGGGATGTGACCGCCTTTGGCTGCGAGGACTTTTTCGCCGGAATATTCCAGCGGGCCGCGTGCGTCCCAGATGCCCAGGTCAGCAGCGCCAAGACGGCTTTGCAGATATTCACGGGTGGCCGTTGGGCCGTCGTGCAAGGTCAGGCTGACTGGGCCGCCAACGGGGGCGGGCACCTCGGTGGAAACCGGGTGCTGGCCTTCCAGCCACGCCAGCAAGCCGCCGTCCAGGTAGTGGTATTTCTGGTGGCCGATCACGTCGAGCAGCCAGATAAACCGCCCGGCCCAGCCGCCGCCTTCGTCGTCGTAGACCACGTAAGTTGCGTCCGGGGTGTGGCCCAATTCGCCGAAGAGTTTTTCCAGATCAGCCTTGTGGGGCAGCAGGCCAGGTGCCGGCGGCTGGCCCAGTTGGGTGCGCTTGGGGTCAACGAAATGCGCGCCGGGGATATGCCCTTCGGCGTAGCGGGCGGCACTGGTGAGGTCCACCAGAATCAGGTGTTCGGCATCCAGTTGACCGAGCAGGTCGCTGGATTCGATCACCAGCGGCAAGCCAGAGAAGTCAGGCATGTGAGGTCTCCTGGGCACAAATGTTGGCGATAAAAGACGGCGATTGTAGCGCAAGCATCAGGCGCTGCGGTTGGTAAAGCTGTGCAGGGCCTTTTCGATGCATTGCGCGGTTTTGCCGAAGGCCTGCACGGTGGTTTCCGAGAACTGCCCGCCGCCCTGGTCAGCCACCATCACCATCACCACGCGGCCATTGCAGCTCATCGAACGCAGCAGCAGGTGTTCGCCAGTGAACAGGCGACGCAAGGTTGGCGGCAACAGCGCGGAGAACTGCGCGTGGTTGTCGGGCGTCAGGCGCACCTGGGCGGACTTTTCCAGCATCCGTTGCAGCAGCGTGCTGTTGACCACGTCCAGGCTCAGGTTCGCGGCGTCCTTGGGCAAGCCGTCGGCTTGGTGCGCGCGCAAGGTGCTCAAGGCGCGGTCGGCCATAAACAGCAACACCCGCTGCATGCCACTGGCGACCAAGGCTTCCTTGGCGCAGGTGGTCAGGTGCATGGCGTTGGCAAAACGGCTCGGCTCCACCAGCAACTCGGTGCAGCGCTTGCGCCAGATCGCCAGCGATTCGGCGGTAGGCGGTGGCGCTGGCAACAGGCCGCGATGGACCTTTTGCGCATGCCACGGCCAGATCAGCGACAACGCCGGGTGCCAGAGGTCAGGCATCAAGGTGGTGCTGGCGCTGGTCACCGCTTGCTGGTGAACCTGTTGCTGCACGTCGCCCAACGGCGCTTGCAGGTACAGCGCGGTGAGGTACTGCCAGCGCTCGGTGTGCGGGCAGGTCCAGGACTCCTGGGCCGACATCGCCAGGCCGTTGGCGAGCAACACGGTGTTCGCCGGCTGGTTCAGCCAACGGCGCAGGTTGGGTTCGGCGTCGAGCAGTTGCTGGTGGCGCAGCGGGTCGTCTTCACGGGCGATGTGCAGTGCCTTGACCAGCAGACGCTGTTCGGTCAGCAGCAGTGTGTAACCCTGGGACACCCAGATCGGCAGGTGCCAGGCTTCGGTCAAGCCGAGGCACAGCTCGAGCAGGCGCACGCCGAACAACTCTTTTTCGACCTGGCGCGCCGACTGGCCTTTATGTATCACCCGCAGTTCCCATTCTTCCAGGAGCTTGGGATAGGCCACGGCCATTGGCCATAGCGGCGACAGAAACAGCAGGCTGCCCCAGTGGATGTCTTGCCACAAACGCGCCAGGCGGCTGGCGAACAAACCGCTGGCTTGCTGCGACGCGTGCTGGCTTACCAGCAATAGTTGGCGCAAGGCCACGGGAATGTCTTTTTCCGGCACTGAGGGCAGGCGCGCGAGCAACTCTTCGGCGCGTTTGAGGCCGAGACGGTTGAGCGCCACTTCGAGGTTTTCCGCCGGTTCCGCCATGCTGCCATGGGTGTGGCTGTTGGCTTCGCGCATCACGCTGAGCACCAGCGCCGGGCTGTTTTGCATCAGCTCGGCGATATCGCGCAGCGAGCTGCGGCTGTCGCGAATGGCTTTGCACACGCGCTCGTGGCTGGCCAGGGGGACAGGCAGCAGCACCTCGTCCAGGCGTTTGATCCAGGCGGCGAGGGTGGTGGGTTTTGCACTTGGAGCTATCGTTTCATTGGCCATGATTGGTGCGCGATCATCACTTGCGTTCAACACGCCCGGATCGGGCCGGATTGGCTTTTCGCCTTAACGGGCTATAGTCTGGCGCAGTTTTGCCGATAAGTAGAACAAGAGTTTTCAGCAGCACCCAATATGTCCATGAACCCGACGGCGCAAGTACAAATCCCCTATGGCTAAAATTATCGGCATCATCGTCGTCATCGCTAGCGTGCTCGGTGGCTACGTCCTGTCCCACGGTAAAATTGCCGCGCTGGTACAGCCTTTCGAAGTGCTGATTATCGGCGGCGCCGCGTTTGGCGCATTCTTGCAAGCCAACCCCGGCTACATGACGATGCACGTGATCAAGAAGTCGATCGGCATGTTCGGTTCGCGTTTCTCCCACACTTTTTATCTGGAAGTGCTGGGGCTGGTCTACGAGATCCTCAACAAGAGCCGCCGCGAAGGCATGATGGCCATCGAAGGCGACATCGAAGACGCCTCCGCCAGCCCGATTTTCGCCAAGTACCCGGCTGTGCTTAAAGATGAGCGCATGACCGCCTATATCTGTGATTACCTGCGCATCATGTCCTCCGGCAACATGGCGCCCCACGAGCTGGAAGGCCTGTTCGACATGGAACTGTTCAGCCTCAAGGAAGAGCTCGAACACCCTTCCCACGCCGTGACCGGCGTCGCCGACGGCATGCCCGGTTTTGGTATCGTCGCGGCGGTACTCGGTATCGTGGTCACCATGGCTTCCCTGGGCGAAGGCGACCAGGCGGCCATTGGTATGCACGTCGGCGCGGCGCTGGTGGGTACGTTCTTCGGTATTCTTGCGGCTTACGGGTTCTTCGGCCCGCTGGCAACCTGCCTGGCTCACGATGCCAAGGAAGAAATCAATCTGTACGAATCGATCAAGGCCAGCCTGGTGGCGTCGGCCTCCGGCATGCCGCCATCGCTGGCGGTGGAGTTCGGTCGTAAAGTGCTGTACCCCAAGCATCGCCCAAGTTTTGCCGAGCTGGAACAAGCGGTTCGCGGTCGCTAAGTCATGGAAAACAACCAGCCGATAATCATCAAGCGCGTCAAGCGCTTCGCTGCGGGGCACCATGGCGGCGCCTGGAAAATCGCCTTCGCCGACTTTGCGACGGCGATGATGGCGTTCTTCCTGGTGCTGTGGCTGATGTCTACCGCCACGCCCGAGCAGAAGATCGCTATCGCCGGGTACTTCAAAGACCCGATTGGTTTCTCGGAAAGCGGTACGCCGTTTGTAATCGACCTGGGCGGTTCGCCGGAGTTGGCGCCTGAGCGCACCATCAACCCGGAGGTCAAGACCGATTCGCCGCAGGAAAAAATCCCGGTTGAGCGCGATACCGTCGAGAGCATGGCCGAGCAGGTCGAGCAGGAACGTCTCGAGTTGTTGCTCAAAGAGCTGCAGACCAAGGTTGAAGAAAACCCGCAACTGCTGAAATTCAAGGATCAGATCTCGTTCGAGATCACCCCTGAAGGTCTGCGCATCCAGATCACCGACGCGGCCAATCGGCCAATGTTCGACTCCGGCAGCGCGCGCCTGAAACCCTACTTTGAAGACATCCTGCTGGCCATGGCTGACACCATCAAAGCGGTGCCGAACAAGATCAGCATAAGCGGCCACACCGATGCCAAACCCTATGCGGGCCAGGGCGACTTCGGTAACTGGGAGCTGTCGGCCAACCGCGCGAACGCGGCTCGCCGTGCGTTAGTCGCGGGCAGCTATCCAGACCCGCAAGTGGCGCGCGTGGTGGGCTTTGCATCCTCGCAGCTGTTTGATGCCAAAGACCCGTTCAACCCGAGTAACCGCCGCATCGATATCGTTGTGCTGACCAAAAAGGCCCAGCGTGCGATCGAAGGTGATCAGGGCGCAGCGCCGGCTCCGACTCCGGGAGAGGGCGCGCCAGGTGAAGTGCCCGTAGACCCGAACGCCATCCCGCCAGGGCAGGAACCGTTGCCGGCGCATGAGCTGCGGCAGAAGCTGAACCTGTTTGATGAGGGTGGGGTGAAAGATCCTACGGCGCCTGCGCCGTAATCCTCACAGAGCACGTGTGGAGAGTGGGCTTGATGTGGCAGGCGGGCTTGTTGTGGCGAGCGGGCTTGCCCCGCGTTGGGCTGCGAAGCAGCCCCAAAACCTGACAACGCGTTTTGTCTGAAAAAAATGCGGTGATTGGATTAGGGCTGCTACGCAGCCCAACGCGGGGCAAGCCCGCTCGCCACAACAAGCCCACCTGCCACAACAACCCTGCTCGCCACAACAAGCCTGCTAAGCACAACAAGCCTGTTCACCACAAACAGGCCCGCTCGCCACAACTATCAGTAACTGCTCTCAGGCAAGCTCGCAATAATCGAGCGATAGCTGTTCATGCGCTGTTGCTGCACGCGGCCGTCTTCCAGCGCCTTGAGCAACGCACAGCCCGGCTCGCGGTCGTGTTTGCAGTCGCGGAAGCGGCAGGTGCCGATCAGGTCGTTGAACTCGATAAAGCCCGCTTCCACATCGCTGCGGCTGACGTGGCCGAGGCCGAATTCGCGGATACCCGGGGAGTCGATCAGTTCGCCGCCGCCGGGGAAGTGGAACAACCGCGCGGTGGTGGTGGTGTGCGTGCCCTGGCCAGACAGCTCCGACAGCGGGCCGACACGGGTGTCGACTTCCGGCAGCAAGCTGTTGACCAGCGAGGATTTACCCACGCCCGATTGGCCGACAAACACGCTGATGCGCCCATCCAACTGCTGTTGCAGCTGTTCCATGCCATTGCCGTGATGCGCCGACACTTCCAGCACCGGGTAACCCAGGGTGCGGTAGACCGCCAGCAACGCGTTGAGCGCCGGGGCGTTCTGTTCGTCGATCAGGTCGAATTTGTTCAGCAGCAGCAGCGGGCGAATGCCGGCATGTTCGGCGGCTACCAGGTAGCGGTCGATCAGGTTGGCATGGGGCTCGGGCAACGGCGCGAACACGATCACGATCATGTCCACGTTGGCCGCTACCGGCTTGAGTTGGCCACGGCTGTCGGGGCGGCGCAGTTCGGTGGTGCGCGGCAACTGGGCGACGATTACGCCGATGCCCTGGTTGCCGGCACGCCACACAACCTTGTCGCCGGTGACCAGCGCAGGCAAGTTGGCGCGCAAGTGGCAACGGGATACCGAGCCGGCGAGTTCGCCTTCCAGCGCCTCGACTTCGACCTGCACACCAAAGTGCGCGATCACCAGGCCGGTTTGTTCGGGGCCCAGGTCGCCGCCCTCGAGCGCTTCCACGGCGGAGGATTCACGTTTGGCGGCGCGTGCAGCGCGCTCACCCTGAATCTTTTCGATGCGCCAATTTTGGCGACGATTGAGCTGGCGTTTGGCCATTGGTGTTCCGTGTCGATAATGCAAAGGTTAGGTAAAACGGTCGCGAGTCTAGCACGCCCCTGCCTGCTAAACTGCGCAGCTAAGCCAAGGTGCCAAGAGAATAGAGCCATGCAAAACCCACAGAACCTGATTTGGATCGATCTGGAAATGACCGGTCTGAACCCCGACAGCGACGTCATCATCGAGATGGCGACCATTGTCACCGACAGCAACCTCAACACCTTGGCCGAAGGTCCGGTGATCGCTATCCACCACAGCGACGCGGTTCTTGCCACGATGGACGAGTGGAACACTCGCACCCACGGCAACTCTGGCCTGACCCAGCGCGTGCGCGACAGCCGCATCAGCATGGCCGAAGCCGAAGCCGAAACCATCGCGTTTCTGGAACAGTGGGTGCCTAAGGGCAAGTCGCCGATCTGCGGCAACAGCATCTGCCAGGACCGTCGCTTCCTTTATACGCACATGAAAGGCCTGGAAAGCTACTTCCATTACCGAAACCTCGACGTGTCCACCTTGAAAGAGCTGGCCGCGCGCTGGGCGCCGGAAGTCAAAGACAGCTTCCACAAAGGCAGCACGCATTTGGCGCTGGATGATATTCGCGAGTCGATTGCCGAGCTGCAGCATTACCGCAAGCATTTCATTAAGGCTTGAATGTGTGGCGCTTGATCCGGCGCCTTCGCGAGCAAGCCCGCTCCCACATTTAACCGAGTTCCACCTATGGAATGCAGTCGAATGTGGGAGCGGGCTTGCTCGCGAAGGGCGCGACTCGGTCTTTCGCCAGGCGCCCCCTTTTGGTGCCATCGCCAAATGATTAGACTGCCGGCCTAATCGCAAGGATCGCCATCATGCTGTTGATGCTCTACCTCATCGCCATTACCGCCGAAGCCATGACCGGTGCCTTGTCCGCCGGGCGGCGTGGCATGGATTGGTTTGGCGTGGTGCTGATCGCCTGCGTCACGGCCTTGGGCGGTGGTTCGGTGCGCGACGTGTTGCTGGGGCATTACCCGCTGACCTGGGTTAAACACCCGGAATACCTGGTGCTGACCTCAATTGCGGCCCTGGTGACGATTTTTATCGCCCCGCTGATGCGCCACTTGCGCTCGCTGTTTCTGGCACTGGACGCCGTGGGCTTGGTGGCTTTCACCCTGATCGGTTGCATGACCGCCCTGGAAATGGGCCATGGCATGCTGGTGGCCTCGGTCAGCGGCGTGATTACCGGCGTCTTCGGCGGCATCCTGCGCGACATCTTCTGCAATGACATCCCGCTGATCTTCCGCCGCGAGCTGTACGCCAGCGTGTCGTTCCTCGCCGCCTGGTTTTATATGCTCTGCCTGTACCTGGAGCTGCCGAGCGAGCAATCGATTCTGCTGACCCTGTTCAGCGGTTTTTTATTGCGTCTGCTGGCGATCCGTTTTCACTGGGAAATGCCCAAGTTTGTCTACAACGACGACGTGCACTAACGGCTGGCGTGCTGATTCAGCGCCCATTCCACATGTTCGCGCACCAGTTCTGACGGGTAATCCCGGCGCGCCTTCAAGGCTTCCAGCACCGGAATGCTCGACGGCGCATTACCCAGGCCCACTGCCAGGTTGCGCAGCCAGCGCTCATAGCCGGCGCGGCGCAGCGGCGAACCTTCGGTGCTGCTGAGGAATTTATCCTCGTCCCACATAAACAGTTCGGCCAGTTCTGCGTTATCCAGGTTATGCCGTGGCTTGAAATCACTTTCGCCGGTAGGGCGGGCGAAACGATTCCACGGGCAAACGATCTGACAGTCATCGCAGCCAAACACGCGGTTGCCAATCAGCGGGCGCAAGTCTTCGGGAATGGCGCTTTTGAGTTCAATGGTCAGGTAGGAAATGCAGCGCCGGGCGTCCAGCACGTAAGGGCCGACGAAGGCATTGGTAGGGCAGATATCCAGGCAGGCGGTGCAGCGGCCGCAGTGTTCGGTGGAGTGGGGCGGATCTACCGGCAACGGCAAATCGACAAACAGTTCGCTCAGGAAGAAATAGCTGCCGGCCTTGCGATTGAGTACCAGCGTGTTTTTGCCGATCCAGCCGAGACCGGCCTGTTCGGCGATGGCTTTTTCCAGCACTGGCGCGCTGTCGACAAAGGCGCGAAAGCCGAACGGGCCGATTTGGGCCTGGATGCGGTCAGCCAGTTGCTGCACGCGCTTGCGGATCAGCTTGTGATAATCGCGGCCCAGAGCGTAGCGCGAGATGTAGGCTTTTTCCGGCTTTGCCAGCAGTTGCGCCATTTGGGTGTCGCCTGGCAGATAATCCATGCGCAGCGACACTACGCGCAAGGTGCCGGGCACCAGTTCATCGGGGTGCGAGCGTTTGCTGCCGTGGGCGCCCATGTACTCCATCTCGCCGTGGTAGCCCGCGTCGAGCCAGCGTTGCAGGTGCTGCTCATGCTCGGCCAGGTCCAGGCCGCTGATGCCGACTTGTTGAAAGCCCAGCTCACGGCCCCAGTCTTTGATCGATTGGGCGAGGGCGGGCAGATCGGAGGTAATAGCGGGCATGAGACACGGGAAACCACAGGTTAGATGCGTATAATTCTGCCAGACATCGGAGCTTGAAGACGCATGCCGCAGACAAAACACCCAATAACCGACGTTCAGCCCCTGTTGCACGGCCATTTGCCGCAACTGGCTGAGCGTTCAACAGACGCCCATAAGGGCCAGTTCGGCCACCTGCTGGTCATCGGCGGCGACCGCGGCTTTGGCGGCGCTTCGCTGTTGAGCGCCGAAAGCGCCCTGCGCAGTGGCGCGGGCATGGTGTCCCTGGCAACTCGCCCCGAGCACGTGCCTGCCGCGTTGGCGCGGTTGCCGGAGGTCATGACAGTCGGCGTCAGCTCGGCGAACCAACTGATGGGGCTGCTGGAAAAAATCTCGGTGATCGTGATCGGTCCAGGCCTGGGTGACGCTGCCTGGGGCAAAAGCCTGCTGTCTGTGGCGGCCAATGCCAGGCAGCCGCAGGTGTGGGATGCCGACGCCTTGAATCAGCTGGCGAAGGGCGGCGTGAGCTTGCCGGCCAATTCAGTGATCACGCCGCATCCGGGTGAAGCCGCGCGGTTGATGGGCATCACCACTGCCGACGTTCAGGCCGACCGCCTTAAGGTGGCGCGCGCTTTAAGTCAGAAATTCAATGCAGTGGCTATCCTCAAGGGCGCTGGCAGTTTGATTGCTGCCCCGGACGGACGTATTTCACGATGTGACCAAGGCCATCCCGCGATGGCCACCGCGGGGCTCGGAGATGTATTGGCTGGCCTGGTGGGCGCATTGCTTGCCCAAGGCATGCCGGCGTTTGAGGCGAGCTGCCTGGCGGTGTGGTTGCATGCCACGGCGGGGGATCGCCAAGGCACCTTTGGTCGCGGTTTGGCTGCCAGCGACCTGATACCCGCCATTCGTCAATTGCTGGAGGAGCAGTCGCCGTGTCTGAAGTAACCCTTTTCCTGGCAGATGAAGAGGCCATGGTCGCGTTCGGTCATCGCATCGCCCAGGTCACGGCTGGCGCCGGGCTGATCTTTCTCGAAGGCAACCTGGGGGCGGGCAAGACCACGCTGTCACGCGGGATTATTCGCGGCCTCGGCCATACCGGGGCAGTCAAAAGCCCTACGTTCACATTGGTTGAGCCCTACGAAATTGGTGCGGTGCGCGCCTTTCACTTCGACCTGTATCGCCTGGTCGATCCCGAGGAGCTTGAGTATATGGGCATCCGCGATTACTTCGGTGAAGACGCGTTGTGCCTGATCGAGTGGCCAGATAAAGGCACAGGCTTTTTGCCAAAGCCGGACCTGACCATTACCATTACGCCCCACGAGCATGGACGTCAGCTTAAGTTGTTGCCCCAGAGCGTGCGCGGCCAGTCGTGGTGCGCCGCTTTGGCATTGGAATTCAAATAATTGGTGGGGTTAGGTATGCGCTTTCGCGCGTTGGTTGCTGTCGTAGGGGTGTTGCTTACGGCAATGACTGTCAATGCTCTGGCTGCTTCGCAGGTGAAAAGTGTTCGCCTGTGGCGAGCGCCGGATAACACGCGGCTGGTGTTCGACCTGTCTGGCCCGGTCCAGCATAGTGTGTTTACCCTGTCGTCGCCGGATCGCCTGGTGATCGACATCAACGGTGCGACCCTGGCCGTGCCGTTGAAGGTGTCCACCGCCAACACCCCGATCACCAGCATGCGCTCGGCCCAACGCACGCCGACCGACTTGCGCGTGGTCATCGACCTGAAAAAGGCGGTGACCCCGAAAAGCTTCGTGCTGGCGCCCAACGGGCAGTACGGCAACCGGCTGGTGGTCGACCTGTTCGACAATGCCGCCGATGCCAACCCGCCGCCAGCGCCGCCGCCGAGTGTTGCGACGGTACCTGCTGTGCCGGTCAACCCGTCGCAACCGCAGGTCAAGTTGCCGCCACCACCACCCGCCCCGGCGGGCAAGCGCGACATTATCGTGGTGATCGACGCCGGTCACGGCGGCGAAGACCCGGGTGCTTCCGGCTCGCGCGGTCAGCATGAGAAAGACGTGGTGCTGGCTATCGCCCGTGAATTGCAGCGTCAGGTCAACGGCATGAAAGGCTATCGCGCCGAGCTGACCCGTACCGGCGACTACTTCATTCCGTTGCGTGGCCGTACCGAAATCGCGCGCAAAAAAGGCGCCGACCTGTTCGTGTCGATCCACGCCGATGCCGCGCCGTCGTCTGCCGCCTTTGGCGCCTCGGTGTTTGCCCTGTCGGATCGCGGCGCTACGTCCGAAACCGCGCGTTGGCTGGCCGACAGCGAAAACCGTTCCGACTTGATCGGCGGGGCCGGCAATGTGTCCCTTGATGACAAGGACAAAATGCTTGCCGGCGTACTGCTCGACCTGTCGATGACTGCCTCGCTGACCTCCAGCCTGAACGTCGGCCAGAAAGTCCTGAGTAACATCGGCCGTGTCACCTCACTGCACAAACAGCGCGTTGAGCAGGCCGGGTTCATGGTGTTGAAGTCGCCGGATATTCCGTCGATCCTGGTGGAAACCGGGTTTATCTCCAACTCCAACGAAGCCTCCAAGTTGGCCAGTGCCAGCCACCAGCAGGCGCTGGCGCGCTCGATCAGCGCCGGTATTCGCCAGTTCTTCCAGCAGAACCCGCCGCCGGGCACGTATATCGCCTGGCTGCGCGACTCCGGGAAAATCGCCCAGGGCCCGCGTGACCATCGCGTGCAGCCCGGCGACACCGTGGCAATGTTGGCGGTGCGTTTCCAGGTGTCGCCTGCTACGTTGCGCAGCGCGAACAACCTGAAAACCGATGAGCTGAAAGTCGGCCAGGTGCTGACAATTCCCGGCACTGAATTGGCGGCGCAGTAATGAGCGAATCAGTCTTGAACAGCGGCTCGCGCATCGAGTTGCTCAGCCCGCGCCTTGCCAACCAGATTGCGGCGGGTGAGGTGGTTGAGCGCCCGGCGTCGGTGATCAAGGAACTGCTGGAAAACAGCATCGACTCCGGTGCCAAGCGCATTGATGTGGACGTGGAGCAGGGCGGCGTCAAGCTGCTGCGGGTGCGCGACGACGGCAGCGGCATCTCCTCCGATGACCTGCCGCTGGCCCTGGCGCGCCACGCCACCAGCAAAATTCGTGACCTCGAAGACCTGGAACGGGTGATGAGCCTGGGCTTTCGCGGTGAGGCCCTGGCCTCCATCAGTTCCGTGGCCCGCCTGACCCTCACGTCGCGCACGCGGGACGCCGAGCAAGCCTGGCAAGTGGAAACCGAAGGCCGCGACATGGCGCCTCGGGTCCAGCCAGCCGCGCACCCGGTGGGCACCTCGGTGGAAGTGCGCGACCTGTTCTTCAACACCCCGGCGCGACGCAAATTCCTCAAGGCCGAAAAAACCGAGTTCGATCACCTGCAAGAAGTGATCAAGCGCCTGGCCCTGGCGCGTTTCGACGTCGCCTTTCACCTGCGCCACAACGGCAAGACCATCCTCAGCCTGCATGAAGCCCACGACGACGCCGCACGCGCTCGGCGTGTCTCGGCCATTTGCGGTGCGGGGTTCCTGGAGCAGGCGCTGCCGATTGAAATCGAGCGTAACGGCCTGCACCTGTGGGGTTGGGTGGGGCTGCCAACCTTCTCGCGCAGCCAGGCGGACTTGCAGTATTTCTTCGTGAATGGCCGCGCCGTGCGCGACAAGCTGGTGGCGCACGCGGTGCGTCAGGCCTATCGCGATGTGCTGTTCAATGGGCGGCACCCGACGTTTGTACTGTTTTTTGAGGTTGACCCTTCGGTGGTCGACGTCAACGTGCACCCGACCAAGCACGAAGTACGCTTCCGTGATGGGCGCATGGTGCATGACTTTCTTTATGGCACCTTGCACCGCGCGTTGGGTGATGTGCGCCCGGATGACCAGCTGTCTGCGCCGATTGTGACGGCAGTTGTTCGTCCTAGTGGCCCTGAGGCGGGTGAGTTTGGCCCGCAAGGTGAAATGAGCTTGGCGGCCAACCTGCTGCAATCGCCGCAAGCGCAGCCTTCCTACACCGCGCCGGGCGCCGGTTCGGGGGCGGGTTATCAGTACCAATACACGCCGCGCCCGCAATCGACGGTGCCCGTGGCCGAGGCCCAAGCGGCTTATCGAGAGTTTTTCGCGCCACTGCCGGGTGCCGAGCCGGGCGCCGCCGTGGCCTTGCCGGAAGGCGGCGGGGATATTCCGCCGTTGGGCTACGCGCTGGCGCAGCTCAAGGGTATCTACATCCTCGCGGAAAACGCCCATGGCCTGGTGCTGGTAGACATGCACGCGGCCCACGAGCGGATCATGTACGAGCGCCTGAAAATCGCCATGGCCAGCGAAGGCCTCAGCGGGCAGCCGCTGTTGGTGCCAGAATCCCTGGCCGTCAGCCAGCGCGAAGCCGATTGCGCCGAAGAACACCACAGTGTGTTCCAGAAACTCGGCTTTGAATTGCAGCGCCTTGGCCCGGAAACCCTGGCGATTCGCCAGATTCCCGCGCTGCTCAAGCAAGCCGAAGCCAACCGTTTGGTCGCCGATGTACTCGCTGACCTGATGGAATATGGCACCAGCGACCGCATCCAGGCGCACATCAACGAACTGCTCGGTACCATGGCCTGCCACGGAGCGATCCGCGCCAACCGCCGTCTGGCCTTGCCGGAAATGAACGGCTTGCTGCGCGACATGGAAAACACCGAGCGCAGCGGGCAGTGCAACCATGGCCGTCCGACCTGGACCCAAATGGGCCTGGATGATCTGGACAAGCTGTTCTTGCGCGGCCGCTGATGAGTGCCTTGCCCCCCGCGATCTTCCTGATGGGCCCCACGGCTGCAGGCAAGACCGACCTGGCCATCGAACTGACCAAAGTGCTGCCGTGCGAGCTGATCAGCGTTGACTCTGCACTGGTTTACCGGGACATGGACATCGGCACGGCCAAGCCGTCTAAAGCGCTGCTGGCCGAGCATCCGCACGCGTTGATTGACATCATCGACCCGTCGCAGAGCTATTCGGCCGCCGATTTTCGCACCGACGCGCTCGCCGCCATGGCCGAGATCACCGCGCGGGGCAACATTCCGCTGTTGGTGGGCGGCACGATGCTCTACTACAAGGCGTTGCAGGAAGGGCTGGCGGATATGCCGCCTGCCGATGCGCAGGTGCGCGCCGACCTTGAAGAAGAGGCTGCGCGCCTTGGCTGGCAAGCCCTGCACGATCAATTGGCGGCGGTGGACCCGGTGTCAGCAGCGCGCATTCACCCCAATGACCCCCAGCGCCTCACCCGCGCCCTGGAAGTCTGGCGGGTCAGCGGCCTGACCATGACTGAACACAGGCTGAAACAAACTGCGCAAAGTGCTGATGCAGGCGCATCTGGTGGGTCACAATTGCCCTATACTGTGGCGACTCTGGCCATCGCTCCGGCAAATCGCCAAGTGCTGCATGAACGAATTGCACAAAGATTCACAATTATGTTGGAACAGGGGTTTGTGGAGGAGGTCGTAGCACTGCGTTCCAGAGGTGACCTGCACTCAGGGTTGCCTTCGATACGTGCTGTTGGCTATCGCCAAGTCTGGGATCATCTGGATGGCAAGCTGACGTCAGCCGAGATGCAGGAGCGCGGCATCATCGCCACGCGCCAATTGGCGAAACGCCAGTTCACTTGGTTGCGCAGCTGGAGCGATTTGCACTGGCTGGACAGCCTGGACAGCGACAATCTGTCACGCGCCTTGAAATACTTGGGAACGGTCTCCATATTGAGCTGAGTCCTTGCAATTGCCGTCTATCCTTGGGGGTGTGACGGCCATAAGCTATCTATTTTCCGAATTTTATTATTGATCCTTAAAGGAGTGCGGCACATGTCAAAAGGGCATTCGCTACAAGACCCTTACTTGAATACTTTACGTAAAGAGAAAGTTGGGGTTTCCATCTATCTGGTCAACGGTATCAAACTGCAAGGCACGATCGAGTCGTTCGACCAGTTCGTCATCCTGCTGAAAAACACCGTCAGCCAAATGGTTTATAAGCACGCTATCTCGACAGTCGTTCCAGTTCGTCCAATTCGCCTGCCTAGCGCAGCCGGTGACGAAGTGGGTGACGCTGAGCCAGGTAACGCCTGATAGGAGTCTCCTTTGTTCTTTGAGCGCCACGGTGGTGGTGAGCGGGTAATTCTCGTTCACTTGGATGGACAGGACCCTGAGGCGCGCGAAGATCCGCAGGAGTTTCAGGAGTTGGCAAATTCGGCCGGCGCCGAGACCGTTGCGTTTTTTAACGTGCCGCGTCATCGGCCAACCGCCAAATTCCTGATTGGCAGCGGCAAGGTCGAGGAATTACGCGACCTGGTCCATGCCGAAGAAGCCGATCTGGTGATCTTCAATCACGTCCTCACGCCGAGTCAGGAACGTAACCTCGAACGTGTTTTCGAGTGTCGCGTGATCGACCGTACCGGCCTGATTCTCGATATTTTTGCCCAGCGCGCCCGTACCCATGAAGGCAAGCTCCAGGTTGAACTGGCCCAGCTTGACCACATGAGCACCCGGCTGGTTCGCGGCTGGACTCACCTTGAGCGTCAAGGTGGCGGTATCGGCATGCGCGGCCCGGGTGAAACCCAGCTCGAAACCGACCGCCGTCTGCTGCGGGTTCGCCTGCGCCAGATCAAGGGCCGGCTCGAAAAAGTGCGCAGCCAGCGCGAGCAATCGCGACGGGGCCGCATGCGTGCGGATATCCCTACTGTGTCCCTGGTGGGCTATACCAACGCCGGTAAATCCACGCTGTTCAACAACGTGACCAAATCCGACGTGTACGCGGCCGACCAACTGTTCGCCACCCTCGACCCGACCTTGCGCCGTCTGGAACTCGACGACCTGGGGCCGATTGTCCTGGCCGACACCGTGGGTTTCATTCGTCACTTGCCCCACAAACTGGTCGAGGCATTTCGGTCTACGCTCGAAGAGTCGAGCAATTCCGACCTGCTGTTGCACGTGATCGATGCGGCTGAACCGGATCGCATGCTGCAGATCGAGCAGGTGATGGTGGTGCTGGGCGAGATTGGTGCCCAGGACTTGCCGATCCTCGAGGTCTATAACAAACTCGATTTGCTTGAAGGCGTAGAGCCACAAATCCAGCGCGACGAAGACGGCAAGCCCCAGCGGGTCTGGCTGTCGGCGCGTGATGGCAGTGGCCTGGAATTGCTTGAACAAGCCATTGCCGAGCTGTTGGGCAGCGATTTGTTTATCGGTACCTTGCGCTTGCCTCAGCGTTTTGCTCGACTGCGTGCACAGTTTTTCGAGTTGGGCGCGGTACAGAAAGAAGAATACGACGAGGAAGGTGTCAGCTTGCTGGCCGTTCGATTGCCGCGCACGGAGCTGAATCGACTCGTGAGTCGTGAAGGTGTGGTGCCGACAGAGTTTATCGAACAACACACTTTGCAATAAAAGCCTCCGAAAGCGGTTGTGCCGCAGTAGCAGGCATTCTGTAGCATTGGTCGGCGCGCCGTGGGTGCGTCTTTGCTTTATCAGATGGAGAGCGCTATGGCTTGGAATGAGCCGGGTGGCAACTCGAATAATCAGGATCCTTGGGGTGGTAAGCGCCGCAATAATGGCGACCGCAAGGGGCCACCGGATCTCGACGAGGCCTTCCGAAAGCTGCAGGAAAGCCTGAATGGGTTGTTCGGTGGTGGGAAAAAACGTGGTGGCGGTGACGACGGCGGTCGCACAAGCAGGGGCGGTGGCTATGGCCTGCTGGGCCTGGGCCTTGTCGTGCTTGCAGCCGTTTGGCTTTACAGCGCCGTGTATGTCGTGGACGAGCAGGAGCAAGCTGTGGTGCTGCGCTTCGGCAAGTACTACGAGACAGTCGGCCCGGGCCTGAACATCTACTTCCCGCCGATCGACAAGAAGTACATGGAGAACGTCACGCGTGAGCGTGCCTACACCAAGCAGGGCCAGATGCTGACCGAAGACGAGAACATCGTCGAAGTGCCGCTGACCGTGCAGTACAAGATCAGCAACCTGCAGGACTTCGTGCTGAACGTTGATCAGCCGGAAATCAGCCTGCAACACGCAACCGAAAGTGCCCTGCGCCACGTGGTGGGTTCCACCGCCATGGACCAGGTGCTGACTGAAGGTCGTGAATTGATGGCCAGCGAGATCAAGGAGCGCCTGCAGCGGTTCCTCGATACCTATCGCACCGGTATCACCGTCACCCAGGTGAACGTACAGAGCGCAGCGGCACCGCGTGAAGTGCAGGAAGCCTTTGATGACGTGATCCGCGCCCGTGAAGACGAGCAGCGTTCGCGCAACCAGGCTGAGACCTACGCCAACGGCGTCGTGCCGGAAGCCCGTGGTCAGGCCCAGCGCATCCTTGAAGATGCCAACGGTTACCGCGACGAAGTGGTCTCCCGCGCCAAGGGTGAGGCGGATCGCTTTACCAAGCTGGTCACCGAGTACCGCAAGGCGCCGGAAGTCACGCGTGAGCGTCTGTACCTGGACACCATGCAGGAAGTCTTCAGCAACACCAGCAAGGTTCTCGTGACCGGCAGCAAAGGTGGGCAGAACAACCTGCTGTACCTGCCGCTGGACAAGATGATCGAAGGTGGTCGTAGCAGCACCGCCGCGCCGTCTACAGGCTCTACAGCGGCTGCCAACGAAGCGAGCGCCCGTGCGGCCGCTGACTTGTTGCAACAGCAAACACGTACCAGGGAGAGTCGTTGATGAACAATAAATCGCTGACAGCCCTGATTGTGGGTGTCGTGGTGGTCATCGCTGCCTGGAACTGCTTCTACATCGTGTCTCAAACCGAGCGCGCGGTGTTGCTGCAATTCGGTCGTGTGGTCCAGGCGGATGTCCAGCCGGGCCTGCATGTGAAAGTCCCCTACGTGAACCAGGTGCGCAAGTTTGACGGCCGCCTGATGACCCTGGATGCACCGACACAGCGTTTCCTGACCCTGGAAAAGAAAGCCGTGATGGTTGACGCCTATGCCAAGTGGCGCGTCAAGGATGCCGAGCGCTTCTACACCGCGACCTCCGGCCTCAAGCAGATTGCTGACGAGCGCTTGTCGCGTCGTCTGGAATCGGGCCTGCGTGACCAGTTTGGTAAACGCACCCTGCACGAGGTGGTATCTGGTGAACGTGATGCGCTGATGGCTGACATCACCCGCTCGCTGAACACCATGGCGGAAAAAGAGCTGGGTATCGAAGTCGTCGATGTCAGGGTCAAGGCCATTGACCTGCCGAAGGAAGTAAACCGCAGCGTGTTCGAGCGTATGAGCACCGAGCGTGAGCGTGAAGCCCGTGAGCATCGCGCCAAAGGTAACGAGCTGGCTGAAGGTATCCGTGCGGATGCCGACCGTCAGCGCCGTGTACTGCTGGCCGAAGCTTATCGCGAGTCTGAAGAGGCCCGCGGTGATGGCGACGCTCAAGCCGCCGCGATCTACTCCAAGGCTTACGGCCAGGACCAGGAGTTCTACGCGTTCTACCGTAGCCTGCGCGCCTACCGTGAAAGCTTCGCGAACAAAACCGACGTCATGGTGCTGGACCCAAGCAGCGACTTCTTCCGCTACCTGGAAAAGTCCAAGTAACAGCCTGTGACTGCAGGGCGAACTCCGTCGGGCGGCTAAAACGCCTGGCGGGGTGATCCTTTCAGAAAACGGGTGTATGATGCGGCAGCCGGGAAATTCCCGGCTTTTTTGCGTCTGCATGTTTGATTGTTGTTTGGCCGCGCAGACGCCACAGGTTTTTCGAGGAAAGTGCCCGACGAGGCCGCTAGCAGGCCATTTCGTCACGTCGTTCTTGCGCGTTGTTTGGGCAGGGGCCGGGCATTTTCTGCTTCACTCAAGGCTCGGCCGAGGGTTGGCCGCCCGGATCATAGGGGAATGGCGTAATGGCAACGGTAGACCGCTGGCTGCTGCCAGATGGCATCGAAGAAGTACTGCCACCAGAAGCTGCGCGCATTGAAGTAGCGCGTCGCCAGGTGTTGGATCTGTTCCAGAGCTGGGGTTACGAGTTTGTCGTGACCCCGCATATCGAGTACCTGGAATCCCTGCTGACCGGCGCGGGCCAGGACCTGGATCTGCGCACCTTCAAGGTCATCGACCCGCAATCGGGACGGCAAATGGGCTTTCGTGCCGACATCACGCCGCAAGTGGCGCGCATCGATGCGCATACCCTGCGCCGCGAAGGTCCGAGCCGTCTGTGCTACGCCGGCAGTGTGCTGCATGCACAACCGCGTGCCTTGTCGTCTTCGCGCAGCCCTATCCAGTTGGGCGCAGAGTTGTACGGCGACGCAAGCCCGAGCAGCG
The DNA here is from genome assembly GCF_041946035.1 of Pseudomonas sp. AMR01. Lineage (NCBI taxonomy): Bacteria > Pseudomonadati > Pseudomonadota > Gammaproteobacteria > Pseudomonadales > Pseudomonadaceae > Pseudomonas > Pseudomonas sp. AMR01. The sequence continues at coordinate 66,384 of NZ_JAUTYR010000023.1, forward strand.
ACGTTGAAGTGATCAGCTTGATGCTGGCCATGCTGCAACTGGCTGACGTGCCGGACGTGCACATGGACCTGGGTCACGTCGGTATCTACCGCGGCCTGGCCCGCGCGGCCGGTTTGTCCGGTGAAGTGGAACAACGGTTGTTTGATGCCCTGCAACGCAAGGCCATTGATGAAGTGATCGCCCTCACCGAGGGTGTGCCTGCGGATTTGGCGGGCATGCTGCGTGCGTTGGTGGACCTGTGTGGTGGCTCTGAAGTGCTGGTCGCTGCGCGCGAGCGTTTGGCCAATGCACCGGCGCCAGTCCTGGCGGCACTGGACGACGTGCTGGCGATTGCCGAGCGTTTGTCGGCGCGGTTCCCGCAGCTGCCGCTGTACTTTGATCTGGGCGAGCTGCGCGGCTACCACTACCACACCGGTGTGGTGTTCGCAGTGTTTGTACCGGGTGTTGGCCAAGCCATCGCCCAGGGCGGTCGTTATGACGATATCGGCGCTGACTTCGGTCGCGCGCGTCCGGCGACTGGCTTTTCCACCGATTTGAAAACCCTGGTGACCCTGGGGCGTGCTGAGGTCGAGCTGCCGTCTGGTGGCATCTGGATGCCCGACAGTACGGACGCAGCACTCTGGCAGCAGGTTTGCCAGTTGCGCAGTGAGGGTCAGCGTGTTGTCCAGGCCTTGCCTGGTCAGCCATTGGCCGCCGCCCGTGATGCGGACTGCGACCGGCAATTGATTCTGCAGAACGGGCTTTGGCAAGTATCGCCACTGGCTTCTTGAGTTTTCCTGCCGGCCATCGCCGGCACCAAGTTTGCGCGAATGAGGACAAGTGTTATGGGTAAGAATGTCGTAGTCCTGGGCACCCAATGGGGTGATGAGGGCAAAGGCAAGATCGTTGATCTGCTGACCGAACATGCTGCCGCCGTAGTGCGCTACCAAGGTGGCCACAACGCTGGCCACACCCTGGTCATCGATGGCGAAAAAACCGTCTTGCACCTGATCCCGTCGGGCGTCCTGCGCGAAGGTGTGCAGTGCCTGATCGGCAATGGCGTGGTCGTTGCACCTGACGCCCTGCTGCGCGAGATCATCAAGCTGGAAGAGAAAGGCGTACCGGTGCGCGAGCGCCTGCGTATCAGCCCGTCCTGCCCGCTGATCCTGTCCTTCCACGTTGCGCTGGACCAGGCCCGTGAAAAGGCCCGTGGCGAGCTGAAGATCGGTACCACCGGTCGCGGCATCGGCCCGGCGTACGAAGACAAGGTTGCACGTCGTGGCCTGCGTGTTGGCGACTTGCTCAACATGCCGCGCTTTGAAGACAAGCTGCGTGAACTGGTGGATTACCACAACTTCATGCTGGTGGGTTACTACAAAGAGCCGGCCATCGAGTTTGAAAAGACCCTGGCCGAGTGCAAGGAATACGCAGAGCTGCTCAAGCCGCTGATGCTGGACGTGACCGCCGAGCTGCACGACCTGCGTCGCGCCGGCAAAGACATCATGTTCGAAGGCGCCCAAGGCTCCCTGCTGGACATCGACCACGGTACTTACCCGTACGTGACCAGCTCCAACACCACCGCTGGCGGCGTTGCTACCGGTTCGGGTGTTGGCCCGATGTTCCTGGACTACATCCTGGGCATCACCAAGGCTTACACCACCCGCGTAGGTTCGGGCCCATTCCCGACTGAGCTGTTCGACGAAGTCGGCGCGCACCTGGCCAAGCAAGGTCACGAGTTCGGCGCCACCACTGGCCGTGCGCGTCGTTGCGGCTGGTTCGACGCCGTTATCCTGCGTCGCGCTATCGATGTGAACAGCATCTCGGGCATCTGCCTGACCAAGCTGGACGTACTCGACGGTCTGGAAACCATCAACATCTGCGTCGGCTACAAAGATGCAGACGGTAAGGACGTTGCCCCGACTGACGCTGACAGCTACGTAGGCCTGCAGCCTGTGTACGAAGAAGTGCCGGGCTGGACCGAATCGACCGTGGGCGCCAAAACCCTGGAAGAGCTGCCAGCCAACGCACGTGCTTACATCAAGCGTGTTGAAACGCTGATCGGCGCGCCAATCGACATTATTTCGACGGGCCCGGACCGCAACGAGACCATCGTTCTGCGTCACCCGTTCGCTTAATAAGCTGTTGATGTAAAAAGCAAAGGGCTCCTTCGGGAGCCCTTTGTCGTTTCTGTCTGGTAAACGGCACAACCCTTGCTTTGCTTCTTTCTTTCGCGGTGCTATCAAATTAATGGCACCCGTGGTGGAGGGATTCCCAGTGTCTGCCGTTCTCTCGTTGTTACAAAGCCGTCTGTTGCGGCCGGTGTTCGTTACCCTAGGTATCGCTCTTTTGGTGCAAGTGCTGGTCGCCGTCGCTCTGACGCGGAGCACGGTCACTGCATTGGAGGCTGATTTGGGCAATCGCCTGGGGATCGACAGCCAGAAATTGTCGGGTGAGTTGGCGCAAGCCGGCAAGGAAGTGACCTCCAGCCTGGACAACCTCTCGTCCAGCACTCGGCAGCGCCTCACCAGTGGTTTGTCGTCGCGCTTGCAGGACGAGCAGAAGCAACTGCGTGCGACCCTGGAAAAAGACCTGCACGACTCGGCCAATGACATGGCGCAATTGCTCGCCTCCGTGGCGCCGCGCGCCATGTGGGACAGCGACGTGCCGACGCTGTCTGAATTTGCCCGGCGTGCTCAGCGCAATCCCAACGTGCTGTTCGTAGTCTACGACGACGCAGCCGGTGAGCACTTGACCCGTTACCTGAACCGCGAAAACCCGATCAACCAGGCATTGCTGGCAAAAGGTGCGGGTGATCGCGCTTTGGACAAAGTGTTGGATGCCGCGAAGAGCGACCCGTCGGTGTACTACGTCGAGGCGTCCATCAGCCCTAACGGGGTGGAAATCGGCAAGGTTCGCATGGGCGTTTCAACCGCTTCCGTCGAGACTGACCTGGCGGCACTGGATAAGCGCTTTGCCGCGCTGATCGCGAGCAGTGATCAGTTGGTCGGCGACAGCCTGCAAGGCGCCGCAGCGGACAGCGCGGCCGCCATGGGCGCTCGTTTGCAGTCGGCGCAAGCCACCGCCACGCAAATGACCGCCAACACCACAGGTGCGGTGCAGGAAGCCGCCGGTACCTTGCGCTGGCGCATCGGCATGGGGCTCGCAATCGTCGGGTTCGGCATGTTGCTGCTGATCGCCATTGTGTTGGGGCGCCGTGTGGTTAATCGCCTGAAGTTGCTGATCGCAGCCATGGATGACTTGGCCGCGGGCGAGGGCGACCTCACCAAGCGAGTGCAAATCAGCAGCAAGGATGAAATCGGCGACATGGCGTCGGCGGTCAATCGTTTTGTGGATAAGTTGCAGCCGATCGTGCGCGAGGCGGGCGATGTAGCCCAGCGCACCGGTGTGGAAATTGGCGCGATGACCCTGCGCAATGCCGGCGCAGACGCGGCGGCGGGCTTGCAGCGAGATGAGGTGGCCGAGAGCCTGCGCGCACTGTCGCAGATGGCCGATGAAGCCCAGGCTGAAAGCCATGCGATGCAGGCCGCGTTGCAGCAGGTAGTGGATATTCGCCAAGCCACCGATGAAAACTCGCGCACCTCGGCTGAGGTCGGCAGCTTGATCGAAGCGCTGGCAGGGCAGGTGCAGGCGGGGTCCAAGGTGATCGAACGGCTGGCGCAGCAAAGCGAGCAGATCGAAGTGGTGCTGACGGTGATTCACGGGATTGCCGAACAGACCAACCTGCTGGCGCTCAACGCTGCGATTGAAGCGGCGCGTGCGGGTGAAACCGGGCGTGGTTTTGCCGTGGTGGCAGACGAAGTGCGAGCGCTGGCGAGCAAGACTCAAAGCTCTACCGGGGACATCCAGGCACACATCGTGGCGTTGCAGCAGGGCGCGCGCGAAGCCGTGGAAACCATCAGCAAGGCAGGGCGCCAGGCGAATGAAGGGTTGTTGGTGCTGCGCGACAGCGTGCGCTTGCAGCAGACGGTGCAGGCGTCGGTGGAGCAAGTGCATGCCGCGATTGGGTTGGCGACGCGTGCGGCGGAACATCAGGCGCAAGGCGCGCATGCAGTGCGTGGGCGGGTCGAGGTGATTCATGCTCAGGCTGAGCGTGCGGCGCAGGCGGTGGTGGAAACGACTGCCAGTGGCAAGGTGCTGGATGGGTTGGCGGCGCAGTTGAAGGCGAGCCTGGGGCAGTTCAGGGCTTAGGGTTGTTTGTGCTGACGCCTTCGCGAGCAAGCCCGCTCCCACATTTGGAACGCATTTCAAAATGTGGGAGCGGGCTTGCTCGCGAAGGCGATATCAGCCGCTCAGATACATACGGGTCGTAAGTAAATAGACCGGTAATCCGGACACCAGAATCAACAACGCCGCATAAGGCGCCGCCGCCGCAAACTCCACATTCGCGGTATGCGCCCATACCTCTGTGGCCAGGGTGTTCAACCCCGTCGGGCTCAGTAGCAACGTCGCCGTCAATTCCTTCATCGCGTCCAGAAACACCAGCGCAAACGCTGCGCCCAATGCCGGAAAAATAATCGGCAAGGTCACCCGGCAAAACGCGCTGAAAGAGGACGCACCCAGCGTGCGCGCGGCCTCTTCCAACTGCGGCGCAGCCTTGTTCAGCGCGGTACGAATCGGCGCCTGTGCCAGCGGCAGAAACAACAACGCATAAGCGATCAGCAGTAGCGCCGACGTTTGATACAGCGCCGGCACGTAATGCAGCGCGAAATACACCAGCGTCAGCGCAATCACCAGGCCCGGCAGCGCGTGCAGCAGATACGGCAGGCGCTCGGCCCAGATCGCCAATTGGCCTTTGTAGCGAACCACCAGCAACCCCACTGGCACGGCCAGTACCAGGCAAAGTGCAGCGCCACCCAGAGACAGTGCGAGAGAAGACAGCAGCGCCTCGCTCATCTCGGCCAGCGGAAACGCCGCTGACGACCCCACCGCCAGCCAGTAACCCAGCATCCCCAGCGGAATTCCGCTGCCAATGATCGCCAGCGCCAGGCAATACACTTGCCCCAGCGGCGCCCAGTTACCCAGCTTGACCTGCTCGGCATGCCGCGCGGCGCCCTGGCCGATGCGCACGTGCCGGCCTTTGCCGCGCACGCGCAACTCCAGCCAAAGCAACGTCAGGCACATCACTAGCAACACCGCCGACAGCATCGCTGCGTTGGCGTTGCTGAATTCCAGTTCGAACTGTTGATAGATTGCGGTGGTAAAGGTCTGCAGGCCAATGATCGACAGCGCACCAAATTCCACCAGCATGTGCAGCGCAATCAACAGCGCCCCGGCCACTAGCGAAGGCCAGAGCAACGGCAGCGTGATGCGAAAAAACACGCCCCAGCGATTCAGCCCGAGGGTGCGGGCAGATTCTTCAAGGGACGGATCAAGGTTGCGCAGGGTCGCCGCCACGGGCAAAAACACCAGCGGGTACTTGGACAGGCTCATCACCAGGATCGCCCCGCCCAGCCCTTCGAAGTTGGCGCTCAGCGACACCCAGGTGAAGCTGCTGACAAACGCCGGCACCGCAAAGGGCAGGCACAAAATCACGCCCCAGATGCGCCGCCCTGGCAGGTTGCTGCGTTCCAGCAGCCAGGCCAGCGACAGGCCGATCACGCTGCATGCCACAGTCACCCCGACCATCAAGGCCAGGGTATTGCGCAGCAGTCCAAAAACGTAAGGGCGCCATATCAAATGCACCGCCTGCGCCCAGCCCGCTTGCCAGACTTTGGTCCCGACATACACCAGCGGCAACAGGCTCAAGCCGACCAGAAACAGTACGGGCAGCAACAGCCAGATCGACGGGCGCTTGCGGCGCGGGCTGAAACCCCCGCGAGAGGCGAGGGCGGATGGCGATGGGGTCATCAGTTCAAGCCAACGTCACGTTCCAGGTCCAGGGCTTCTTCGGCGTTGCCAAGGTCTGCAGGGGTGACTTTCGGCGGTTGCAGCTCGCTGAAAGGCTTCAGGCCACGGCTGGATTGCATGCCCTTGCGCAACGGGTATTCAGCGGAGGTGTTGGTGATGACGCGCTGGCCTTCTTCACTGGCCATGAACGCCAGCAGTTGCTGAGCTTCCCTGGGGTGTGGGCTGGATTTCAGCGCCGCCGCCGAAGACACAGTGATCAGGCCGCCGACATCGCCGTCGCTGAAGTAATGCAGTTGCGAGTCGAGGTTGGTCTTTTCTTTTTTCAGGGCGAACCAGTAGTAGTTGTTCACCAGTACCGTTGCCACTTCGCCGTTCTCTACGGCTTTGAGGGCGACCATGTTATTGCTGTACACCTTGCCGAAAGCGCGCAGGCCAGTCAGCCATTCTTCGGCGGCTTCGCGGCCGTGCAGCTTGATGATCGCCACGGCTTGTTCCTGGAACGCGCCGCTGGTGGGCACGAAGCCGACTTTGCCTTGCCACTCGGGGCTGGCGAAATCCAGCACCGACTTGGGCAGGTCTTTTTCAGCGATCAGTTTCGGGTTGAACGCTACCACGCGAGTGCGCGCGGTCACGCCCATCCAATCGCCATTGGCGCCGACATAATCCTTGGGCAAGACGTCGAGGGTGCTCGCGTCGATCTTGGCCAGCAGGCCTTGCTCGCCGAGTTTGTTCAGCGGCGGCGACTCTTCGGTGTAGATCACGTCGGCCGGCGAGCGGGCGCCTTCTTCAACGATCTGGCTGGCCAGCTGGTTGCTGCTGCCCTTGCGCACGTTAACGTGAATGCCGGTCTTGGCTTCGAAGGCCTTGGCGAGTTCGTCGCCGACTTCCTTGTGTTGGCCGTTGTACAAGGTCAGGGCGATCTTGTCGGCAGAATAGGCGGCGGGCGAGAGCAGGGTCAGGCCGAGTAGGGTGAGGGTCAGGCCACGCAGAAGGGATGTCTTGAGACGGGTATTACGGATAGTCATCCGAAGTTTTCCTCGCTTGTGTGCTACAAATCATTGCAAGGATAAACGATAAAACTTCTCAAGTGCGGTCGAGGGGCAAATCGGCGGGAAGGTTTTCAAACCCCGGAAACGAAAAAACCCGCTTTCGCGGGTTTGATCTGAATTTGGTGCCCAGGAGAAGACTCGAACTTCCACGACCTTGCGATCACCAGCACCTGAAGCTGGCGTGTCTACCAATTTCACCACCTGGGCATTATCAACAACGCTTGCGCTGTTGATGGATCGAACTATACGGACGGCTTTTTGATCTGTAAACCCCTGATTCGAAAATATAAATCAAGATTCTCTTTAAAAATCAAAGGCCTGAAACGAAAAAACCCGCTTTCGCGGGTTTGATCTGAATTTGGTGCCCAGGAGAAGACTCGAACTTCCACGACCTTGC
>NZ_JAUTYR010000109.1:0-669 GCF_041946035.1 Pseudomonas sp. AMR01
TAGAGGATTCCCGTGTACCTTATAGTATCATATAAGGTCACCATGAGCTACCCCTCATGTCGGTAAACATGAGTTTTCCGTGTTCATTTATTGAACTCCCACCTTCATGGTTAGCTATCACACCCCACTGTTATTGCCTAATGAAATCCATTTCCAACCAACCAATCCATTATCCCATCTATTATTAACCAATGCTATTAATAATGGTATAGTCATACCGACTATAACTTGCAAGTATTTTCCTTAGCCAACCCTTAGGGGATTCCCATGTACCCCACAAAATCCAGTATTAAAATCACTTAGGGGATTTTCGTGTACCCGATAAGGTTTTTTATTTAAAATAAAGCAATGGACATCAAGGACTTACAATCTAACCATGTAAACCATCCAAACTAACTTTAAGTTCCATTACCATATCATGCAATGCAAAGTTTTCCATAAAAGCCAAGCTATGTGATAAAAACATTCTCATAGGAACTTTAAAGAACATGTTTAGGGCATATAGTTTCCAAAACCAAAACCAAGTACTAATTAACCATTCCCGTGCAAAAAAAATATCCAAAACACCATTAAAACATATAAATCCACAATTAAAACATGGGAAAACTATAACCAATCATTTATGACCAAACCACCAATATATAATTGAAAACCCAAAATCATATAATA
>NZ_JAUTYR010000110.1:0-668 GCF_041946035.1 Pseudomonas sp. AMR01
GGGGTGATGCAGTGATCGTCGCGCCCGAGAGTATTGAGGGGATCAAACAAACGCCCATTGGGACCGGCCCATTCAAATTTGACGACTGGAGCCAAGGCGACAAAATTACGCTCTCGCGCTACGACAATTATTGGGGGGAGGCGCCTGCGTTAACCGGTGCGACGTTCAAGTTCATCTCAGACCCCACCGCTGCCTTTGCCGCCGTCATGGCAGAAGATGTCGATGTTTTCGCCGGTTTTCCCGCCCCAGAAAACATCCCGCAGTTTGAGGCGGACCCACGGTTTCAAGTCTTAATCGGCTCGACCGAAGGCGAGACCATCCTGTCGATGAACAACAAGCAGGCGCCTTTTGATGATATCAAAGTGCGGGAGGCCGTGGCCCATGCCATTGACCGGCAGGCGATTATTGACGGAGCGATGTTTGGGTACGGAACCCCAATCGGCACCCACTTTGCACCGCACAACCCGGACTATGTCGATCTGACCGAGATGAGCGCCTATGACCCTGAAAAGGCGAAAGCGCTTTTGGCCGAAGCCGGTTTTGAAGATGGATTTGAAACGACCCTGCACCTGCCACCGCCGTCCTATGCCCGCCGTGGCGGAGAGATCATTGCTGCGCAATTGGCGGAGGTTGGCATCAAAGCGCAGATTACCAATGTCGAATGGGCG
>NZ_JAUTYR010000111.1:0-667 GCF_041946035.1 Pseudomonas sp. AMR01
AAGATCTTTAGCACCTATAATTTTTGCTTCCAGTTCAGGTGTTAAAGCTTCCTGTTCAGCAATAGCTTTTAAGACTGCTTTTTTACGCTTCTCAAGTTCTTCAAATTCGGTTTTGAACTTGAGGATATCTGCGATCTGCACCTCATCAAGATTGCCCGTCATTTCTTTCCTGTAGCGGGAAATAAAAGGAATGGTTGCATCTTCTGCCAGCAGTTGCAGGGTGTTGTGGACACTTTTTTCCGAAAGGGCGGTGCGGGCAAGAATGAATGCAGTCGTTGTCATGGATTTCTTCTGAAGTTATTTAGGCAAAGATAAAACCTTGAACAAAAAAAGCCTTCCGAAAAACTTCAGAAGGCTATATATTTAAATAGATGGTCTTATTATACCAGTACTACATCCTCAATTCGGGTTGTAGAACCCTGGCCGGCAAGTAATCTTCCGTAAAACTTGAGGTCCAGGTCTGAATTTCTAAAGGTCTTTTTAAGCTGCGAAACTGCTTTTTCCAGAGGGATACTATGCACTTTGATCTCGGGATAGGAACTAGTGATTTCCTGTTTTTCAACACCCACTTCAATGCATCCACTGGCTTTATCGTAGCAGACAAATTTTGCCTGATAATTATGTTTTATAAACTCTGCAAGGGATGCAGGTAATTCATCGCATTCTT
>NZ_JAUTYR010000112.1:0-664 GCF_041946035.1 Pseudomonas sp. AMR01
TGCATCTGTTATCATAGTCTCAATTCACTCGAACTTTCGGGAGCGCCAACCTGCAACCTGCAACCCGGAAGCGTTTACTTCTTCACCAGCTCCATCACCTTCTCCACCGGCAGTTGTTCTATAGTTCTGCCATTTCCGGTCATGGTCTCTGCCATAAAAAGGGAATTTATGATAGCCTCTTCTGTAGCTTCGATAGCGGCCATGAAAAGTGGTGTCATCCTGTCGTTATGAACGAATTCCTGTTTTAGAGTTGGGGATTGGATCTGGTAGGGAATCCTTACGCCTTCTGCAGTAGAAAAGGCGATAATATAATCTCCGCTGCCGTTGGAAACGATGCCGCCGGTTTTGGCGAGACCCAAAAATGCCCTTTTAGCCAGTCTTTCCAGGTTGCGGCTATCCAGCGGCGCATCCGTCGCAACTATGATCATACAGGAGCCGTCGACATTGTTGAGCAAATGATTGTCAAAGGCAAAATTGTTCAGCTCTTCTCCCACCTGTACGCCGTTGATCTGCAGCACCCCTCCATAATTGGATTGTACCAACACACCTACAGTGTAGCCGCCCAGGGACTCCGGAAGTTTCCGGGAGGAGGTGCCAATTCCGCCTTTGTAACCAAAGGCTACAGTTCCCGTGCCGGCACCAATATTTCCTTCTTCAGTATTTG
>NZ_JAUTYR010000024.1:0-72499 GCF_041946035.1 Pseudomonas sp. AMR01
TTTTGTTTGTTGCTGTTGCGTGGGGGGGGGGGGGGGCGGCTTGCGCCGGTTTTCTACCCACAACAAAACCCCCCCCCCCCCCCCCCGCGCCCCCCCCCCCCCCCGCTCCCACAGTTTTGACCGAGTACAACTTCAATGGCTGCACAAGTCCGCTCTTCTGTGGGAGCTGGCTTGTCGAATCGTCGCACCGCTGCGATGCAGGCACCTCGGTCTATCAGGCACACCCAGTAGATGCCATCGCAGGCAAGCCAGCTCCCACATGGAAAGATGGTTTCATATAGCCGTCCAGCCTCCTCATCCAATGGCTTTCAGCGACAATCCCTCGGCCCAAAAAAGCCCCTGGACCTTTCGGTGCAGGGGCTTGGCTTTAAGCAGCAGGCGCCGAGTGGCTAATCAGGCCGCTTCAATCTTTGCGCGGGTTTGCTCAACCTTGGACAGGTAGCGCTGCACCTTTTCCTGTTCTTCCGGCGTGGTGGACAGGCCCAGTTTGGTGCGGCGCCACAGCACGTCCTGAGGCCCGGTTACCCATTCTTCGGCGCACAGGTAATCGACTTCGCGGGTGTACAGGCCGCCACCCAGGTGGTCGCCCAGGTCTGCCAGCGTTTGCACGCCTTCCAGCAAGCGCCAGGTGCGGCTGCCGTAAGTGGTCGACCAACGGCTCGCGATCTCGGCGGGCAACCAGTCAAATTTGGTGCGAATGGCGTCGGCCAGGGCTTCTGGCGTGGTCATGTTTTCGCCGCCAGGCAGAGTGGCCTTTGCGGTCCAGCTCGGGCGCATGTGCGTGAAGAACGGTGCGAGCAGCGCCATCGCCGACTCGGCGAGCTTGCGATAGGTCGTCAGCTTGCCGCCGAACACCGAGAGGATCGGCGCTTCGCCGCTATCCCCGGACACCGCCAAGGTGTAGTCGCGCGTGATGGCCGACGGGTTATCCGACTCGTCGTTGCACAGAGGGCGCACACCTGAATAGGCGTGGACGATATCGTCGCGGCTCAGTTGTTTCTTGAAGTGCGCGTTGACCACTTTGAGCATGTAGTCGGTTTCACCTTCGGTAATCGCCACTTTTGCCGGGTCACCGGTGTATTCGCGGTCGGTGGTGCCGATGATGGTCAAGTCGTTCAGGTACGGAATGGTGAAAACGATGCGCTGGTCTTCGTTCTGCAAGATGTGCGCGTGGGCGCCTTCATACAGTTTCGGCACGATCAGGTGGCTGCCCTGAATCAGGCGGATGCCGTACGGCGAATCCAGCTTCAGGTCATCCCTGATGAACTTGGCGACCCACGGGCCGGCCGCGTTCACCAGCGCGCGAGCGCGGATCGAGAACAGGCTGCCATCGGCGCGTTCCATGTTCATTTCCCACAGGCCGTTGCTGCGGTGAGCGCTGACGCAACGGGTCTGGGTGTGGATGTGCGCGCCTTTTTCGCGGGCGGCCATGGCGTTCAGTACCACAAGGCGGGCGTCATCCACCCAGCAGTCGGAGTATTCGAAGCCTTTGGTGATTTCGCTTTTCAGCGGGCTGTTCGCGCCGAACTTGATGCTTTTCGAACCTGCGAGTGTTTCGCGCTTGCCGAGGTGGTCGTACAGGAACAAACCCGCGCGAATCATCCACGCCGGGCGCAGGTGAGGGCGGTGCGGCAATACGAAACGCATTTGTTTGACGATGTGCGGGGCCTTGGCCAACAGCACTTCACGTTCGGCCAGTGCTTCGCGCACCAGGCGGAATTCGTAATGTTCCAGGTAGCGCAGGCCGCCGTGGATCAGCTTGCTACTGGCGGAGGAGGTGTGGCTGGCCAGGTCGTCCTTTTCGCAAAGGAATACCGACAACCCGCGACCGGCTGCGTCTGCTGCAATGCCGACGCCATTGATCCCGCCACCGATTACGGCTACGTCATAGACTTCGGCAAGCGGTGGAGCAGGCAAGGTGGAAGGGTTCATCGGCTGTCCTCGCGATCTTTATCGTCTTGGAATTCGAACATTAATGTTCATTTGCGAAAATGGTAGCTGATAAACGCGCGCACAGCCACCCGAGTTCGATTGAAAAAACTCATCGAAGGGCGGGGAAAGGAAGAATTGTGAACATGAACCTGAGGAAGGCTCTAAATGTGTGGTGCTGGAAAATCGTCTTCGCGAGCAAGCCCGCTCCCACTTTTGACCGAGTTCCAGCATGGGAATGCAGTCGAATGTGGGAGCGGGCTTGCTCGCGAAGGCGTCAGTACAGGCGCTAAACCACTTCCAGCCTGACCTTATGCTGATTCAACAACTGCACCAGCGCCGGCACTGGCTGTTGATCGGTCACCAGGCAGTCCACCAAACTGATCGGCCCCAAGCGAATCATGGCATTGCGCCCGAATTTGCTGGAGTCCGCTGCCAGGATCACCTGACGCGCATTGGCAATAATCGCCTGTGAAACCCGCACTTCCTGGTAATCGAAGTCCAGCAGGCTGCCGTCTTCGTCAATGCCGCTGATGCCCACCAGCGCGAAGTCGACCTTGAACTGGTTGATAAAGTCGACGCTGGCCTGGCCCACCACACCGCCGTCACGGCGCACGTTGCCGCCGGTCAGCAACACGTCAAAGTCATCCTTGGCACTGAGCATGGTGGCGACGTTGAGGTTGTTGGTGATGATTTTCAGGTGGTTGTGATTCAGCAGCGCTCGGGCAATGGATTCGGTGGTGGTGCCGATATTGATGAAAATCGAGGCGTGATCGGGGATTTGCGCCGCGATAGCCTCGCCGATGCGTTGTTTTTCATCACGCATCTGGTCGGCACGCATGGCGTACGCAGTGTTTTCAACGCTGGAGTCATAGGCCGCGCCGCCGTGGTAGCGGCGCAGCAGATTGGCGTCCGCCAGCTGGTTGATATCGCGGCGGATGGTTTGCGGGGTAACAACGAACAGCTGCGCCATTTCTTCGATACTGACGTAGCCGCGTTCGCGGACCAGCTCGAGAATTTGTTGTTGGCGGGGAGGCAGATTCATGGGGCGTCCTTCGGGCTGCCATACAAAAGTGGCCCATGATGACGCAGGAATCCGCTCCCTGCCAGTTAGAACCCTCTCCAGGTCACGCGCTTGGCTTATTCAGCGCCTTCGTGCGGTTCCCAGTCACGGGTGCGGCTGACCGCTTTTTGCCAGCCGGCGTAGAGCTTCTCTTTGGCGACTTCGTCCAGTTGCGGTTCGAATTCGCGCTCGATCACCGCCTTGCCACGCAACTCGTCCAGGCTACCCCAGAAGCCGCAGGCCAGGCCCGCCAAGTAGGCCGCGCCCAATGCCGTGGTCTCACGCATTTGCGGGCGCTCAACCTGGGTGCCGAGGATGTCGGCCTGGAATTGCATCAGGAAGTTGTTGGCCACCGCGCCGCCGTCCACGCGCAGGGCTTTGAGGCGTTCGCCCGAATCCTGCTGCATTGCGTCCAGCACGTCGCGCGTCTGGTAGGCAATCGACTCCAGGGCTGCACGAATAATGTGATCCACGCGTACGCCACGGGTTAGGCCGAACAGCGCGCCTCGGGCATACGGGTCCCAGTATGGCGCGCCCAGGCCGGTGAAGGCTGGCACCAGGTACACGCCGTTGCTGTCCTTGACCTTGCCGGCAAAGTATTCGGTGTCGGTGGCGTCGGCGATGATTTTCAACTCGTCACGCAGCCATTGCACGGTGGAGCCGCCATTGAATACTGCGCCTTCCAGGGCGTAAGCCACTTCGCCACGCGGGCCGCAGGCGATGGTGGTGAGCATGCCGTGCTTGGATTTCACCGCCTTGTCGCCGGTGTTCATCAGCAGGAAGCAGCCGGTGCCGTAGGTGTTTTTGGCTTGGCCAGGTTCTACACACATCTGGCCGAACAGCGCGGCTTGCTGGTCACCGGCGATACCGCCAATGGCAATGCCGCTTTTGGTGCGGCCGTAGATTTCCGAGGAGGACTTCACTTCCGGCAGCATTTCGCGTGGCACGTCGAGAATCTCCAGCATCTTCGCATCCCATTCCAGGGTGTGGATGTTGAAGAGCATGGTGCGCGAGGCGTTGGTGTAGTCGGTGACGTGGGTCTTGCCGCCGGTAAATTTCCAGATCAGCCAGCTGTCGATGGTGCCGAACATCAGCTCGCCGTTGCGCGCACGCTCGCGGCTGCCTTCGACGTTGTCGAGGATCCACTTGAGCTTGGTGCCGGAGAAGTACGGGTCGGTGACCAGGCCGGTGGCGTCGTTGATGTATTGCTCGTGGCCATCGCGCTTGAGTTGCTGGCAGATCTCGGTGCTGCGGCGGCACTGCCAGACGATCGCGTTGTAGATCGGGCGACCGGTGACCTTGTCCCACACCACGGTGGTTTCACGTTGGTTGGTGATGCCGATGGCGGCGACCTGGTCATGGTGCAGGCCGGCTTGCGCCAGGGCTTCGACCATGACCGCGCTCTGGGTGGCGAAAATTTCCATCGGGTCATGTTCGACCCAGCCAGGTTGCGGGTAATGCTGGGTGAATTCGCGCTGGGCGGTGCAGACCACGTTGGCGTCGCGATCAAAGATGATCGCCCGGGAACTGGTGGTGCCCTGGTCAAGGGCGATGATGTAGTTCTTATTCTGAATATCGGTCATGTCGAATGCCTTGGAAAATAAGAAAATCGGTAGTCAGCCTGGGCCACGAAAGGGGCAGATGCGTCCAGGCTGGCGCTATCAGGAAATACGGGTCTTGCCGTTGACAGCCGTGTCAGGTGTTTCTTCAGCTATAGCAGGTGCGGCACTCGGCAGATGACGGGCAATCAGCCCGCGATAAGCCGCAGCACCGAGGCATGCGCCAACAATCGGCGCGAAAATCGGTACCAGGAAGTAAGGAATGTCGCGACCGCCAGTGAAGGCTATTTCACCCCAGCCAGCGAAAAAGGTCATCAGCTTGGGGCCGAAATCCCGTGCCGGGTTCATCGCAAAGCCGGTCAGCGGGCCCATGGCGCTACCGATTACGGCGATCAACAGGCCGATCAGCAGCGGTGCCAGCGGGCCACGTGGCAGGCCATTGTTGTCATCGGTGAGGGCCATGATTACGCCCATCAGAATGGCGGTGATGACCATTTCAACCAGGAATGCCTGGGCGGTGCTCAGCAGCGCATGGGGGTAAGTGGAGAATACCGACGCCAATTCCAGGCTGGCCTGGGAGCCGCGAACCATGTGATGGGTTTGTTCGTAATCGAAAAACAGATTGCTATAGAGCGTGTACACCAAGGCGGCCGAGCAGAAGGCGCCGGCGATTTGGGCGAGAATGTAGAAGGGCAGTTTGCGCTTTTCGAAATCGGCAAAGATGCACAGGGCGATACTGACCGCAGGATTGAGGTGAGCCCCAGAAATACCGGCAGTGAGGTAGATCGCCATACTGACGCCGATGCCCCAGATGATACTGATCTCCCACAACCCGAAGCTGGCACCCGCAACCTTGAGCGCAGCGACACATCCTGTACCGAAGAAGATCAGAAGCGCAGTCCCCAGGAACTCGGCCATGCATTGGCTCGAAAGTGAAGGCTGTTGAAGAGCAGTTGTCATGGAAAACCTCAATTGTTGTTCTTGTCTGGCGCACAACCTCAGTGGGTTGTTGCGTGATTTTCACCGCAGGCAGGATCCCCATCCTGCCCGCGGCTTGCTGCTTGAACACTGCAAGTCTATTCCTACAGCATTCGGAAACGAAAAAATATAGACAAGAATGACGCCTGTCAAAGGTCGAAAGTGAACGGTTGGTCATTTTCAAACTATTGGTCTGATGAATGATCATGTCGACAACGCACGCTGCTCATCTTTCCAGTGGGCGCGCTAGAGCCTTTTGCAGGGTCTTGGCCTAGAATTGGGGCTCTGTTCGCCACGCCCGGAACCGCCATGACCCCTGCATTGGACCTGTTGAAAAAAGTTCGCGCCGAACATCGCATCCACAGTTATGAACATGATCCCAAGGCGGCGTCGTATGGCCTGGAGGCCGCAGAGAAATTGGGCCTCGACCCGGCGCAGGTGTTCAAGACCTTGCTGGCCAGCAGTGAGAAAGGCGAATTGTTGGTAGCCGTGGTGCCGGTCGTCGGAAGCCTTGATTTAAAAGCCTTGGCGCAGGCAGCCGGGGTGAAAAAAGTCGAGATGGCTGACCCGGCGGCCGCGCAGCGTTCTACCGGTTACCTGTTAGGCGGCATCAGCCCGTTGGGGCAGAAGAAGCGCTTGCGCACTTTTATCGATGCGACGGCGCAGCCGTTTGCGACGATTTTTGTGAGTGCGGGGCGCAGGGGATTGGAAGTGGAGCTGTCGGCGGCGGTGTTGGCTGAGCATACCCAGGCCAAATTTGCAGAAATTGGCCGGGCTTAATCTTCTTTCGAAATAAATGAAAATCTAAATGTGGGAGCGGGCTTGCTCGCGAATACGGAGTGTCAGTCGATATATTCATCACTGATACACCGCATTCGCGAGCAAGCCCGCTCCCACATTTTTTTGATTCGGTTTCGTCAGTTAGCGGGGCTGTAGCGGCGCACGCCAGACTCGGTATGAGGAATCTGCGCCGCCGTACTGCCAGAAGCCTGAAACAACACCAGATGCTCCGCCGCCACCCGAATTCCCACGTCCACACCGACCTGATGGTCCGCATGGCTCGGGAAAATCGACTCCAACTGCGCACCCGTCGGCAATTGCAGGCGGTACAGCGTCGAAGCCCCGAGGAACGTCTTGCCGACAATTCGCGCTTTCAACGCGCTGTCCGGCGCGTAAACGATGTCATCCGGGCGCAACAGCACGTCCACCGCCCCACCGGTCGGCCAGGTGTAGGCGCGATTGCCGCGCAAGTCACCCAGTTCAGTGCTGACGGATTCCGGCGAACTCAACTGACCACGAATGAAATAACCCTGGCCGATAAAGCTGGCCACATAAGGCGTCTGAGGTTCGTGATAGAGGTTGTAGGGCGTGTCCCACTGTTCAAGACGGCCCTCCTTGAACACCCCCACTTGGTCGCTCACGGCGAAGGCTTCTTCCTGATCATGGGTGACCAGAATCGCACTGGTGCCGCGCGCCTTGAGAATGTCGCGCACCTCATGGCTGAGCTTGCGTCGCAGCTCGCCGTCGAGGTTGGAAAACGGCTCGTCCAGCAACAACAGTTGCGGCTCCGGCGCCAGGGCGCGGGCGAGGGCGACGCGTTGTTGCTGGCCGCCGGACAGCTCGTGGGGGAAACGCTTGCCGAGGTTCTTCAGGTTGACCAGTTCCAGCAACTCGGCAACCACGCGATCTTTTTGCGGGTGCTTGCGAATGCCGAAGGCAATGTTGTCGGCCACGCTGAGATGGGGAAACAGTGCGTAGTCCTGGAACACCATGCCGATACGACGTTTCTCCGGCGCCAGGGTAAACCCGGCACTGGAGATCACTTCGCCGGCCAGGCTGATTTCGCCTTCGTACACCGGCTCGAACCCGGCAATTGCGCGCAGGGTCGTGGTTTTGCCGCAGCCCGAGGAGCCCAGCAGGCAACCAATGTCGCCGGCGTTGAGGTGCAGATTGAGGTTCTGCACCACCCGTTGATCTTGATAGCCGCATGCCAGATTGCGCAGGTTCAGCAGTAAAGGCTGGCTCATGCGTGGTGGTACGACGGCGGCACGAGGAATTCGAGCAATGCTTTTTGCGCGTGCAGACGGTTCTCGGCTTGGTCCCAGGCGACCGAGCGAGTGTCGTCGAGCAGGTCGAGGCTGATTTCTTCGCCACGGTGAGCGGGCAGGCAATGCATGAACAGTACATCCGGCGCAGCCAGGTCGAGCAGGGCGCGGGTCACCTGGAATGGCGCGAACAGGGCCAGTCGCTTGGCGGTTTCTTCTTCCTGGCCCATGGACGTCCACACGTCGGTGCTGACCAGGTGCGCGCCGAGCACGGCATCACGCGGGTCGCGCACCAGGGTAACGCGGTCACCGGCTTGGGCGAGGAAGCGTGCATCGGGCTCGTAGCCTTCCGGGCAGGCAATGCGCAACTGGAAGTCGAACTGGATCGCCGCTTCTATATAGCTGTTGCACATGTTGTTGCCGTCGCCGATCCAGGCCACGGTCTTGCCCTGGATCGAACCCCTGTGTTCAAGGAAGGTTTGCATGTCGGCCAGCAACTGGCACGGGTGCAGGTCATCGGACAAACCGTTGATCACCGGCACGCGGGAATTGGCGGAAAATTCGGTCACGGTGCTGTGGGCGAAGGTACGGATCATCACCGCGTCGAGCATGCTCGACATCACGATGGCGCTGTCGGCGACGGTTTCGCCGCGGCCCAATTGGGTATCGCGCGACGACAGGAAGATGGCCTGGCCACCCAGCTGGATCATGCCGGCTTCGAACGACACGCGGGTGCGGGTCGAGGATTTTTCGAAAATCATCCCGAGCACACGGTTTTTCAAAGGCTCGAACAGTACGCCGCGGTTACGCAGGTCTTTAAGCTCAATGCCTCGACGGATCACGCTGACCAGCTCTTCGGGCGTGCAATCCATCAGGGAGAGAAAGTGCCTTGCGCTCATCATTAACTACCTTTTTGCAACAGACCGCAGATACTCAAAGCCTTGTTTATTGTGACAACGGGCGAGACCTGCGGCGAAAGCCGCACGGGGCGACGAAATAGGGGAAGGCGCGATCTTATAATTAAATGTCGCGTCTTACCAATAGGGCTACGGTTTTTAAGGGTGTTCAGACGTGCGCGAAAGCGCTTTTGAAGACAATTAACGGACAGCAGCGGGCCATTTGTACACTGGCGTCGAGATAGTTTGCAACGCGCCGGGGCGGGCTCAGGCCAGACGGCGGCGGTTTCAGCGGCTTGCGGGAGGGTTTTGAAACTTTTTCTCACGCATGGCCATGCCTTGGCTTGATGCCACTCGATTCACCGGGCGAAGGTTAGTGGTGCTCGCCTGGGACGCGGCTCATAGTGAACTCAAAGCCCTGATAAAGAGACTGGCCATGACCAAGACTCTCCACCACCGTGCCTGCCATCTGTGTGAAGCCATCTGTGGCCTGACCCTGGAAACCACTCACGCCGACGACGGCAGCCTGGCGATCACCTCGATCAAGGGCGACCCGCTCGACACCTTCAGCCGCGGGCATATCTGCCCCAAGGCGGTGGCGCTGCAGGATATCCAGAATGACCCGGACCGCCTGCGCCAGCCGATGTTGCGCGAGGGCAGCGAGTGGCGGCCGATTGCGTGGGAACAAGCCTTTGCGCTCGTAGCCGAACGGCTGGCAGGCATCCAGGCGCGCCATGGGCAGAATGCCGTGGCGGTTTATCAGGGCAACCCCAGCGTGCACAACTACGGGCTGATGACCCACAGCAACTACTTCCTCGGCCAGTTGAAGACGCGTAATCGCTTCTCGGCTACCTCTGTTGATCAATTGCCCCATCACCTCACCAGTCACTTGATGTACGGGCACGGCCTGCTGCTGCCGATTCCCGACATCGATCACACCGACTTTATGCTGATTCTGGGCGGCAACCCGCTGGCGTCCAACGGCAGCATCATGACCGTGCCCGACGTGGAAAAACGCCTTAAGGCGATCCAGGCGCGAGGCGGCAAAGTCGTGGTAGTCGACCCACGCCGCAGCGAGACGGCGGCAATCGCTGACCAGCACCTGTTCGTGCGCCCAGGTGGCGATGCGGCGTTGTTGTTTGGCGTGCTCAATACCCTGTTCAACGAGCGCCTGACGCGCGACAGTCATTTGCCGGTTGAAGGCCTTGAAGAAGTGCGCCGCGCCATTGCCGGGTTTACCGCCGACGCCATGAGCCGCCAATGCGCAGTGCCGGCCGAGCAGATTCGACAGTTGGCGCGGGATTTTGCGGCAGCAGATAAAGCGGTGTGCTACGGGCGTATGGGCGTGTCGACTCAAGCATTCGGCACGCTGTGCCATTGGCTGGTGCAACTGATCAACCTGGTTACTGGCAACCTTGACCGTGTCGGCGGTGCGTTGTGCACCACGCCGGCCGTGGATTTGGTGGCCTCCACCGGCGGCGGGCATTTCAATCGCTGGCAGAGCCGGGTGTCGGGTCGCCCTGAATACGGCGGCGAGCTGCCGGTGTCGGCGCTGGCTGAAGAAATGCTCACCGAGGGCGACGGGCAAATCCGCGCGCTGGTGACGGTGGCGGGCAACCCCGTGCTGTCTACGCCAAATGGTCGGCAACTGGAGCAGGCTCTGGAAGGTCTGGAGTTTATGGTCAGCATCGATCTCTATATCAACGAGACCACGCGGTACGCCGACCTGATCCTGCCGTCGACCTCGGCGCTGGAAAACGATCACTACGACACAACGTTCAATATGTTCGCGGTGCGCAACGTCACCCGTTTCAACCGTGCGATTCTGCCCAAGCCTGAAGGCGCACTGCACGACTGGGAAATCTTTGTGGGCCTGGCCAAAGCGTTTTCGGCGCAGACCGGCGTGGCGCTGAAACCGACGATGGCGCCCGCGCAAATGATTGATCTCGGGTTGCGCGCGGGGTCGTACGGTGACGCTTCCGAACACAAATTATCGGTGGCGATGCTGGCTGATCATCCCCACGGCGTTGATTTGGGCCCGCTGCATGCCAATCTTGCGGCGCGCTTGAAAACCACCAACGGCAACGTGCAGGCAGCGCCCGCTGTGATCCTGGCGGACCTTGCACGCTTCGCCGCGCAGCCGGTGCCAGTGGATGACGAACTGCTGCTGATCGGCCGTCGCCATGTACGCAGCAATAATTCCTGGATGCACAACTATCACCGTTTGGTGAAGGGCAAGCCGCGCCACCAACTGCTGATGCACCCGGATGACCTTTCCAGTCGTCAATTGAGCGATGGCCAGCGTGTGCGTGTCAGCTCGCGCATCGGCATGATCGAAGTGGAAGTGGTCGCCAGCCTGGACATGATGCCCGGCGTGGTCAGCCTGCCTCACGGTTGGGGCCACGGCCGCCCGGGCGTGCAGATGAGCATCGCCAGCAGCCAGCCCGATGCGAGTGCGAATGACCTGACCGACGAGCGGCATGTCGATGAATTGTCTGGAAATGCCGCGCTGAACGGCGTGCCGGTCCAGGTGGCCGCCGCATAAGGCCCGAGCACCGCGCTGGAATTTTGCGTTACAATGCGCCACCGTGCCGACCTGTGAGTCGCAAAGTTCCAGCCGAGGTGTTCCATGGATATCATCGAAACGATCAAAGAGCAGATTGCTGCCAACACCATTCTGCTTTACATGAAGGGCGCGCCGAACGCTCCTCAGTGCGGTTTCTCCGCGAAGGCCTCCCAGGCAATCATGGCGTGTGGCGAGAAATTCGCTTACGTGGACATCCTGCAAAACCCGGAAATTCGCGCGAACCTGCCGAAGTACGCCAACTGGCCAACCTTCCCACAACTGTGGGTAGCCGGTGAGCTGGTCGGCGGTAGCGACATCATCACTGAGATGCAGGCAGATGGTTCGTTGCAAGCGCTGATCAAAGACGCAGCGGCAAACGCGGCGGCCAAGACCGACGCTTGATTCGCCTGCAATAAAAAGCCCCGCTTCTCGAATGAGAGCGGGGCTTTTTTGTACCTGCGCGAAGTGGGTTATTCGCCCATCTGCGATTGCAGGTAGTTTTCCAGGCTGACTTTGACGATCAGGCCCTGTTGGGTTTCGAGCCAGTCGATGTGCTCTTCCTGATCTTCCAGGATGTCTTCCAGCAGCTCACGGCTGCCGTAGTCGCCGGTCACTTCACAGTGAGAAATGGCGGCCTTGAGGTCGCTGTGGCTCTTGCGCTCGAAGCCCAGGTCGCTGCTGATCATTTCCTGGGTGTGCTCGCCGATGTTGAGCTTGCCGAGGTCCTGCACGTTCGGCAGGCCTTCCAGGAACAGGATGCGCTTGATCAGCGCATCAGCGTCTTTCATGGCCTTGATCGACTCTTTGTACTCACGCTTGCCGAGCTTTTCCAGGCCCCAATCGTCATACATGCGCGCATGCAGAAAGTACTGATTGATCGCGACCAGTTCATTGGCAAGGATTTTGTTGAGTTGCTGGATGACTGAAATGTCGCCTTTCATGACTGGGGTCCTGCCCTGTAATCGCTGTGTAGGTGCAGAGTTTGAGCGGCGCAAACCCGAGTGTCAAACCTAAGTTATTGAATAATAAATGAAAATTAATCGGAATAAGAATGTTTGTGTTCCGCGTCTTGGGCCTAACTAGTTGAATTACAGGCATAAAAAAACCGAACACTAAGTTCGGTTCTTTAAAACACCCCTGTTTAGGCGTGTGTAAATTCTGCTGAGTAGGGGAGCGCGGCCTGGGCTGTTTGCAGCTGGGTCAGGGTTTCCCGTACCACTTGCTTGGCGAGGCAAGCACATTTACCGCACTGGCTGGCAACGCCGGTGGTTTCACGCACTTCCTTGTAGCTGCAGCAACCTTCATAGATTGCTTCGCGGATTTGTCCGTCGGTGACGCCAGTGCAGAGGCAGACATACATAAGGGAGAACCGTCGCGGGTTTAAGGCTTAAGTGCGATGGATCTTAATGTTAACGAGAATGATTGTCAAAGTAGATTCGCAGGTCTTTTCACTGCTCAGGCGTCGCGCTGACGAACGGTTTTTTCAGTGTATGATGGCCGGTCTTCACGAAGCGTGACTGTGTCACTGGGCTGTCGCTTGATAGCGGCAGACTTGGGCCGGTCCTTTTACTTCAATCGTCACCCCAGCATCAGGAGATACCCAATGAGCGTACTCGTCGGCAAACAAGCCCCGGATTTCGATGTACCTGCCGTCCTCGGCAATGGCGAAATCGTAGACAGCTTCAAACTGTCTGAAGCCATCAAAGGCAAATACGGCCTGGTGTTTTTCTACCCGCTGGACTTCACCTTCGTCTGCCCGTCCGAGCTGATTGCTCTGGACCACCGCATGGACGATTTCAAGGCGCGCAACGTTGAAGTGGTTGCCGTTTCCATTGACTCCCATTTCACCCACAACGCCTGGCGTAACACTGCCATCAATGATGGCGGCATCGGCAAAGTCAAATACACCATGGCTGCCGACATGAAGCACGACATCGCCAAGGCCTACGACGTTGAGTCCGAAGGCGGCGTGGCTTTCCGTGGCGCGTTCCTGATCGACGACAAGGGCGTTGTGCGCTCGCAGATCATCAACGACCTGCCGCTGGGCCGTAACATGGAAGAGCTGATCCGCCTGGTCGACGCCCTGCAATTCCACGAAGAGCACGGCGAAGTCTGCCCTGCCAACTGGAAAAAAGGCGACAAAGGCATGAACGCTTCGCCAGAAGGCGTTGCGGCTTACCTGACCGAGAACGCTGGCAAGCTGTAAGCCAGATTCGCGGGACAAAAAAACCGGCCTGAGAAGGCCGGTTTTTTTATGCACTGCATTTGGGTTTGTGGCGAGCGAGCTTCTTTGGCGAGCGAGCTTGTTGTGGCGAGCGGGCTTGCCCGCGTTGGGCTGCGCAGCGGCCCCAATAAGGCCCCCGCGGTTAACCTGTTAAACCGCGGTGTCAGGATCTGGGCTGCTTCGCAGCCCAACGCAGGGCAAGCCTGCTCGCCACAACAAGCCCGCTCCCCACAACAAGCCTGTTAGTCGCCGAAGTCTTCCCAGCCGCCCATCTGCTTCCAGCGGTTGACGATGCCGCAGAACAGCTCGGCGGTCTTCTCGGTGTCGTAGCGAGCCGAGTGGGCCTCACGACCGTCGAAGTCGATGCCGGCCGCCTGGCAGGCTTTCGCCAGTACGGTCTGGCCATACGCCAAACCGGCAAGCGTGGCGGTGTCGAAGCTGGAGAACGGGTGAAACGGGTTGCGCTTCATGTCCAGGCGCGTCACGGCGGCGTTGAGGAAGCCCAGGTCGAAGCTGCTGTTGTGGCCGACCAGGATCGCGCGTTTGCAACCATTGGCCTTCAACGCTTTGCGCACGCCACGGAAGATGTCGGTCAGCGCTGCTTCTTCACTCACGGCCATGCGCAGCGGGTGATCGAGCTTGATGCCGGTGAATTCCAAAGCGGCTGCTTCGACGTTCGCGCCTTCAAACGGCTCGACGCGGAAGAAATGGGTGTGCTCCGGGAACACAAAACCCTGTTCGTCCATGCCGATGGTGGTCGCGGCAATTTCCAGCAACGCGTCGGTGGCGCAGTTGAAGCCACCGGTTTCTACGTCGATGACAACCGGCAGATAGCCGCGAAACCGCTCGGCCATCGGGTGGCGGGAACCGCCACCACTGTGCTCGTGTTCGTCGTCGTAATGGTCTTCACTCACTTGCTTTCCTCCAGCAGGCGCCAGCGCAGTGTTTCACCGGCGCGCAGCGGGATAACGGTCAGCTCGCCAAACGGCAGGCTGGCAGGGGCGGTCCAGTCTTCACGAACCAGGGTAATGCGGTCGGTATTCGCCGGCAGGCCATAGAAACGCGGGCCATTGAGACTGGCGAAGCCTTCGAGTTTGTCCAGCGCGTTGCGCGTCTCGAAGGCTTCAGCGTAAAGCTCGATGGCGGCATACGCGGTGTAGCAGCCGGCACAGCCACACGCGGCTTCTTTGGCGTGCTGGGCGTGAGGCGCAGAGTCGGTGCCGAGGAAAAACTTCGGGTTGCCGCTGGTCGCCGCATCCAGCAAGGCCACCTGGTGGGTGTTGCGCTTGAGGATCGGCAGGCAGTAGAAGTGCGGCCGAATCCCGCCCACCAGCATGTGGTTGCGGTTATAGAGCAGGTGATGCGCGGTGATGGTCGCGCCGACGTTGGCTGAAGCCTCGTTGACGAACTGCACGGCATCGGCCGTGGTGATGTGTTCGAACACCACCTTGAGGGTCGGGAACAAATCGACCAGACGGCGCATATGCTCATCGATGAAGATCTTTTCACGGTCGAACACATCGACATCGCCACGGGTGACTTCACCGTGGATCAACAGCGGCATGCCGACGTCAGCCATGGCTTCGATGGCCGGCAAGATCTTGTCGATGCTCGTCACGCCGGAATCGGAGTTGGTGGTCGCGCCCGCCGGGTACAGCTTGGCGGCGTGCACGAAGCCCGTCGCCTTGGCAGCGCGAATTTCTTCTGGCTGAGTGCGGTCGGTCAGGTAGAGCACCATCAACGGTTCGAAGCGGCTGCCGGCCGGGCGCACAGCGAGGATACGCTGGCGATAGGCTTCGGCTTCAGCGGCATTACGCACCGGTGGTACCAGGTTAGGCATGATGATGGCGCGGCCAAACGTGCGCGCGACATCGGCCACAGTTTGGGGTAACGCAGCACCATCGCGAAGATGAATATGCCAGTCGTCGGGACGCAGCAGGGTCAGGCGGTCGGACATTGGGGATTCCAGGCGGGTCAATCTGGTGGGAATGCTACCGGAAAAGACTCTTGCAGGCACTCGCTATCAAGTTTTGCCGCAGGTGTCCGATATCCCTGGGTATGCCTTAACCACGTATGACGCTTTGAAGTGTTGTAGAAACCAGTGGAGCCTCCCGTGCGCCAGCATTATCTAGCCCTGCTCAGTGTGTTTGCCAGCCTGCCTGCGATGGCCCTCACGTTCCAGACACGTCTGGAGAACATTGAGTGGAAGGTGGAAGGCGACCAGTTCGAGTGCCGCCTTACCCAGCCGATCACCGATTTCGGCTCGGGTGAGTTCGTGCGCCGCGCCGGCGAGCAGGCGATATTTCGCCTCAAAGCCTACAACGGCGCGCTGGGTGCGGGCTCAGCCACCTTGCTGGCCGCCGCTGCGCCCTGGCAGCCGGGCCGTGGTGATATCAACCTCGGCGCTGTGCGCGTTGGCAGTGGCGATGTGCTGTTCAACAGCTCTCAGGCCCAGGCCGGTCGGCTGTTCAGCGGTTTGCTCGAAGGCCGCAGCCCCACGGTGCGTCACTACGGGCGCGAAGGCGGCTATTCGGAAGTGCGCCTGTTGCCGGTGAAATTCAATAAGGCCTTCAACGACTATCAGCTGTGCACCACCAAGCTGTTGCCGATGAATTACGACCAAGTCAAACAGACCGAAGTCGGTTTCCCCGGCGGCGGCATCGAGCTGGACGCAGCAGCGAAGAAGAAGCTGGCGGTGATCGTCGCGTTCATGAAGGCCGACCCCACGGTCAACCATATCGAGCTCAACGGCCACTCTGACAACAGCGGCAATCGCCTGACCAACCGTGACGTGTCGCGTCGCCGCGCTCTGGCAGTCACCGACTACTTTAAAGAGAATGGCATCCCGGAATCGCAGATAACCATGCGCTTCCACGGCGAAAGCTACCCGCTGGCGCCGAACACCAATGCCGCCAACCGGGCGCGTAATCGTCGTGTGAATATTCAGCTCGAACGCGTAGCGACTCCCGAGAAACCGGCACCTCAGGCCACTGCCCCGAGCAACCCTGCGCACACCTCATAACGTGCAACTATCGGTCGCTCGCTCGACATAATCTGTCGCTTTATCTTCATTTGCTGTCGCGCCCCTGTAATTTCGCGGTTTTGGTCGGTAGAATCGACGCCTTTCCGTACAACCCCGTGGAGTGATGGCATGGCCGACGTAAACAAGGTCGTTCTCGCGTATTCCGGCGGCCTGGACACTTCGGTGATCCTCAAGTGGCTGCAGGATACTTATAACTGTGAAGTGGTGACCTTCACCGCTGACCTGGGTCAGGGCGAAGAGGTCGAACCTGCACGTGCCAAGGCGCAAGCCATGGGCGTGAAAGAGATCTACATTGACGACCTGCGCGAAGAGTTCGTCCGCGATTTCGTTTTCCCGATGTTTCGCGCCAACACCGTCTACGAAGGCGAGTACCTGCTGGGTACTTCCATCGCACGTCCGCTGATCGCCAAGCGCCTGATCGAAATCGCCAACGAAACCGGCGCTGACGCCATTTCCCACGGCGCTACCGGCAAGGGCAACGACCAGGTGCGCTTCGAATTGGGTGCCTACGCACTTAAGCCTGGCGTGAAAGTGATCGCGCCTTGGCGTGAATGGGACCTGCTCTCCCGTGAAAAGCTGATGGATTACGCTGAAAAGCACAATATCCCGATCGAGCGTCACGGCAAGAAGAAGTCCCCGTACTCGATGGACGCCAACTTGCTGCACATCTCCTATGAAGGCGGCGTGCTGGAAGACACCTGGACCGAGCACGAAGAAGACATGTGGAAATGGACCGTCTCCCCGGAGAACGCTCCAGACAAGGCCCAGTACCTGGAACTGACCTACCGCAACGGCGACATCGTCGCGCTGGACGGCGTCGAAATGACTCCGGCCACCGTGCTGGCGACCCTGAACCGTATCGGCGGCGAACACGGCATCGGCCGTCTCGATATCGTCGAAAACCGTTATGTGGGCATGAAGTCCCGTGGCTGCTACGAGACGCCAGGCGGCACTATCATGCTGCGCGCTCACCGCGCCATCGAGTCCATCACCCTGGACCGCGAAGTGGCTCACCTTAAAGACGAGCTGATGCCAAAGTACGCCAGCCTGATCTACACCGGCTACTGGTGGAGCCCTGAGCGTCTGATGCTGCAACAGATGATCGACGCTTCCCAGGTCCACGTGAACGGCGTTGTGCGCCTGAAGCTGTACAAAGGCAACGTGATCGTAACCGGTCGCAAATCCGATGAGTCGCTGTTCGATGCCAACATCGCCACCTTCGAAGAAGACGGCGGCGCCTACAACCAGGCTGACGCGGCGGGCTTCATCAAGTTGAATGCCCTGCGCATGCGCATCGCTGCCAACAAGGGTCGCAAGCTGTTCTGATCGATCCCTGCGTTGTAAAAAATGGCCCCTAGTCCAAGGGGCCATTTTTTTTGCCTGAATAAAACCTGCGGGCGTTGAATAGCGCCTGATGTTTAAGATTGCCTCTGACAATGTTTAAGTTTAGTTAAACACTAAAGTTTGCCTGTTGAAGAGTTTTGCACGGTTGTACGAATTTTTAACACCTTGCCCGGAACTATGTCTTACAGAAGTTTCACTACCTTATTACAAAGCGCCTGTAAGACGTGGAAAATTCTGTAGGAATTAAGGAAGTTGGAAATTATGTTGGATGGAACTAAAACAGTCGGAATTTTTTCATGTGTCTACTTGCTTCTCGGCGACATGCAATGGGCATTTCCTGAAAATCATGTACGTTCCGTTTACCGCGTGCCCCCTGGATGGCGGATATTTCTCTCAAAACATGTAAGCCCACGGAATGTTCTGAAAGGCTCAGTAAAGACATGTGCATCTGACTTAGTGTTTTTTTGTAGGCCAATTCCTATATCGTTGTGGGTTGGGTCTCTGCTTGCTGTTGCTTGGGGGGGAACGCTATCCCAACTATGAAACGACTAGGCTATTGTGCTTGCTCTAAATAATTCGAACAGCGAAATTGGACTTTCTCATGAATAAAGTGCTGATCGTGGATGATCATCCCGTCATTCGGCTTGCTGTGCGCATGCTAATGGAGCGTCATGGTTATGAAGTCGTTGCCGAGACTGATAACGGTGTCGATGCGTTGCAACTTGCACGGGAACATGTACCGGACATTGTCATATTGGATATCGGGATCCCCAAACTCGATGGGCTGGAAGTTATCTGCCGCCTGGCGTCCACCAAGCAACCTGCGCCCTTCAAGGTGTTGGTGCTGACGTCCCAGGCGCCCGGGCATTTTTCCATGCGCTGCATGCAGGCGGGGGCGGCCGGCTACGTGTGCAAGCAGCAGGACCTGACCGAGTTGCTGAGCGCCATCAAGGCGGTGCTCTCGGGCTACAGCTACTTTCCAAACCAGGCGCTCAATTCGGTCCGTTCCACCATGGGTAATGCCAGTGAAGCAGACATGGTCGAACGTCTGTCGGGCCGGGAGATGATGGTGTTGCAGCAACTGGCCCGTGGCAAAACCAACAAGGAGATCGCCGACGGTATGTTCCTGAGCAACAAGACCGTGAGTACCTACAAGACTCGCCTGCTGCTCAAGCTCAACGCACGCTCCCTGGTCGACCTGATCGAGCTGGCGCAGCGCAACGGCCTCGTCTAGAGGCGGGTGCCAGAGCAGGAATCACCGGCACAAAAAAGCCTCCGTCAGGGAGGCTTCCGGTCGTCAACGGGTCGATCAGAGGTCGAAGTCGTAATCGGCCAGTTGTTTTTGCAAGCGTCGCTCTTCCAGAAGGTTGTCGATAGTGCGGCGTTTGCTCAAATTGGTCTTGGCCACCTCAACAACAGGTGCATCCCCGTCGTCTTCCGACTCGGCAACGAGGTCGTCTTCCACATCCAGTTGTTCTTTGCCAGTGCTCATAAGGTTCACTCCGGGCTAAGACTGCCGTTGGCGCTCCTTATAGCGATATTCCATGGATGGGTAAAAAAGATTTTTTCAATCGATGGATCGAGAAAACCAATGAACCCTCAATCGTCGGAGGTCTTGTCCTTGTATTCGCACAGGTCCTCGATGCGGCAGCTCCCACAGCGTGGCTTGCGGGCCTGGCACACGTAGCGGCCATGCAGGATCAGCCAGTGGTGGGAATCGAGCAGGTAGGGCTTGGGCACATGTTTCATCAACTGTTTCTCTACCTCCACCACATTCTTGCCTCGCGCGATGCCGGTGCGATTGCTGACGCGAAAAATATGCGTGTCGACTGCCATGGTTAATTGCCGGAATGCGGTGTTAAGCACCACGTTCGCGGTCTTGCGACCCACGCCGGGCAGGGCTTCCAGGGCTTCGCGGCTTTGCGGCACTTCACTGCCGTGCAGCTCGATGAGCAGGCGACAGGTTTCGATCACGTTCTTGGCCTTGCTGTTGTACAGGCCGATGGTCTTGATGTATTCCGACAACCCTTCTACGCCCAGCGCATGGATGGCCTCTGGCGTATTGGCGACCGGGTAGAGTTTGGCGGTGGCCTTGTTGACGCCAACGTCTGTGGATTGAGCCGAGAGGATCACCGCAATCAGCAACTCGAACGGGTTGGTGTAGGCCAGTTCGGTTTTCGGTTCAGGATTGTCTTCGTGAAACCTGCGGAAAATTTCCAGGCGTTTTGCGGCGTTCATGGGGCATTGGGTTCCTTGCAGACGGTCGGCGGGATTGTAGCAACACACGCATCAGGTTTCAGGCGTTGCCCAAGGCATCTACTTGACGCTGGGCCTCGTCGAGGCTGTGTTGCGCCTCGGCCAGTTGTTGCGGGTCGGCGTTCACGTCCTGGGCTTTCTTTAACGCCGCGCGGCGCATTGCCAATTGGATTTTGGCGCGTTTCAGTTCAGCCGTGTGGCTGGCTGCAGGTGCCGTCGCCGGTGCGTTGTCTACGTCCAGGGCCGCCAGTGCGTGCTCCGCCGCTTCGAATTGCCGCTGCAGCACGATCAACTGCGACTGTTGCTCAAAAGTCGGTGGGTGACCAAATGCCTTCAAGGATTTGTGCAGCTGGGCGCGGCTCATAGCCACCGTAATCCTGGCTTTCTTGACGGCCGCCTCCTGCGCGGCATCGGCCTGCACGGGCACGACCGGCGTCGGGCGCTTGGCCCGAGCCAGGCGTTCGGCGAGCTTATGCGCTTCGTCGCGTTGCAGGCGTGCGTTGCGCTGCTCAAAGCGCCGCCGCGCCCGGTCTCGTTTAAGGCCACGTTCATGGCGCTGCTGATCATTGGCCGCCAATCCACCCACAAGCGGCAATACAGAGGTAGCAGGGCGCATCTCAATGCAGTCGACAGGGCAGGGCGCGACACACAGGTCGCAACCGGTGCATTCATCGATGATGACGGTGTGCATCAACTTGGCGGCGCCGACAATCGCGTCCACCGGGCAGGCCTGAATGCATTTGGTACAGCCGATGCATTCCGCTTCGCGGATATAGGCGACCTGGGCGGGGGCTTCGCCGCGTGTGGCATCCAGCTCCAGCACTGGCACACGCAGTAACTGCGCGAGGCCGGCAATGGTTTCCTGCCCACCGGGCGGGCACTTGTTGATCGCCTCGCCGAGCGCGATGCCCTCGGCGTAAGGTTTGCAACCCGGGTGCCCACACTTGCCGCATTGGGTCTGCGGCAGCAGCGCGTCGATACGTTGAATGAGGGTCATGGGGTGGTCATTGCGTATGCCGGTTAAACGAACAGGGCTTGGGTGTTGACCCGGCTTGTTAGGGTGAGCGGAAACTGTTGTGGCTTGTGGGCTTGTTGTGGCGAGCGGGCTTGCCCCGCGTTGGGCTGCGGAGCAGCCCCATTACTGTGATCGCGGTTTCTATATGTAGGACCGGGTCGCTGGTTTTAGGGCCGCTGCGCGCCCCAACGCGGGGCAAGCCCGCTCGCCACGACAAGCCCGCTCTCCATAACCAGCCCAGTCAACTCAGGCCTTACACGCTTACTTGATGCGCTGACCCGGCTTGGCGCCGCTGTCGGGGCTCAGCAGGTAGATCTCTTCACCGCCAGGACCGGCCGCCATCACCATGCCTTCGGAAATACCGAACTTCATTTTCCGTGGCTTGAGGTTGGCGATCATCATGGTCAGGCGACCATCGAGCTTGGACGGGTCCGGATACGCGCTCTTGATCCCGGAGAACACGTTGCGTCGCTCGCCGCCGAGATCCAGCGTCAGGCGCAGCAGCTTGTCGGCGCCTTCCACGGCTTCAGCCTTGACGATCAGCGCAACGCGCAGGTCCACGGCAGCGAAGGCGTCGAAATCGATTTCCGCGGAAATCGGGTCCTTGGCCAGCTCGCCATTGCCCGCAGGCGCTGCCGAACCAGTGTCAGTCTGGCTGGCGACCAGGTCTTCTTTCGATGCGTCGGTCATGGCCTGGACTTTTACCGGGTCGATACGGGTCATCAACGGCTTGAACTCGTTCAACTGATGGTTGCTGAGCAAGGTAGCGTGATCATTCCAGGTCAGCGGCGCCACATTAAGGAACGCCTCGGCATCGGCGGCCAGCAATGGCAGCACCGGCTTGAGGAAGATCACCAGTTGGCGGAACAGGTTGACGCCGGTGGCGCAGATCGCCTGGACTTCAGCTTGCTTGCCTTCCTGCTTGTTCAGCGACCACGGCGCCTTGTCGGCGATCCAGGCGTTGGCGCGGTCGGCCAGGCCCATGATCTCGCGCATGGCGCGGGCAAAGTCGCGGGCTTCATAGGCGTCAGCGATGCCCGGCGCGGCGGCCAGGAACGCGCCGGTCAGTTCCGGCGCGGCGTTTTCAGCCACCAGCACACCAGCGTTGCCCTTGTTGATAAAGCCTGCACAACGGCTGGCAATGTTGACGACTTTGCCGACCAGGTCCGAGTTGACCTTCTGTACGAAGTCTTCCAGGTTCAGGTCGAGGTCGTCCACGCCACGGCCCAGCTTGGAGGCGTAGTAGTAGCGCAGGTACTCCGGCGACAGGTGGTCCAGGTAGGTGCGCGCCTTGATAAAGGTGCCACGGGACTTGGACATTTTCTGGCCGTTGACTGTCAGGTAGCCGT
This sequence comes from Pseudomonas sp. AMR01, assembly GCF_041946035.1. Lineage (NCBI taxonomy): Bacteria > Pseudomonadati > Pseudomonadota > Gammaproteobacteria > Pseudomonadales > Pseudomonadaceae > Pseudomonas > Pseudomonas sp. AMR01. The sequence goes on from NZ_JAUTYR010000024.1 coordinate 22,268, forward strand.
GTACGGCAATGCCGGTTGGCTTGCGGTAGCCCGAACCTTCAAGCATCGCTGGCCAGAACAGCGCGTGGAAGTTGACGATGTCCTTGCCGATGAAGTGGTACAGCTCGGCAGTGGAGTCTTTGTTCCAGAACGCGTCGAAATCAAGCTCCGGCGTACGGTCACAGAGGTTTTTGAAGCTGGCCATGTAGCCGATCGGCGCATCCAGCCACACGTAGAAATACTTGCCCGGCTCGTCCGGAATTTCGAAGCCGAAATACGGCGCATCGCGGGAGATGTCCCACTGTTGCAGGCCGGCATCCAGCCACTCGGCGATCTTGTTGGCTACGGCGTCTTGCAGGGTGCCGCTGCGGGTCCAGGTTTGCAGCATTTGCTGGAAATCCGGGAGCTTGAAGAAGAAGTGTTGGGAGTCCTTGAGCACCGGCGTGGCGCCCGAGATGGCCGACTTCGGATCTTTCAGGTCAGTCGGGGCGTAAGTGGCGCCGCATTTTTCGCAGTTGTCGCCGTACTGGTCTTCGGTGCCGCATTTCGGGCAGGTGCCCTTGATGAAGCGGTCGGCCAGGAACATTTTCTTTTCCGGGTCGAAATACTGGGTAATCGAACGTGTGTCGATGTGCCCGGCGTCGCGCAGACGCTTGTAGATCTGGCTCGACAGCTCGCGGTTTTCGTCGGAGTGCGTGGAGTGGAAGTTGTCGAAATCCACCAGGAACTCGGCAAAGTCGGCGCTGTGTTCAGCCTGCACATTGGCGATCAGTTGTTCCGGGGTGATCCCTTCCTTTTCGGCACGCAACATGATGGCCGAACCGTGGGCGTCGTCCGCGCAGACATAAATGCATTGATTGCCGCGATGCTTCTGGAAGCGCACCCACATATCGGTCTGGATGTACTCAAGCATATGGCCAAGATGGATCGAACCATTGGCATAGGGCAGGGCGCTGGTAACGAGGATCTTGCGTGGCTCGGACATGGGGCTCGGCTACTTGATGAAACGGAGGTCGGCCACTATAAAGCGCCGGGAAATATATTTCACCCCGTGGCGCTGTTTCAGCATCTTCCAGACCGTCGAAAGCATGCCGTTGGGCGGCTGGAACGGTTAGGATAGCCGCCTGTTTCAGTCAGTCTTTTTTCGGGAGTAGCCCATGAGCGCCGTCAATCGCGCAGCGGTGGAAGCCGTTCTTCGCCAGTACACCGACCCCTATTTGAATCAGGACCCGGTCAGCGCCGGCTGTGTACGCGCCATCGAGGTCCAGGGCGACCAGGTGTCGGTCCAGCTGGAGTTGGGTTATGCCGCAGGCCTGTTCAAGAACGGCTGGGCGCAAATGCTGCAAATGGCCATCGAAGGCCTCGACGGTGTGCGTTCGGCCAAGGTCGACATCCAGTGTGTGATCGCCGCGCACAAGGCTCAGGCACAGATCCCGGGCCTGGCCAACGTGAAGAACGTGGTCGCCGTGGCCTCCGGCAAGGGCGGTGTGGGTAAATCCACCACGGCCGCCAACCTCGCGCTGGCGTTGGCCCGCGAAGGCGCGCGTGTGGGCATTCTCGACGCCGATATCTACGGCCCGAGCCAAGGTGTGATGTTCGGCATCGCCGAAGGCACACGGCCGAAGGTCAAGGATCAGAAATGGTTCGTGCCGATCGAGTCCCATGGCGTGGAGGTCATGTCCATGGCCTTCCTCACCGATGACAACACGCCGATGGTCTGGCGCGGGCCGATGGTCTCCGGTGCGTTGTTGCAATTGGTCACCCAGACCGCGTGGGGCGACCTCGATTACCTGGTAATCGACATGCCGCCCGGCACCGGCGATATCCAGCTGACCCTGGCGCAGAAAGTCCCGGTGGCCGGTTCGGTAATCGTGACCACGCCGCAGGATTTGGCGCTGCTCGACGCGAAAAAGGGCGTGGAGATGTTCCGCAAGGTCAACATTCCGGTGCTCGGCGTCGTGGAAAACATGGCGGTGCACATCTGCTCCAATTGCGGCCACGCCGAGCACCTGTTTGGTGAGGGCGGCGGCGAGAAGCTTGCGACCCAGTACGGCGTCGAATTGCTGGCCTCGTTGCCGCTGTCGATGCTGATTCGCGAACAGGCCGATGGTGGCAAGCCTACCGTGGTGGCCGAGCCTGACAGCCCGGTCGCGATGATTTATCAAGAGCTCGCACGCCACGTAGGCGCCCGGATTGTGCTGCAAGAAGCGGCCGCCCCGGCGATGCCGACGATTACTGTCAGCGACGACTGATCGTTCTGAAGCAAAAAAGCCTCGGCATTGCCGTAGTGCTGACCAGCGAAGGAAGCGTTGTGGCGAGCGAGCTTGCCCCGCGTTGGGCTGCGCAGCAGCCCCAAACCAGACGCCGCGTTCTTTCTGAAAGAACGCGGCGTTTTTTATGGGGCCGCTGCGCAGCCCAACGCGGGGCAAGCCCGCTCGCCACAAAAATGTGAGCGCTCGGAACTCCCTTAACTGAACAGCATTACGGCATTCCCGGGGCTTTTTCTTGTATGGGGATCGGTCAGCAGGGTGCGGTTACGCTTTTACGCAATTGCTCGTGTAAGCATTCGCTTACTTTTTCGTAAGTGAATGGTTTTTTTACCGGGTGTGTGCGGCTAAAAACAGCGAGAGACTTTTCTATCTGATTGAAAAATAACAATTATTTATACCGACTTTTACAGCGGAGCTGCTCAGAGCTGAAGTTGGATCCCGTTGAAGTTCCCTCGGAACTCTCTAACATCAGCCCTGTGTCCACGGATTGACACGGCCATCAAGGAACGATGGTTCAAGGAACGTCGCAGGAAGCGATTCATCAGGACGATGAAAAGGAATACAGGGACCAGGGAAGAAATGTGGGCGGGTCATACCGCCCCTTTTTTTCGCCTGTAGAAAAGTAAAACCCACCCTGCAGAAACGCAAAAAGGCCCGCAAGGGGCCTTTTTATTGGGCAGCAGCGCGCTTAGCGTTCGAGGTCTGCAATCTTACCCTTCTTGCCATCCCACTCCGCCGCATCCGGCATCGGGTCTTTGCGCTCAGTGATGTTCGGCCAGATTTCCGCCAGCTCGACGTTCAACTGAATAAATTCCTGCATCTCTGCCGGGACTTCGTCCTCGGAGAAAATAGCGACGGCCGGGCATTCTGGTTCACACAGGGCGCAGTCAATGCACTCATCCGGGTGGATAACCAGGAAGTTCGGGCCTTCGTAGAAGCAGTCCACCGGACACACTTCGACGCAGTCGGTGTACTTGCACTTGATGCAGTTGTCGGTAACGACGAAGGTCATTTCTAATTTTCTCCTCAGGCGGCGGCGGCGAGACCCTGTGTGGCAGGGCTCGCGAGGTTCGGGAGCGATAGTCTGCAGGCCAGGCTAAGAGCCTGCAGCATCCCAAACCGCGCAAGAGTCTACCAGCTTGCACGCGGTAGCGTTATATCCGAACCTTCAGTGCATATAACATTTCTAGCGCTTTGCGCGGCGTCATGTCGTCCAGATCAAGCTTGGCCAACTCATCCAGCACCGGATGGGGCAGGCTGGCAAACATATCGCTCTGATGCGGCGCGCTGGCTTTGCCTTTGGTTTTTGCAGGGCTGGCGACCACGGTTTCGTGAGGCAAGGCCGTGGTTTCCAGGCGGCTGAGGTGCTCGCGAGCGCGGATGATCACGTCGGTCGGTACACCGGCCAATTGCGCCACGGCCAGGCCGTAACTCTGGCTGGCTGGCCCCGGCAGCACGTGGTGCAGGAACACGATGCGCTCGTTGTGTTCGGTAGCATTCAAGTGAACGTTGGCCACCAGCGGCTCGCTTTCCGGCAGCACGGTGAGTTCGAAATAGTGAGTGGCAAACAGCGTATAGGCGCGCAACTGCGCCAGCCGCTCGGCCGCCGCCCATGCCAGCGACAGGCCGTCGAAGGTGCTGGTGCCGCGACCTACTTCGTCCATCAACACCAGGCTGCGCTCGGTGGCGTTGTGCAGAATGTTGGCGGTTTCGCTCATTTCCACCATAAAGGTCGAACGGCCGCCAGCCAGGTCATCGCTGGAACCGATCCGCGTGAAAATGCGGTCCACCAACGACAATTCACAGCTGGCCGCCGGCACGAAGCTGCCGATGTGCGCCAGCAACACGATCAACGCGGTCTGACGCATGTAAGTGGATTTACCGCCCATGTTCGGGCCGGTGATCACCAGCATGCGGGTGTCGTCATCCAGCGACAGGTCGTTGGCGACGAACGGCGTGGTCAACACCTGCTCCACCACCGGGTGGCGGCCCTGCACGATGCGCATGCACGGCTCGCTCACAAAGCGCGGGCAGTTCAAGTCTAGGTTCAGCGCGCGTTCGGCCAGGTTGCTCAACACATCCAGCTCCGCCAGGGCGCTGGCGGTGTCTTGCAGCGGCGCCAGGCGGCTGATCAAGCCTTCAAGCAAGGCTTCATAGAGCATCTTTTCCCGCGCCAGCGCGCGGCTCTTGGCCGACAGCGCCTTGTCTTCGAACTCCTTGAGCTCCGGCGTGATGAAGCGCTCGGCACCTTTAAGGGTCTGGCGGCGCTGATAATCAATCGGCGCGGATTCGGCTTGCTTGCTCGGCAACTCAATAAAATAGCCGTGCACGCGGTTGTAGCCGACCTTCAAGTTCGCCAGACCGGTGCGGGCTTTCTCGCGGGCTTCCAGATCAATCAGGAACTGCCCGGCGTTTTCGCTCAAAGATTGCAGCTCATCCAGCTCTGTGTCGTAACCGGTTTTCAGCACGCCGCCGTCACGAATGATCGCCGGCGGGTTATCAATGATGGCTTTTTCCAGCAGGGCTGCGAGGTCAGGGTAAGTGCTGGTGGTCACCGCCAGCTGTTGCAGGTGCGGCGTGTCCAGCTCGGTCATCGCGTCTTGCAACTGCGGCAGTGCGCTCAGTGCATCACGCAGGCGCGCCAGGTCACGCGGCCGCGCATTGCGCAGGCCGATCCGCGCCAGAATCCGTTCGATATCGCCGATTTCTTTCAGCTGCGGTTGGAGCTTTTCAAAACGGTAGCCATCCAGCAGGCAGGTGATAGACGTTTGACGCGCTTGCAGCACGCTCAAATCCCGCAGCGGACGGTTCAGCCAGCGTGTCAGCAAACGGCTGCCCATGGCGGTCTGGCAGCGGTCGACTACCGATTGCAGCGTGTTGTCGCGCCCGCCCGACAGGTTGGTGTCCAATTCCAGGTTGCGACGGCTCGCGCCATCCAGCACCACGGTATCGTCCAGGCGCTCATGGCGCAGGCTGCGCAAATGCGGCAGGGCAGTGCGCTGGGTTTCCTTGGCATAACCGAGCAGGCAACCGGCGGCACCGATGGCCAGGGTCAGGGTTTCGCAGCCAAAGCCTTTAAGGTCCTGCACCGAGAATTGCTGACACAGACTTTTCAGCGCCGAATCACGCTCGAAATCCCACGGCGCACGACGTTTGGTCCCACGACGCTTTTCCGCCGGCAAGTCCTTCGGCCAATCATCCGGAATCAGCAACTCCACCGGATTGATCCGCTCCAGCTCCGCCAGCAAATTCTCCCAGCCCTTGATCTCCAGCACGCTGAAATTGCCGCTGGTGATATCCAGCACCGACAGGCCGAACAAACGCTCGTCACCCAGCACGGCTGCGATCAGGTTGTCGCGACGCTCGTCCAGCAGCGCCTCATCACTCACCGTGCCCGGCGTAATAATGCGCACCACCTGACGTTCCACCGGCCCCTTGCTCGTCGCCGGGTCGCCGATCTGCTCACAAATCACAACCGACTCGCCCAGCTTCACCAGCTTGACCAGGTAGCCTTCCAGCGAATGGTAAGGAATGCCACACATCGGAATCGACTGCCCCGCCGACTGCCCGCGCGCGGTCAGGGTGATGTCCAGCAACTTGGCGGCCTTCTTCGCGTCTTCATAGAAGATCTCGTAGAAGTCGCCCATGCGATAGAACATCAACTGATCAGGGTGCTGGTTTTTCAAGCGCCAGTACTGCTGCATCATTGGGGTGTGGGAGGACAGATCTGAAGTGGCTTTACTCATTGGGTCGTAGGCAAATTCGTTGAAAGGAGTGGGGCAAAGGTGGGGCGCTTGGCCCTGCGATTTTGCGATGGCGGCAAGGTTAACATGCGAGGTCGGGGGTTCGCAGGGGGTAAACCGCCGGTGAAAATACAAAAGCGCGCGCGCCTAATGCCGGACAGTATCAAAGGAACACACCGCAACTGTGGCGAGGGAGCTTGCTCCCGCTGGACTGCGTAGCAGGCCCATTTTTTGGGGCCGCTGCGCGCCCCAGCGGGAGCAAGCTCCCTCGCCACAGATTCCCGGCTATTCTCTTAACTGACCATTACCAAGTGCCGCACTGGTTTTTCTTCCACGCCTTTACTGATTGTTGCCGGGCGAATCCAACACCTTCACCACATCATCAACCACCGCCTTCACCATCTCCTGCAAGTAATGCGACGCCCAGGCGTAACGGTCCGTTTCCTTCGTCATCGCTGCATCTTCTGCGAGCTGTTTGGCGACATGGAGGAGGTGGGAGGCGTGTTGCAAGGCTTCGTGCAGAGAGACACCGCTGTTGACGCGGAACAGAGGTTGGTCGGAGTGAAAGGAGAAGGGGGTGACGCCGAGGGTGGATAATGCAGACGGATTTATAGCGGTCATCGGTAAAACTCCCATATCAATTGAGAGCTACCACATTCGTTATCAGGCGAATTGGGTGGCAGCTGTGCGCAGGCTGATAAACCGGAGATACAGGAACCCGGCAGACCCGAAGGTCTCCCACGCACAGCCGCCATTGCACGAAATGATGGGCGAAAAAAAACGCCTGCAAATCGAGTTTTGGGGCGCTGTGTGCGCCTGCATCTTGCCGGGTTATCAGGCCCGGTCGCTGAATTGGCAGCGACTGAGCGGAGGGTAGCGTGGTGGTGGGGTGGGTGCAACTGGGGGAATGGGAATATTGCTTTGCGGTTGTCGAATAGCACACGTACTTAAGGGGGGGCGGCTTTCCTAGGTCGGCAAACACACATTCCCCCTCATTTATTTTCTTGTTCCTGAAGAAGGTGTCATGCCGTTGCACTGCTCGCGTCAATCACTGTTGCTGATATTGGCGCAGCTTTGCTTCGCGTTGCAGAAATCTCGCTGGTCAGAGTCACTGATTGAGGCGCAACTGCCTGCGAAGGTGTAACCGCTGAACATCAACAACACCACAACCACCAGTTTCATCATTTTTTCTTCCTTGGTTTGCCAGGAAGCAGCCTGGCACTGATGAGTCCAATCTCAATGACTGTGTTGCTGAGATATCAAATTGACATCGCTTTAGTCATAAGTTCCGTCGTTACATGGGAAGAATTGCAGTCATCTACGTCGATTATGCATAAAATATGCAAATTAGCATTTGCCAACTCCAAAATCCCCCGTCATCATCCCCGTTATGCAAAAACGCAACGTTTCATCCGTCCTGAGAGAACTCCTCGAGCGCGACCGGATCTCCCCCACGGAGCTTCACCGGCGTACCGGCGTGCCTCAATCCACGTTGTCCCGGATTCTCAACGGCAAGATCGTTGATCCGTCGGACAAGCACATTTCCCGCATCGCCGAGTACTTCCGCGTCAGCACCGACCACCTGCGCGGCCGCGCGGTTGTGGGCGCTTTGCGCGATGACGGGCGCGACCCGATGCACTCGGAACTCAAGGACATAAGCCTGTGGGATGACGACACGCCCGTTAATGATGACGAGGTGTCGATCCCCTTTTTGCGTGAGGTTGAATTGGCTGCTGGATCAGGAAGATTCGTCATCGAGGAAAGCGAGAAGGCCAGCCTGCGGTTCGGCAAGCGCAGCCTTCGCCACAACGGTGTGCAGTTTGACCAGGCCAAGTGTGTGACGGTGCGCGGCAACAGTATGTTGCCGGTGCTGCGTGACGGCGCGACGGTGGGGGTGAATGCGGGCAAGAGTGGCATTGGTGACATCGTCGATGGCGACTTGTATGCCATCAACCACAACGGCCAGCTGCGCGTGAAACAGCTCTACCGCCTGCCTTCCGGGATTCGCCTGCGCAGTTTCAATCGCGATGAGCACCCGGATGAGGACTACAGCTTTCAGGATATCCAGGATGAGCAGATCAGCATCCTCGGTCATGTGTTCTGGTGGGGCATGTACGCCCGTTAACCTTCTTGCGTAAGACAGCGCCCGCCAATGTGCGGGTTTTTTTTCGCCTGTAGAAAACCGCCTATCCCTCGGCCAGCAAGGCTGAAAATGCATCTGTGCATTTCCTTTGTGAAAATAAATGCATTAGTGCATTGACTGTATATGCATACATGCATATTCTTCATCTCAAGCCAGCCAAGAAGGCCTGGTGGAGGCGGCAAGGATGCCGCCAAGGAAGACAAGGAAGGCACCCAACATCGGCAAGGACGCCATCGAAGCGATGGCAGGGATGCCAGGCAATACCGGCAAGGATGCCGACGCTCTTTAGTAACACCGCTTCAAGAAAACAGGCAGCGATGAACCGGCCTTAACGGTTCAGAGGGTTGGCAACTGACCCGGGTGTGCAGCGTAAAGCACCAGAAGCAGTTATCCGGCAGACAGGGATCGTGGTCGGAAAAACATTGAGGAAAGGTCCGTACCGCGCCAGTAGCGCCGAAGGATCGAGGACATCATTACTGAAAAGCCCGGGCGACCGGGCTTTTTGGAATGCCTACCTATAAATGGATTTACCCAAAACCCGGCCCTTTGCCGGCAATGCTCAGCCAGGAGGCGTGACATGACAAACGAGCAGCAAGCGTTAGCGGAAATGCCCATCTGGCTGGTGATCATTTTGGCAGTGATCGGCGGCGTATCCGGCGAAATGTGGCGTGCAGACAAGGAAGGCGCCCGCGGTTGGTCGCTGATTCGGCGCCTGGTGCTGAGATCCGGAGCCTGCATGGTGTGTGGGGTTTCAGCACTGATGCTGTGCTACGCCGCCGGCATGTCGCTCTGGACCGCAGGCGCCATTGGTTGCCTCACCGCCATGGCCGGCGCGGACGTCGCCATCGGCCTTTATGAGCGTTGGGCGGCCAAGCGGATCGGGGTCTATCAAACCCCACCCATTGGACCGGATCAGCCATAACCGCTGCAAGGACGCAATCAGATGACACTTATTGAAAAACCCTCCCAACTGCCGGTGGCAATCGGGGAAGCGCTGAAAATCGCCTTCCCCCAATTGCACGTCGGCAACCATCAGGACTTTCAGAACTCAGGCGACAAAACCGGTGTGTTGATCACCGTTGAACGCAACGGCCCGGGCCTTCGCTCCCTTGAAGGCCGCAAGGCGCATGCGTTGTCGGTTTCACTCAAGGCCATGCTCGCCAGTGGCTCTGCGCCTTTTGACGCCTGCGACCTGGCCAGCCAACTGATGGACCTGGCCCTGGATAACCGCTGGGGCCTGCCGGCAGATCAGTGCGATGTGCCCACGTCCATTGTCGCGGCGCCGTCGATTCAAGCAGACACCGGAATGGACTACGACACCTGGACGGTGTCCTTCACCCAAACCCTCTACCTCGGTCCGCCATTGCTCGAAGATCCTACAGGCACACCGCTGTTTGCCTGCACCTGGGAAGTCTCGAACATCAATGACCCGGACCAATATCGGCCATTGCAGGAGTAGTCCATGTTCGATGCGCTGTTACGCATGCAACTGGGGCCGATCGTCGAGCGTCTGGCGGAAATGGAAGCCCAACTCGAAGATCTGTATCGGCGTGCCGAAAGTTACTGCCGGATTGGTGTGTGCCAGGAAGTCGACCCGGCCAGCAACACCTGCAAGATCAGCCACGGTGAATTACTCACGCCGTCCATTCGTTTTTTCAACCCCAGTGCGGGTGCGCAGACTGAAACGCGCATTCCTTCTGTGGGTGAACAATGCCTGCTGCTCAACTACGGCGGCGGGGAAGGTGGCGGTCAGTCTGTTGCTTTATTCGGTCTCAACTCCAGTCAGTTTCCGCCGGTCTCAAGCGTTGCCACGTTGACTCGGCGACGCCATCAGGACGGCACCCAAAGTGACTATGACGACGCCACTCACACCTTCAATTGGGTCAATGGCCCGACCACGTTCAGTGGCTCCCGCGAACAGGTCAGTGCCAAGGTGGGCGCCGCCAGCCTGACGATTACCCCCCAGAGCATCACCCTGCAAATCGGCGGCACCGGCCTGTTGCTGGATGCCGGCGGCGCGCATTTCAGCGGCCCGTTGGTAGACCACCAGGGCCGGGTCATCAGCCCGTGATAAGGACCTCCCATGATCGGCATCGATCGCAATACCGGGGCAGCCGTCGATGACTGGCTGCAATTTGTGCAGCGCGCCACCCGAGCGCTGACCACCCCTGTGGGCACTCGCCAGAAGCGCCCTTTGTACGGCTCGCTGATCCCGCAGTTGCTCGGCCAGAACCTGGGCGACGATGTGTTGATCCTCGCCCAAAGCCACGCCGCCCAAGCGTTCTACAACACCCAGAACGGCATCGGCGACTTTCAGCCCCAGGTCATCGTCGCCACCCGCCAGGGCGCCGGTCTGTTACTGCGCTTTGCAGGCACCTGGAAAAACCGCCAACAATCCTTCGAGGTCGTGACATGAGCATGCTGATCCCTGGCCAGAACCAACTGGCGGAACCGGCCATCATCGCGGTCGACGAGTTCGAACCGTTGCTGGCGGAGTTCAAGGCGTTTGTGGTTGATTACGTCGCCACCCGAGCGCCGCAAAGCGCGGCCAAACTCAAGGTCAGCCTCGACAACGAGAGCGAGTTGTTGACCCTGGCACTCGAAGCCTTCTGCATTCGTCTGCAAACCCACGAGCGCAAATACAACGCCCGTATCAAGCAGATGCTGGCGTGGTGGGCCACCGGCAGCAACCTGGATGCACGCCTGGCCGACATGGGCCTGGAGCGCCAGGTGCTCGACCCCGGCGACCCGGCGGCTTTCCCGCCCGTACCGCCAACGCTGGAAAGCGACGACGACGCTCGCCTGCGCTACTACCTGGCACCCCACGCCCCGGCGGCGGGTTCGCGTATGCAGTATCGCCGCGAGGTATTCACCTTGGGCGAGCGGCCATCGGTAAAGGTGCAAAGCGCAACGCCGGGCGTAGTGACCGTCAACTACACCTTCGACCCGGACGGTTATGCGGCGCAGGTCAAGGATGGCAATGGGCGGCGAACAGCGCCCGGCGAAGTGATGGTCACCGTGCTTTCACGGGACGGCGATGGCACACCGTCTGCCGATTTGCTTGAGGGCGTTCGTCGCCATTTCGCACGGCCGGATGTACGGCCAGAAACCGATCTCGTCAGCGTTCAGGCGGCGCAGATTCAGCCCTACAAAATTCGCGTAGTCGCCAAGATCAACGCGGGCCCTGATTCAGGGCTGACTCAGGTAGCGGCGCAACAGTTACTGCAAACCTACGCCGAATCGTGCCATCGCCTGGAAGGCCGGGTAGACCCGAGCTGGATCGACTACGCCATCCACAGCGCGGGTGCTGCGCAATTACAAATCCTGGAACCGCTGGCGCCGATTATCAGCACCGCGTTCCAGGCGCCGTATTGCACGGCTGTCGAGGTGGAGGTGCACACGTTATGAGTGAGCCCAAAGCGAGTTTGTTGCCAGCCAACAGTTCACCGCTGGAAAAAGCGTTGGACCTGGGGTTTGGTCAGTTGCTTGACCGTGTGATGCCACCGTTTCCGGCGTTGATGAATCCGTTGCAAACGCCCACCGAATTTCTTCCTTACCTGGCCGCAGACCGTGGCGTCAGCGAGTGGGATGCGGATGCCAGCGAGGCTGAAAAGCGTCTGACCGTGGCCTTGTCCTGGCAGATACAGCGCCAGGCGGGCACGCCCAAAGCACTGAGCTATGCAGTGGAGTCTTTGGGCTTCACGCCCAATATCAGCGCCTGGTACCAGCAGCGACCGATGGGTATGCCTTACACCTTCGACGTGCAGGCAATCATCGGGCGCAGTTGGTCCAGCGGTGACCATAACCGGTTGATCCGCCGCGTCAATGCCGCAAAGAGTGAACGCGACCAAGCGACGATCACCATCGTTCACGAAACCGAAGCCCGGCTTGCGCTCACTCAACTCATCCACGCCCCTCTAAGCGACAGTGAACTGTATCTATACGGTGCATTGCCGGAGTTGGCGTTGGTTGCTCGACTTAACGGTGCCGGGGTTGCCCAGCACTACACCATTAACGACTACGACCTCAGGGCGCAGCCATGACAGATGACATTACGCGCCTGGTGCGCTTCACCTCCAAGGGTTTGGATGAAGTGCTGCAGGCAAAGAACCAGGGCTTGAAAGGCGAGATTACCCATGTCGGTGCCGGTACCGGCCGCTACGACCCGGACGGCACGGAAGTGGCCTTGCGTGACGAGCGCCAACGGGTCGCCATTGTGGATTATGAGGATCTCGGTGAGCGGCAACTTCGAATGGCTGCGCTGTTTGATGGCGAGGCTGAATACGAGATTGGCGAGTTCGGTTTTTACCTCGCCAGTGGGACCTTGTTGGCGGTGTATTCCGTCGCGGGGAAGTTGCTGACGTATAAAGCGGCCGCCGCGCGGGTACTGCAAAAGTTCACGCTGGATATTTCGCCGTTGCCGGCAGACAGCGTGACGATTGTGGTGGGGAGTGAAAATCTGAATGTGTTGTTGGCTGAGGAGATCGCAATTATGGCGGCGGCTTCGGTTAGTAACATGTCGCGCCATATACATTTGATGTTCAGGGTTATGCACCTTGAGGCGCAGTAACCGCCGCTACAAAAGTGCTGAAATGCAAAACAATTGACAGGGAGTTGATGATGGGAATTGAAGCAACGATTACGAAAGTTGTAGATGCATGTAACAAACTTACGGATACCGTGACCAACCAGATTGGGAAGATTAATGCTCAAGTAGACGTCGTATCAAACCAGTTCACTGCTTGGCGTAACAGTGTTCAAGCCAAGGATATTAACGGTCGCGCACTCTACAGCCAGGAGATTGACCTCACCGGACTGCCAACCGATACCTTCTACCCTGTGTGGTGGACGATGCCGGGTAATGAAAGCGGTGAGACTGAAGTCACCTTTTCTCGTATTTTCAGCCGCAATTCAGAATCTACACCTTTTGGGCAAGGTACTTTTCATATCGCGGGTCTGAACTTGCAGATGGAGGGATGCGGGCATCTGTGGAGTGGGGACGGCAATTACCTGACGGTAAAGCGTATTTCGCAAACCTATCGCGAAACGGTTCGTGGTGTCAGTTTTGGGATGATCTGTATTGCACGGCATGTATCGGGTGTCAGGCCTCTGTACCTCGACGTCAAGGATGGGCAGGTTATTGAGTCGTCCATCCATTCCGGACTTTACCTTCGCGGGGGGCTCAGCTACACGGTCAACAAATCCTTTCCAGATGCGGTGAGTTTTAGCCGCCTGGATACTGAAGTAGCCATGGGTGAGAGCACACAAGGCGATTGGGAAATTCGCTGGTGCGTACGTCCCTATCGTTTGGCGGATGTTGATGCCGTATTGGGGGCAACTTTGCCTGAAAAGCGCATGGCGTACGCGTATGACAACGACAAAATTTACGCAATGAAGGGGGCATAAATGACCATTTCGATTAAGTCCGCAGTAACACCTAGTGGTGAGCAACTGATCAATATTCCGGCAGATGTGGATATTCTAAAAAACCTTGGTTTTTCTGCAGAGCAGGCGGCTGCACTTTGTGCAGAAGCTGCAAAATCCATACAACTGGAAAACTCCATCGCTGCGCGTCGCACACTCTATGTGACCGAAGCCGACCCTCTTTTCCTTGAATGGCAATACGACGAAACCCCCGAAAAAGAAAAGGCATGGCGAGACAAAGTCGCTGAAATAAAGGCGGCTTACCCGTTGCCCGATCGAACCTGACCTCACCGCGAGAGCGGTTTTTTTTCGCCTCCCCAAAGCCCCTCCCGCAGGGGCTTTCGCATTTTTCCATCCGGAGAATTAAACCCATGCATAACCGCCAAACCTACACCGTCCTCATCCCATTCCCCACCGGAGGTGGCCACTGGTCCACCGCTGGCGAAGAACTGGAATTGCTCGACGTGGAAGCAACCGCATTGCGCACCGCCGGCCGCCTGGAACTGACCAGCGTCCTCAACTCCACCCCCAAGAAGGCTGACTAACCATGGCTGAGGTTCTGAACTTCGAGCACAACGGCATCACTGTGAATGCCACCGAATCTCCCGAGGCCATGGGTGGCCTGGGCGATAACGTGATTGGCCTGGTCGGCACTGCGCCGAATGCCCATGCGTCGATCCCGAAAAACGCGCCGTTTCGCATCAACAGCTTCACGACTCAGGCGCTGCTGGACCCCACCGGCGCCGAGTCGGGCACGCTGTTTCAGGCGGTGTACCAAATCCTCAAAGTGGTCAAGGTGCCGGTCTACGTGGTGATCGTGGAGGAGGGCGCTACCCCGGCCGACACGCTCAACAATGTAATCGGCGGCGATGAGCCCACCACCGGCCGCAAGCTGGGCCTGGCTGCGCTGGCCAGTGTGCCGGAAGACCTGACCATCATCGGTGCCCCTGGCTTCACGGGTACCAAAGCGGTAGCCGGTGAGTTCGCCTCGTTCGGCAAGCGCATCAAGGCGCGTGTGGTGCTGGATGGCAAAGACGCCAGCGTTGCTGATCAAGTGACCTACAGCGGCGAACTGGGCGGTGCCGACCTTGGCTTCGACCGTTGCCTGCTGGTGCACAACATGCCGTCGGTGTACTCCAAGGTCGCGAAGAAAAACGTGTTCCTGTCGCCGTCTTCCCTGGCCATCGCCGCGCTGGCCAAGGTCAAGCAATGGGAAAGCCCGGGTAATCAGGTGACGTTCGCCGAGGACGTTTCCCGCGTGGTCGAGTACAACATCCTCGACACCTCCACCGAAGGCGACCTGCTCAACCGCTACGGCGTGAGCTACTACGCCCGCACCATCCTCGGTGGCTTTTCGCTGCTGGGTAACCGTTCCATCACGGGCAAGTTCATCAGCTACGTCGGCCTGGAAGACGCCATCAGCCGCAAGCTGGTCAAGGCCGGCCAGAAAGCCATGGCCAAGAACCTCACCAAGTCCTTCATGGACCAAGAGGTCAAGCGCATCAACGACTGGCTGCAAACCCTGGTCGCCGACGAAACCATCCCCGGCGGCAGCGTGTACCTGCACCCGGAACTGAACAGTGTCGAGAAGTACAAGAACGGCACCTGGTACATCGTCATCGACTATGGCCGCTATGCGCCGAACGAACACATGATTTATCAACTCAATGCCCGCGATGAAATCATCGAGCAGTTCCTGGAGGACGTTCTCTAATGTTTACCAACCGTGTAAGACAGGCCATTGCGGCCACCCTTCAAGGCCTGCCGTTGTCCGCAACAGTGGAAGAGTTCACCCCGCCAATCATTGATTTCGAGATGGAACCGATGACCGGCGGCCGCTTTATCGCCGAAGAAATGGCCAAGAGCGGCAAGGTGCTCACCGCGACGCTGATGCTGCAAGGCGTCGGGCCAGAAATCATGCTGGCGCTGGGCGTGAGGCAGGGTGAAGACATCCTGCTCAACGTGCGTGAAGCCGGCCAGGATCAGGACGGCAAGACCTACTTCACCTACCACACGGTCGGCGGCAAGTTGAAAACCCTGACCGAAACCAAGCTGAAGATGGGCGATAAGGTCACGACCACTCTGGCCCTGTCCTGCCGCACCTACAACCGCCTGGAAAACGGTATCTCGGTGATCGACATCGACGTGCGCACCCAGAAGTTCGTGCTCAACGGTGTGGACATCCTCGGTGACGCCCGCCGCGCG
Source organism: Pseudomonas sp. AMR01 (assembly GCF_041946035.1). Taxonomy (NCBI): domain Bacteria; kingdom Pseudomonadati; phylum Pseudomonadota; class Gammaproteobacteria; order Pseudomonadales; family Pseudomonadaceae; genus Pseudomonas; species Pseudomonas sp. AMR01. The sequence goes on from NZ_JAUTYR010000024.1 coordinate 38,032, forward strand.
GTACTGATGCCTTAAGGGCGACTCTGATTTGAAGCGAGCACGGTCACATGTGGGAGCCGGGCTTGCTGTGGCGAGCAAGCTTGCTTGTGCTGGGGAGCGAAGCGCCCCCCAAAAAGCGGACGACTGCTGCGCAGCCGAGCGGGAGCAAGCTCCCTCGCCACAGCAAGCCAGCTCCCACATTGATCGCGTCCGTTTTCAGATCGTTTTTCAACCACGTTTCAACAAGGAATTGCCCCATGGCCTGGATGCCCCCGCTGCACCTCCTGCTCTCGCCGATCACTGCCGACACCGGCGCGGCGATTGAGCAGGTTCAACTCAAACCGCTGTACTACGCCGCGCAAAAAGATGCGCTGGCCCGGGCCGGTGACGACGAGGACGATCAGTTCTTTGAACTGGCGAAACTCGCCACCGGCCTGTCGGAAAAAGAGCTCGACCAGCTCAAGCGCCCGGACTACGTGAGCATCGCCCAATACGTACACGAAATGTCGACGCTGCCTGCCTCGTTCTTCCTCGGTAAAGCGGATGAGCCGTTGAACTATGAGCAAGTGCAATTGCTCCTGCCCCTCGATGCCGCCGGCCGCAGCCTGACCGCAGTGAGCCTGGAAATGCCAGCTCTGCGCGCTACCAAAGCGATGAAAAAACTCGCCACCAACAAAGAACGTGCCGAGTTCATTACCGCACATTGCACCGGCCTGATGATCCCCGACCTCGCTGGCCTGACCGTTCCCGACTGGACGGAACTGCAGGAGCGTATCGACGATTTTTTAAATCAACCGGCGGACTTCTTTCGGAGCGCGACATCGAAGTGATCCTCGATGTGGTGCCACTGATTTACTCGGTCAATGAGGCGGAAATCCTCGACTGGGACGCCGGAAAAGCATTGCGCCGCTACGACATCGCGATCACTCGCCTTGGCGTCAAACAGGAGTAAGCGGTATGCAGGACACGTATTCGCTGGCCTATGCCATGACCAGGGATGGCCAGGGTATTTTTGGTAGCACAAGCGGCGCCAAAGGTGCCGATATCGTCAATCCAGGCCCTTTGGTGCCCAACAGCCTTGAGGAGGCCGCGCCGCTCTCGCCGATGAGTCTTGCGCTCACTAATGCGGGCGTGGAACTCAGTGGTCTCTCGCTGTCCCTGGGGGTGTTGCGCACCAGCGTGGACGCGCTTGAAGCTTCCTTGTCGGGGCTCATGGCGTTGGGTGTTGATCCGCCGTCGTCGCGGCCTACTGCGTTGGATGTTGAACCGCCGTCGTCGCGGCCTACTGCGTTGGGTGTTGAACCGCCGTCGTCGCGGCTCACTGCGTTGGGTATTGAACCGCCGTTGTCGCGGCTTACTGCGTTGGGTGTTGAGCCGCCCATTTCGCGGCTCAATACGGTGGATACTCAGTCGTCCAGAACCGAGCAGAAGACATCCACTGACGTGACGTCGAGCACTTCGCAAGAACTGCGCTTGACCCGTGAAGCCCTGACGCTTCGGGATGTGCGGAGCCTCGATCCGGTTGCGGCCTTTCAGCAATCGTTTACAGCGCCACTTGCGCCGGAAAAAACAATAACGGTGCTGCGCGAGGAATCCACGAAAAGCGAAGCCAGCCTAACCAAGACGCTTGAGCCTGAGTCGGTATTGGGGGAAGAAACTTGGCTGCAAGCCAAAACCAGCGTGTTGAACAGTGCAAACAGTTGGGCTGGCGAGTCTTCGGCTGCCGCTACGACCGTTAAAACCGCTGAGGCTGTGATTTTGCCCGTGATTTCCCCCGTGTTTACCGGTTTTTTCTCGGGTTTGGGAGAGACAATCAAAACCCGGGTGACGGGTAACCTGGTCGACGTAACGCTGGGCAAGCTGCCTGGCGCTGCTGGGAAGCTGTTCAAGGAAGACGGGTTCGAAAAGGATAAGACGTGCTGCTGTAACGACCCGACCCAACGCTCACCGCGCAGTCGCCGCACTGCCCGCAGAAGCACGCCTGGCGGAAAGAAAGGTACTCAAAAGCCGAAATCGCAGCGGCCACAAAAGCCGAGGAAACCGCAGAAATCGCTGAAGCCGAAGAACTCGCAGCACTCGCAAAAGAAACAAGCGCCCGCTGCGAAGCTGGCGGATGCGAAGCTTGTTCCTAAAAAAACTGGTGGTGCCTCCACTTTATTGCGCGGTGCTTGGCAGAAGGGGGTTCAGTCGCTTTTCCCCGCCTATTCATCAGGAGGCAATCCCGGCGCTCCCGCTCAAGCTCCACAAGCAGGTGGGGCTCAGACGAAAAGCCGAAAGAACAACAGTGTTCCCGGTAAACCGCCCTCAGGCAGAGTGCCAGGGCTGACTGGTGCAGTGGAACGGGGGCTTGTGCCCCTGTCTTCCGAAGTACGGACAAAAAACCTGCCCCTCACACAGACCGTCAGCCATGAGCGTTCAGTCGCACCTGTGGCACATCCGCCGAAGATACCCGGCTCTGGCCTGTTGGGCACGATGAGCAAACTGGAGTCATCCGCCGCTCGCCGCCTTGGCCCGCTGAGGTATGTCGACACCGCCATGGATGTGATCCAGGGTGTGCGTAATGGCGACGCAAAAGCGGTCGGCGCCGGCCTGAGTTCAGCCGGTGGCGCTTGGGCAGGCGCTTCCGCGGGTGCCGCCATCGGCACCTTGATTTTCCCCGGCGTCGGCACTGCAGTCGGCGGCGCCATCGGTGGCTTGCTCGGCAGCGAGGCAGGCAGCTGGCTCGGCGGAAAATTGTTTAGCGCAACGGATCGCCTGCCTGCGCCGGATGCGGTGAGCAAGGAACTCAACAGCGCGCGTACCGACAGCGTCCAGCTCACCCTGGCCCCGAGCATCCAGATTACCGGCGTGAACCCGGCGGATGCCCAGCAGGTCGTCAACCAAGTGATCCAGGCGCTGCAATTTCAGTGCATGCCGATGGTCACTGACGCCCTCGGTATGCGGCGCAACGCGGCACTGGCCGACCATGGAGGTGATTGATGCGACAACAAATGGTGCTGGGCGACTTTATTTTTGGCCTGTCCCGAGGCTTTGCCTATTCCTCGTTGACCCGTAACACCGACGGCGGTTGGAGCGACCTGGCAATTGTTGCCAGCAAGTCCCTGTCGCGACAGAGCGGGCAGAAACTGGAAAAACTCACGTTCGGCGGTACGGCCATGTACGCGGTCGGCATGGCGCGCCTGGACGAATTGCGCGCGTTGCAAAATGCGCGAGCGCCGTTGCCGCTGGTCGATGGTATTGGGCGCAATTGGGGCCTGTGGCGGATTAATTCGCTGGTCGAAAAACAGAGCAACGTGATCGACGATGGCACCGCCATGGTCATGGCCTGGACCCTGGTCCTGGAGGAGTTCATCAATGCGTAGAGTACGAAGTATTGCCGGTGATTCGGTCAACTTGCTGCTCTATCGCGAGTTGGCTCGCTGCGACGACGCCGCCGAAGAAACCCTTTGGCGCTTCAACCCCGGACTTGCTGAATACGGCCCGGTGCTGCCGGCGGACGTGTGGGTGGTCGTGCCGGAAATGGCAACGCGGCCAAGTGCCGTGCGACCTGTTTTGGCCTGGGATTAAGGAGGATGCATGGCACAGGGATTTACGCCGATTGTAGAGTTTTATGGCGCTAATGCGGCGCTGCTCAATGAACGCCTGATGCGCTGGAGCCATACCGACGCCTCAGGTTTAGAGACTGATCGGTTGGAACTGAGCCTCAATATCGAGGGGCTCGAAGGCCTGCCAAGCTTCAATGGCAAAATAGGTTTACGCGTCGGTTATCGGGAGACGGGGTTGGTGGAGAAGGGCGAGTTTGTCGTCACCCAGCGAACTCCCGTGCTGTTTCCCATGAGATTGATGATCGTGGCCACCGCTGCACCCTTCAGCATGGTCGACGCCAGCGGTTATCGCCAACGCCGATCCGCCAGTTACGGGCCGACCACCTTGGGCGCGCTGTTTCGCCAATTGGTCAGCCGTCACGGTTTCTCGCCGCGCGTGGCGCCTGCGCTCGAAGGCATTGCGATCCCTCATATCGACCAATCCAACGAAAGCGACATGGCGTTCATCACGCGCCTGGCCAAGCGTTACTGCGCGGTCACCAAGCCCTTCAACGAACTGTACGTGCTGGCAGAAGCCGGGCAATTCACCTCCATTTCCCTCAAGCAACTGCCGGAAGTGAAGTTGTCGGTGACTCAGGACAACCGTCCGGGAGAGTACGCATTCATCACCGCCAAACTCGACGAAAAGACACGCGCCAAATATGAGGGCACTCGCGTCACCTGGTGGGATGCAGCCGGTGGCAAGAGGCGTGTGGTGCAAGTCGGAAATGCCCCGTTCAAAACCTTGCGCCAACCCTGCCAGAACGAAGCCGAAGCACGCAGCGTCGCCGAAGCTGAATTGCGGCGTGTGGGGCGCGAAGACTTGCAGTTGCAGATTGATTGCCCCGGTAACCCACTGCTGGCCGCCGAAGGGTTGCTGCGGCTGGATGAAACCTGGCCTTCGTATATGCAGGGGCAATGGTCGATGACCAAGGTGGTTCATGTGGGTGACCCGGTGACGGGGTATCGCAGTTCGATTACGGCGGGAGGGTTGTCGACTTAAACAGTTAAACAATTCGCAAGGGGTGTTCATGCATCGCAGGCGCCTGTGAGCGACTTCAGGGTGGGCGTTTGCGACCACACTCAACCGACCTGAAAGGTGAATGGCATGTTCAGCGGATTTCGCATTGTTGCGTTTACTCAACATGGTAGTTCGGGGTTGCCTCCCCGTAACGTCATGCTTGATGGGCAGTACCCGAAGTTTTTGAACAAGCAGGCGCCAGATCGTCTGAAGGACCGTATTCCATGTTAGTGACACAACTGCAGGCAATCATGCCTGGCGCAGGCACTCGAGCGGCTGCTTTCCTGGCGGCTCTGAATGCTGCAATGGTGCGTTACACGATCACCAGCCCCAAGCGCATCGCTGCGTTTCTCGCCCAAGTCGGTCACGAATCCGGCCAGTTGCGCTACGTGCGCGAACTGGGCAGCGACCAATACCTGAGCAAATACGACACCGGCACCCTGGCCGCCCGACTCGGCAACACTCCCGAAGCCGACGGCGATGGCCAGCAGTACCGGGGCAGGGGGCTGATTCAGATCACGGGGCGGCGCAATTATATGGCGTGCAGCCAAGCGTTGTTTGGCGACGACCGCCTGTTGAGGCAACCCGAGTTGCTGGAGCAACCGCAGTGGGCCTGTGAGTCCGCCGCGTGGTTCTGGCAAAGCAATGGTTTGAATGAACTGGCCGACAAAGACCAGTTCACCACCATCACCCGGCGCATTAACGGCGGGCTCAATGGGCTGGACGACCGATTGCAACTCTGGGAGCGGGCCAAGGCGGTGCTATGCGTTACCTAGGCGCGTTACGCGTGATCGGCGTCTGCCTGATGATGGCTGTTGTGTGGCAGGTGCAGGCGTGGCGCCATGGTGCGCAGCTTGAGCGGCAATCGGCGGCTCAAGCTCAGGCGCTCAGTCAACAAAGCCTGGCGGCGTTGCACCAACAACAGCTGGAACAAAACAAACGGCTGGCGCTGGAGCAACAACTCAGCGCCGGCGATCAACAACATGCCCGGGAGCTTGCCGATGCCCAACGTGATCAAGCTCGTCTGCGTGACCGCCTGGCCACTGCTGATGTGCGGTTGTCAGTCCTTCTCGACGCCAACGACCCCGCCGGTGGTTGTGCAGTGCCAGCCACCACCGCCGCCGGCGGCGTGGTTCATGCAGCCGCACGCGCCCGACTTGACCCGGCGCATGCTCAACGAATTATCGGCATCACCGACGACGGCGATAACGCCCTGATCGCCTTGCGTGCCTGCCAGGCTTACGTGCATGCCGTCGCCCGTTAGTGTCTTGCATCAGTCTGTCGCTTGCGTGTGCGGTTTGCTCCTGTAGGGTAGGCAATTCCCCGCCCATCCCTGGAGACGACCGTGAACGAACTCACTCAATTGGCTGCTGAACTGGGTCGCCGTTTGCAGGTGCTCAACGCCCATGTCACCACTGCCGAGTCCTGTACCGGCGGCGGTATCGCAGAAGCCATCACGCGGATCCCGGGGAGCTCGGCCTGGTTTGAGGCCGGGTATGTCACCTATTCCAATCGACAGAAAACCCGGCAATTGGGCGTTCCGGAGGGGTTGTTCGCCAAGGTCGGTGCCGTCAGCCAGGACGTGGTCGAGGCGATGGTGCGCGGCGCGCAGGAAAAAAGCCTGTCGCACTTTGCCGTCGCGGTCAGCGGTGTGGCCGGGCCGGACGGCGGTTCTCCGGACAAACCGGTGGGCACGGTATGGCTGGCATTTGGCGTTGGTGAACAGGTCACCGCCGAGCTCGCGCACTTCCCCGGCAACCGTGACGAGGTCCGCCGACAAACGGTAAAGGCCGCGCTAGAGGGGTTGTTGCGACGAGCTGCAGCAGAAATCGAAAATCAGGGGTAGGCGATCCCGGATCTTTGTGGAACAATACTGTCTACTTATACAGGTTTTGGCCGTCAGGCCTTATTGATTACGTGAGGACTTTAATGGACGAGAACAAGAAGAAAGCCTTGGCTGCGGCCCTGGGTCAGATCGAACGTCAATTCGGCAAGGGTGCCGTAATGCGTATGGGCGATCACGACCGTCAGGCGATCCCGGCTATTTCTACTGGCTCTCTGGGTCTGGACATCGCGCTCGGCATTGGCGGCCTGCCAAAAGGTCGTATCGTTGAGATCTACGGTCCTGAATCTTCTGGTAAAACCACCCTGACCCTATCGGTGATTGCCCAGGCGCAAAAAATGGGCGCCACCTGCGCGTTCGTCGACGCCGAGCACGCCCTAGACCCTGAATACGCCGGCAAGCTGGGCGTCAACGTTGACGACTTGCTGGTTTCCCAGCCGGACACCGGTGAGCAAGCCCTGGAAATCACCGACATGCTGGTGCGCTCCAACGCCATCGACGTGATCGTGGTCGACTCCGTGGCAGCCCTGGTACCAAAGGCTGAAATCGAAGGCGAAATGGGTGACATGCACGTGGGCCTGCAAGCCCGTCTGATGTCCCAGGCGCTGCGTAAAATCACCGGTAACATCAAGAACGCCAACTGCCTGGTGATCTTCATCAACCAGATCCGTATGAAGATCGGCGTGATGTTCGGCAGCCCGGAAACCACTACCGGTGGTAACGCGCTGAAGTTCTACGCTTCGGTCCGTCTCGACATCCGCCGTACCGGCGCGGTGAAGGAAGGCGACGAGGTTGTTGGTAGCGAAACCCGCGTTAAAGTCGTGAAGAACAAAGTGGCCCCGCCATTCCGTCAGGCCGAGTTCCAGATTCTCTACGGTAAAGGTATCTACCTGAACGGCGAGATGATCGACCTGGGCGTGCTGCACGGTTTCGTCGAGAAGTCCGGTGCCTGGTATGCCTACAACGGCAGCAAGATCGGCCAGGGCAAGGCCAACTCGGCCAAGTTCCTGCAAGACAACCCGGACATCGCTGCCACGCTTGAAAAGCAGATTCGCGACAAGTTGCTGACCCCTACGCCAGACGTGAAAGCGGCCGCTAACCGCGAGCCGGTTCAGGAAGTAGAAGAAGTAGACACTGATATCTGAATCAAACGATGACAGTTGTACTGGATACACTCGTCGCCGTTCGGCGCACCGCGATGGACCTGCTCGCTCGCCGCGAGCACGGTCGAGTCGAGCTGACACGTAAATTACGTCAGCGCGGCGCGGAGCCCGAGATGATCGAAACAGCCCTGGACCGGTTAACGGAAGAAGGGCTGCTTTCGGAAGCACGCTACCTCGAAAGCTTTGTTTCCTACCGAGCTCGTTCGGGCCACGGCCCAGCGCGAATTCGCGAAGAGCTGAGCCAGCGCGGCCTGCAACGCGCCGACATCGACCTCGCCCTGCGTGAGTGCGGTATCGACTGGTCGTCTCAGTTGGAAGACACCTGGCGCCGCAAGTTTTCTGGCCACCTGCCAATTGATGCCAGGGAGCGAGCGAAGCAAGGGCGCTTCTTAAGTTATCGCGGGTTTTCGATGGAAATGATCAGCCGCTTATTAAGCGGTCGAAACATGGACGATTGAATCTAACCAGGGTTAACGAGCTGTTGTGGCGAGGGAGTTTGCTCCCGCTGGGCCGCGAAGCGGCCCCACTATCGTCACCCGAACACCACAAAAAAGGCCCACTATGAAAATAGTGGGCCTTTTTTTTTGCCTTCAAAAAACTCAAGCCGGCTGCGGCGTTACCCGTTGCTGCGCCTTTCCCTGAGCCTGTGCCCAGTTTTCCGGCAAGTTGATGTAGTCCACCAACTCCCGCAGCCGTCCTTGATCGCGCCCATTGAAGTTGAACACCAGTCGCGTCAAATGGCTGAATCTCGGCTCATCATGTTCCTCGCCCGAGTAGGCCAACTGCTGGAACTCACCACTCATCCGCAAACTGGCGAACTCACTCTGTAAATGAGCCAGCGCACGCTCACTGAGCGGGTGATTCATACGCACTACAAACTCACGCTTGAGCCAGCGAGTGGAATGGAAGTTGGCGTAGAACTGGTTGATTTCATCCACAGCCTCTTCAGCGCTGTACACCAGCCGGACCAGTTTGAGGTCGGTGGGCAAAATATAGCGGTTGGCTTCAAGTTGGCTGCGGATGAAATCCAGCGCGCCTTGCCAGAACCCGCCGCCGGGTGCGTCCAGCAATACCACCGGCACCAGCGGGCTTTTGCCGGTCTGGATCAGGGTCAGCACTTCGAGTGCTTCGTCCAGGGTGCCGAAACCGCCGGGGCACAGCACCAGTGCATCAGCTTCCTTGACGAAGAACAGCTTGCGGGTAAAGAAGAAATGGAATGACAGCAGGTTGTCAGTGCCATCGATGGTCGGGTTGGCGTGCTGTTCAAACGGCAGCGTGATGTTGAACCCCAAGCTGTGTTGCAGGCCGGCACCTTCATGCGCCGCCGCCATGATGCCGCCACCGCCGCCGGTGATCACCATCAAATCTGACTGTGCCAACTGCGCGCCAACTTCGCGGGCCAAGGCATACAGCGGGCTTTCAACCGGCGTGCGCGCCGAGCCGAATACGGTCACCTTGCGTCTGCCCTTGAACTGTTCGAGCACACGGAAGGCGTTGTCCAACTCGCGGATAGCCTGCAGCGTGATTTTGGCGTTCCAGCGGTTGCGGTCGTCCTGAGCCATGCGCAGAACGGTGAGGATCATGTCGCGATACAGGGGAATGTTCGGGCTGTTGGGAGCGATCAGTTGGAGTTGCGCGTCGACCTGCTGCGTGAGGTCAGCACCGTGTTGCTCGAAATGACGAAGCAGTTGGTCATTGGATTCGTAAGGCATTCAACTTCTCCTTCTTCACAGAGGCTGGGCCATCGGCGAGAAATTCGTCCGAGGCCGCGACACTTGCATGTGTCGCCTCATGCCTTAAGGCGTTGCACGGTGTTCGCCAGGCGGCAGAGTGGTCTCTGTATGTTCCTTGTGATTTGGAAACCTTTGCATTGCAAGTTGCAGGAGGGCAAGCCTCTTTTGCCCTGAAAATGTTACAGGACGACGTGAAAAACACTGCAAATAGGTCATCGATATGAGGCGATCATGAGCCGAAAAACCCATGGCTGGCAACCGGTTATTGGTCACGCATCAGGCAATTTAGCGGTCTGCAGGTCAATGCAGCGGAGGGGGGCGCGCGCCGCTGGACAGAGGCGCGCGAGGGGCAAGCGGGTGTTACTTTTTCTTCTTCGCAGCCGCCGGTGCCGGGCAATCGGCTTCCACGAACTTGACCGACGCCACAGGGCGGTTGGTCTTGTTTTCGGTGATGTCGTAGCGCATCACCGCGCCTTTGGCCATCAGCTCGCGATAACCGGGGTTCAGGCACACGCTTTGGCCCAGTTGGAAGTACACGGCTTTCGGGTTGGCGCGCATCTGTTCTGCGCGGTCCGATTGCACGCTCAGGTGATCGATCAGTTGCATGCCTTCAACGGTGTAAGCCACTTCCAGGGTTTTTTCATCGATTTCCCGTGGCAGGTCCTTGTTGCTTTCAGCCGCGACGCTTTGCAGTTTGCGGTTCATTTGGGCCTCCAGCAGCGAGGCCGCGTGGGCGGCCACAGGCATGACCAGCGCAAGGGCGACGGATGGGGCAACAAGGCGCAGCATGGGACGCAGCATGAAACTCTCCTGATTCGGTTACTGGTGCATAGACCAGCCACTGGGCTGTGCGTTCAGTGGCGCGCAATTATAGGTGACCCTGCGCCACTACAGCCAGGCGTATCGCTGGTAAACTGCGGCCACTTAAGCCTTCTTCGAGTTTCGCCTGTGTTGATTGACCCCTGCTCGCGGTGTATCCGATGAGCCATGCTGTTTCCCGCTTGCGCACCCAGCGGCTGGCACGGGCCGTCCGGCCTTTTCTTAACCGTGGTTCGCGCGCCGAGCGCTGCCCCGGCTGCCGGGTTATTCCCGAATACTGCCTGTGCGCCTGGCGCCCGCAAGTACCGGCGCGGTCCGCCATGTGCCTGTTGATGCACGATGTTGAGCCGATGAAACCCAGCAACACCGGTTGGCTGATCGCCGACGTCATCGCCGACACCACCGCGTTTGCGTGGTCACGCACGGAGGTCGAGCCTGGTTTACTCACCCTGCTGGCCGATCCACAGTGGCAGCCCTACATTGTGTTCCCCGGCGAATTCGTCGCACCAGAACGCGTCGTCAGCCAAGTGAGCGTGGCCGAGGGCAAGCGCCCGTTGTTCATCCTGCTGGACGGCACTTGGAGCGAAGCGCGCAAGATGTTCCGCAAAAGCCCATACCTGGAACATTTGCCGGTGCTGAGCCTCGCGCCTGAACAGCTGTCGCGCTACAAACTGCGCCGCTCCAAGCGTGATGACCATTTTTGCACGGCCGAGGTCGCAGCGCTGTGCCTGGAGTTGGCCGACGACGCCGTGGCCAGCGAAGTGCTGGACGCCTACCTGGACGTTTTCAGCACGCATTACCTGGCGGCCAAGTTCCAGATGCCGCTGGACCCGACGGATGAGGTGCATACGCGTCTGGTGCCTTATATACCGGCGGTATAGCCAGACGATTTGCGCATGATGGCACCGTAACTGCGCAAACCGCTAAAATGCCCGCGGGCGTAGTGCTTGACCCTCTAGTCTACGCTGGGCATGCTGAGCGCCGATTGGGGCGTAACCGTGAATTTTCAGCGTCGTTGCAGGTGTTTTTGACGTTGAGTATGCCCTGTGGCAACGGCTGCCTGGCCGTCGCCTTGTGTGTTGGCGAGCCCTGAAACCATCAGGGTTCCCATAAAAAACAGGATCATTTAATCAATGGCCACATACGACATCCTGATAGCCGATGACCATCCGCTGTTTCGCAGTGCGCTGCATCAGGCCGTAACCCTCGGCCTTGGCCCGGACGTGCGTCTGGTCGAAGTGGCCACCATTGCCGAGCTGGAAGCCCGCCTCACTGAAAAATCCGACTGGGACCTGGTGCTGCTCGACCTGAACATGCCCGGCGCCTACGGCTTTTCGGGGTTGGTGCTGTTGCGCGGGCAATACCCGCAGATCCCTGTGGTGATGGTCTCGGCTCAGGAAGACGCTGACGTGGTGGTGCGCTCGAAGGAGTTCGGTGCCAGCGGTTTTATTCCGAAATCCAGCTCGATGGAAGCCATTCAGAAAGCGGTGCGTATCGTATTGGACGGCGACGTGTCCTGGCCGCCGCAAGCGTTCGAAGAAATCAACGTGTCCGACGAAGCCAAGGCCGCCCGCGATGGCCTCGCCAGCCTGACGCCCCAGCAGTTCCGGGTGTTGACCATGGTCTGTGAAGGCTTGTTGAATAAGCAGATTGCCTATGAGCTGAGTGTGTCGGAAGCGACTATCAAGGCCCACGTCACCGCGATTTTCCGCAAGCTGGGCGTGCGTACGCGCACTCAGGCGGCGCTGCTCCTGCAACAACTTGAGTCAATTTCGCAGCATTAACATGACAACGCTTCACGCTTTTTTGACTCTGCGTGAACTAGCTTCCCCACTTCTTTGGTTCAGTTGCCTACTTCTATGTCGCCTTTCAAGGGTCAAACCGGTATCAAACGTATCTTCAACGCAGGAGGCTATTCCCTCGATGGCCTGCGCGCAGCTTTCACCGGCGAAGCAGCATTTCGCCAATTGGTGTTGCTGAACGTCATCCTGATTCCGTTGAGTTTCTTCCTGCACGTCAGCCGCGTCGAGCGCGCGTTGCTGATTGCCGTGTGCCTGCTGGCGTTGATCGTCGAGTTGCTCAACTCGGCGGTAGAAGCCGCGATTGACCGGATTTCCCTGGACCGCCACCCGTTGTCCAAAAACGCCAAGGACATGGGCAGCGCCGCGCAATTCGTCGCGCTGACCATGATCGCCCTGGTGTGGGCCGTCATCCTGATCTAACGATCAGGCGATGCTCGGCAGCACGATCTCGTCGCTGCGCTGAACCCCGGCGGTGAAGGCGCGGCACAGTTCCAGGAACTCGCGCATCGCCGAGGTCTGGTACTTCTGCTTGTGCCAGATGAAGTAGAACTGCCGGGACAGGTCCAGGTCCGGGGTTTCCACCGGCACCAGGCTGCCACGTCGAAACGCGTCGCGCAGCGCCAGTCGTGAAATGCAACCAATCCCCAGGCCTGACTCCACAGCCCGTTTAATGGCCTCTGTGTGTTCCAGCTCCAGGCGGATATTCAGCGCGCTGCGGTGGTGACGCATGGCCTGATCAAAGGTCAGGCGCGTGCCCGAGCCTTGTTCCCGCAGGATCCAGGCTTCGTGGGTCAGCTCGTCCATCGTTGCCACGCCGCGCTTGGCCAAGTGATGCTGGGGTGCGCAAAACACCACCAGTTCATCCTCCACCCAGGTTTGCACTTCAATGTCCGGGTGGCTGCAGTCGCCTTCGATTAGACCCAGGTCAATTTCGTAATGCGCAACCTGGTGCACGATATTGGCCGTGTTCTGCACATGCAGTTTCACTTGGCTTTCCGGGTGTTGCTGCATGAAACTGCCGATCAGCAGGGTGGCGAGGTAATTGCCAATCGTCAGCGTGGCGCCGACCGCCAAGGAGCCGAAACCGGACTTGCCATTGAGCAGGTCCTCGATCTCCTTGGCCTGGTCCAGCAGCGCCACCGCCTGGGGCAACAGCTGATGGCCGAGGGCGTTGAGGCTCAGGCGTTTGCCCGCGCGGTCGAACAATTGGCAGCTGGATTGACGCTCCAGCTCGGTGATCGAAGTGCTGGCGGCGGATTGAGACAAGGCCAGAAGGCCAGCAGCGCGCGAGACGCTATTTTGCTGGGCGACGGCGACGAAGACTTGCAGTTGACGGAGAGTAAATCGCATATCGATATAACCGATAACCCTTATCTTAATAATCCAGTTAACAGATATTGTCGCCGCCATTAGAATGCTGTGCAATTGCGCAACACTATTTGGCGCAGACCCATTTCCAGGAGTCCCCCGTACATGAGCAACATGAACCACGAGCGTGTCCTCAGTGTTCATCACTGGAACGACACTCTGTTCAGCTTCAAGTGCACCCGCGACCCGGGCCTGCGCTTTGAGAACGGTCAGTTCGTGATGATCGGCCTGCAACAGCCCAACGGCCGCCCGCTCATGCGCGCCTACTCCATTGCCAGCCCGAATTGGGAAGAGCATCTGGAGTTCTTCAGCATCAAAGTCCCCGATGGCCCGCTGACTTCCCAATTGCAGCACTTGAAGGAAGGCGACGAGATCATCATCAGCAAAAAACCGACAGGCACCCTGGTGCTTGACGATTTGAAGCCGGGCAAACACCTCTACCTGCTCAGCACCGGTACGGGCCTTGCGCCGTTTATGAGCGTGATTCAGGACCCGGAAACCTACGAGCGTTTCGAAAAAGTGATCCTGTGCCACGGCGTGCGCTACGTCAACGAAGTCGCTTACCGCGAATTCATCACCGAGCATCTGCCGCAGAACGAGTTCTTCGGCGAGGCCCTGCGTGACAAGTTGATCTACTACCCGACCGTGACCCGCGAGCCGTTCGAAAACGAAGGCCGTCTGACCGACCTGATGCGCAGCGGCAAGCTGTTCAGCGATATCGGTCTGCCGCCGATCAACCCCGAAGATGACCGTGCCATGCTGTGCGGCAGCCCAAGCATGTTGGACGAGACCAGCGAAGTGTTGAACAGCTTCGGTCTGAAAGTTTCGCCGAGGATGCGTGAGCCGGGTGATTACTTGATCGAGCGTGCGTTCGTCGAGAAGTAAACCAGTCAGGCCCTGTGCTGACTGAGCAACAAAGAAGATTTAAATGTGGGAGGGGGCTTGCTCCCGATTGCAGAGTGTCAGTCACTGCATACAGTGGCTGAAACACCGCTATCGGGAGCAAGCCCCCTCCCACATTTTGTTTCCGGTTTATCCTGCTGGAAGCACTTCCAGCACGCAAATCATCCCGGCCTCGGGATAGTGCCAGCGCACATCCACATCCCAGAACCGCACACCGTACTCGCGTTCAGGCCCCGGCGTCTGATACGCCGGCCGTGGGTCCTGCGCCAAACACTGATCAATCAACTCCACCAAGGGCTGGCCAAGACGCTGGGCATGGCCTTGTGCCTGGTGCAGCGCCGTCTTCAGCCACTGCACAGGAATCGGCTGTGGCGCGCCGCTGGCGATGCTGTTGGTGGCGGTGTCGATAATGTCGGCATACGGCACGTACGGTTTGATATCCAGCACCGGCGTGCCATCCAGCAAATCAATCCCGGATATCCACAGCTTGCCGGGCTCCACCTTGTCCAGCTTCACCACCGACTGGCCGATGCCGTTTGGCCGGTGGGTCGCACGCGTGGCAAACACGCCCATGGAGGTGTTGCCGCCCAGACGCGGCGGGCGCACTTTCAGGCGCGGCTTGTCTTCCAGGGCTTCATGGAACACAAACACCAGCCACACATGGCTGACCTGCTCCAGGCCTTGCACTGCCTCACCGCTGTCGAACGGCGCCACCAGCTCCAGCACGCCACGGGCGGCAGGCGCCAGCTGCGGTTGGCGCGGGATGGCGAACTTCTCCTTGAAGCAGGAGCGCACGAAGCCGACGGGCGAGACGTTGTAGCTCATGGCTTACGGACGCACTCGCAGGGTCAGGCCCTTGAGGAAGTTACGCAGCAACTGGTCGCCACACGTGCGGTAGTTGGTGTGGCCGAACTTGCGGAACAGCGCGCTCAGCTCCGGCTTGGACACCGGGAACTCGGAGGCCTTGAGGATGGCGTGCATGTCGTCTTCTTTCAATTCGAAGGCCACGCGCAGTTTCTTGAGGATGATGTTGTTGGTCACCGGGGTCTCGATCGGCTGCGGCGGACGGCTTTCGTCCTTGCCGCGCTTGAAGATCACCAGGCCATCGAGGAAGTGCGCCATGACCTCGTCCGGGCAGAACACGAAGCCTTCTTCTTCATCTTTCTTCAGGTAGGTCAGCAGGTCGTCTTTGGTCACGTCCATGCCGCCGAGCTTGATGATCTCGACCATCTTGTTGTCGCTGATGTCGAGCATGTAGCGCACGCTGCGCAGTACGTCGTTGTGAATCATGGTGGGCAATCCTGGTATTCAACTGAGGGCACCGCCGGGTCAGGCGGTGCCGGGAAAAGGGGGCGGCTTAGAACTTCTCTTTGCCGGACAGGTAACGCCATTGGCCGACCGGCACCTTGCCGATCGAGACGCCGCCGATGCGGATGCGACGGATGGCGACGACTTTCAGGCCAACCGCTTCGCAGAACAGCGCGATCACACCCGGTTGCGGGTTTTTCATCGCAAAACGCAGGCGGTTTTCGTTCTGCCAGCTGGCTTTGACGGCCGGCAGCTCTTTGCCTTTGTAGGTCAGGCCGTGGTTCAGGCGGTTGAGGCCGTGGGCAACCATGTCGCCTTCGACTTCAACCACGTATTCCTGCTCGATCTTGGCGGCATCGGCGGTCAACTTGCGCAGGATTTTCCAGTCCTGGGTGAACACCAGCAGGCCGCTGGCCTTGGCTTGCAGGTCGGCGCTGGCGGTCAGGCGCAGGAAGTGGCCTTTGAGCGGGCGTTTGCTGAAGCGGTGTTCTTCGGACAGGGTGTCGGCGCTGATCGAGGCCATGGCGGTTTCGACGTCGACGCCGACTGGGGCGTGCAGCAGGATGGTGACCGGCTCTGGCGCGGTGGCCTTGGCGTCGGGGTCGAGTTCGACTTTTTCGGTGGTGACTTTGAACTGCGGTTCGTCGATGATTTCGCCGTCTACCGAGACCCAGCCGCCTTCGATGAACAGCTCGGCCTCCCGACGGGAGCAACCGACTAGTTCGATGAGGCGTTTGGAGAGGCGTATGGGGTCAGTCATGACAAGGGCCGTAACAAAAGTGGGCGGCTATTGTACCTGCCTGGCGCCGGTTAATCCCGGACCCATTTCGGGTTTGGGGCTTTTGGGGGTGTTTAGCGGGGTTGGTTTGGTTTGGGTGTTGTGAGGGGAGTGTTGGGGTGAGTGCATATCCGTTGCTGCGGTAACGGCTGGTATTGGTTCCGCTCTTACAGCGGGTCACTTTTTGAACAGCGCAAAAAGTAACCAAAAACGCTCCGCCCCCACCACTCGGTGCCTCGCTGTGGCTCGGCATGCCCGCACTCCGGCTTGAATCCGTGGGCCGCCGCGATGGGCCATCCTTGGCCCAGCGCGGCTAACCCGGCGTCCTGCCGGGTTACCCACGGCTTCAAGCCTGCGTGCGGCCATCGTGGTTAACGGGGCGCCTCAGATCAAAATCAAAATCTAAAGCACGGCGGCCTAGTAGCCGACCTGAGTGGTTGAATCAAAGGCGCTGTTTTTTTTTTGAGCAGATTGCGATTCTCCAGACCAAATGGAGATCAACTGTGGGAGCTGGCTTGCCTGCGATGCAGGCACCTCGGTTCATTAGGCAAAACCAGTTGATGCCATCGCAGGCAAGCCAGCTTCCACACTTTGTCAGGCAGCAGTTCAGCCGCTGCAGATTTGCTGTTGGCGCAAACGCATGTGCAGCAACGGATAGGGCTGCCCCAGGCCATCATGTTCCGTGCGGCCGATAACCTCGAAGCCCTGCTTGAAGTAAAACCCCAGCGCCTGGGAGTTTTGCTCGTTAACGTCCAGCATATCGGCGTTTAAGCGTTCGATGGCATAACGCAGTAGCTGCCGGCCCAGGCCTTCACCACGGTGTTGCGGTGCGATGAACAGCATTTCGACCTTGCCCGCGGCCACGCCGGCAAATCCGGTGATGTGTTGGCGCGCGTCTTTGGTGCAGATCAGCATTACGGCGTCGAGGTAGCGCGTCAGCACCAGGTTCTTCAGCAACACGATGTAGCTGTCGGGCAGGAAGTGGTGGGTCGCGCGCACCGAGTCTTCCCAGATTTGCGCCAATTGCGCGTAGTCGCCGCTGGTAGGTGTGTGGATAACCGAATGCTCACGCATGCCCGCTGCTCCTTGCCGGTGAAGTTGATCGCACCAAACGATAGACCGAAAAAAGCCCCGCATCTTGTCCAGAGGCAGGGCTTTTCAGGTTTTATCGACTCAGTCGCGCTTTTCAGCCCACAGGTCGTATTCGTCAGCATCGGTCACGGTGCACCAGACTTTGTCGCCCGGCTTTAAGTCGCTGGCGTCGTCGATAAACACATTACCGTCGATTTCCGGAGCATCGAAGAAGCAACGGCCCACCGCACCTTGTTCGTCGACTTCGTCGATCAGCACTTCGATTTCCTTGCCGATGCGCAGTTGCAGGCGCGCCGAGCTGATGGCTTGTTGGTGCGCCATGAAACGCTCCCAACGGTCTTGCTTGACCTCGTCCGGCACTACGGCCAGGTCCAGCAGGTTGGCCGGGGCGCCTTCCACCGGGGAGTACTGGAAGCAACCGACGCGGTCCAGCTGCGCTTCGGTCAGCCAGTCCAGCAGGTACTGGAAGTCTTCTTCGGTCTCGCCAGGGAAGCCGACGATGAAGGTGGAACGGATGATCAGTTCCGGGCAGATCTCGCGCCAGTTCTTGATGCGCGCCAGGGTTTTGTCTTCGAACGCCGGGCGTTTCATTGCCTTGAGGACTTTCGGGCTGGCGTGCTGGAACGGGATGTCCAGGTACGGCAGGATCTTGCCGGCGGCCATCAACGGGATCAGCTCGTCGACGTGCGGATACGGGTAAACGTAGTGCAGACGCACCCAAACGCCCAGGCTGCTCAAGGCTTCGCAGAGTTCGGTCATGCGGGTTTTGACCGGCGCGCCGTTCCAGAAACCGGTGCGGTACTTGATGTCGACGCCGTAGGCGCTGGTGTCCTGGGAGATCACCAACAGCTCTTTCACGCCGGATTTGACCAGGCGCTGGGCCTCGTCGAGTACGTCACCGACCGGGCGGCTGACCAGCTTGCCGCGCATCGACGGGATGATGCAAAAGCTGCAACTGTGGTTGCAGCCTTCGGAAATCTTCAAGTACGCGTAGTGACGCGGGGTCAGCTTGATGCCTTGCGGCGGCACCAGGTCGATCAGCGGGTTGTGGTCCTGACGCGGCGGCACCACTTGGTGCACGGCGTTGACCACTTGCTCGTACTGTTGCGGGCCGGTCACGGCCAGCACGCTAGGGTGCACGTTGCGGATAGTGCCTTCTTCCACGCCCATGCAGCCGGTCACGATGACCTTGCCGTTTTCCTTGATGGCTTCGCCGATCACTTCCAGCGATTCAGCCTTGGCCGAGTCGATGAAGCCGCAGGTGTTGACCACCACCACGTCCGCGTCCTGGTAAGTGGACACAACGTCATAGCCTTCCATACGCAGTTGCGTAAGGATGCGTTCGGAGTCGACCAGAGCCTTCGGGCAACCCAGGGATACAAAGCCGACCTTGGGGTTGGCTTTTGCGATGGTGGTGGACATGTCTAACCTCGGTATTGAATGACGCCGCCAGTCGGGCACGACAGGGCGGTAAACGGGCACTTGGTGTGCCTCTGGTCAAAAAGTGCGCAATTCTAGCGACGGGCAGCGCACTTGACCAGCTTTATGCAGGGAAATGCGACGAGTGCTGCGCTATGCTTCGCGCCGTGACGCGTGGGTGAAACCCTTGAGTCAATAATCCGTCTGTAACTGGAAGTAAAACGGCGCATGCTCAGGCAGTGCTGTTTATAAAAGACCTCGGGTCAAAAGGGCAGGAGTGGTAGATGGGTCAGGCAAATAGTCAGGCAGCAAGTGCCGAACATTCCAACGCAAAGCCGATTGGCATGCTGGTGGCGGCGGTCGGGGTGGTGTACGGCGATATCGGTACCAGCCCGCTCTATACCCTGAAAGAAGTGTTCACTGGCGGTTACGGGGTTCAGGTCAACCATGACGGCGTGCTGGGGATTCTGGCGCTGATCTTCTGGTCGCTGATCTGGGTTGTCTCGATCAAATACATGCTGTTTGTGCTGCGCGCCGACAACCAGGGCGAAGGCGGCATCATGGCCTTGACCGCGCTGGCCCGACGGGCGGCGGGAGAGCGCAAGAAACTGCGCAGTTTCCTGGTGGTGTGTGGCTTGTGCGGTGCGGCGTTGTTTTACGGCGACAGCATGATTACCCCGGCGATTTCCGTATTGTCGGCGGTGGAAGGCCTGGAACTGGCGTTCGATGGCCTGGAAAAATGGGTCGTGCCGATTGCGCTGGTGGTGCTGGTGGCACTGTTCCTGATCCAGAAGCACGGCACCGACCGCATCGGCAAGCTGTTCGGGCCGGTGATGGTCACCTGGTTCCTGGTGTTGGGCATCCTCGGCGTGTACGGCATCACGCTGCACCCTGAAGTGCTCAGTGCCTTGAACCCGATATGGGGCGTGCGTTTTTTCGAAAATCACCCGGGTATCGGCCTCGCGATCCTCGGCGCAGTCGTGCTGGCATTGACCGGTGCCGAAGCGCTGTACGCCGACATGGGCCACTTTGGCCGCAAGCCCATTGCCCGCGCCTGGTTCATCCTGGTGTTGCCGGCGCTGGTGCTTAACTATTTCGGCCAGGGTGCAATGCTGCTGGGCGACCCCGAAGCCGCGCGCAACCCGTTCTACCTGCTGGCGCCAAGCTGGGCGCTGATCCCGCTGGTGGGGTTGTCCACCCTGGCGACAGTGATTGCATCCCAGGCGGTGATTTCCGGCGCGTTTTCGCTGACACGTCAGGCGATCCAGCTGGGTTACATCCCGCGCATGCACATCCAGCACACCTCAAGCGCCGAGCAGGGCCAGATTTACATCGGCGCGGTGAACTGGGCGTTGATGGTCGGCGTGATTCTGCTGGTGCTGGGCTTCGAGTCCTCCAACGCACTGGCGTCGGCGTACGGCGTGGCCGTGACCGGCACCATGTTGATGACTACCATTCTGGTGGCGGCGGTGATGTTGCTGCTGTGGAAATGGCCACCGATCCTGGCCGTGCCGGTGTTGATCTGCTGCCTGTTGGTGGACGGGCTGTATTTTGCCGCCAACGTGCCGAAAATCATCCAGGGCGGGGCCTTCCCGGTACTCGCGGGGATCGTGCTGTTTGTGCTGATGACCACGTGGAAGCGCGGCAAGCAATTGCTGGTCGACCGCCTCGACGAAGGCGGCCTGCCGCTGCCGATCTTTATCAGCAGTATTCGCGTGCAGCCGCCGCACCGCGTGCAGGGCACGGCGGTGTTCCTCACCGCGCGTCCCGACGCGGTGCCCCACGCGCTGTTGCACAACCTGCTGCATAACCAGGTGTTGCATGAGCAAGTGGTGCTATTGACGGTGGTCTACGAAGACATTCCCCGTGTGCCGGTCACGCGGCGTTTCGAGGTGGATGCTTACGGTGAAGGCTTCTTCCGGGTCATCCTGCATTTCGGTTTCGCCGATGAGCCGGACGTGCCTCAAGCGCTGAAGCTGTGCCATCTGGACGAACTGGATTTCAGCCCGATGCGCACCACCTACTTCCTCAGCCGCGAAACCGTTATTGCTTCGCGCATCAAAGGCATGGCGCGCTGGCGTGAAGCGCTGTTCGCCTTCATGTTGAAGAACGCCAACGGCAACCTGCGCTTCTTCAAGCTGCCGGTAAACCGGGTGATCGAGCTGGGCACCCAGGTCGAAATGTAAGCTGTGGCTGCACGGGAGCCGGCAATCGGCTCCCGCTTTCCTTCTGAACCCTGTGCAATCGGGCGTTGTCGACTAGGCTCTAGGCACTGTTGAACAGTGCCCACAGAACCCAGAAGAGGTGCGCCATGAGTCAGCTGCTCGAACCCTATACCCTGCGCCAATTGACCCTGCTCAACCGCATTGCCGTGTCGCCGATGTGCCAATACTCGGCCGAAGACGGCCTGGCCAATGACTGGCACCTGGTACACCTCGGCAGTCGTGCCGTGGGCGGTGCCGGGCTGATTTTCACTGAGGCCACCGCCGTGACCGAAGATGGCCGCATCACCGCCCAGGACCTGGGCTTGTGGAAGGACGAACAGATCGAACCGCTGCAGCGCATCACGCGGTTTATTGCCGCACAGGGCGCGGTGGCGGCGATTCAATTGGCCCACGCCGGGCGCAAAGCCAGCACCCATCGGCCTTGGATCGGCAAGCAGGGCAGCGTCAAGCCGGAAGACGGCGGTTGGGTGCCGGTCGGCCCCTCGCCGATTGCCTTCGACCCCAACCACACCCAACCCAAGCAACTGGACGAAGCGCAAATCCAGCAAGTGATCGATGACTTTGTCGCCGCCGCCAAACGCGCGTTGACCGCCGGTTTCGAAGTGGTGGAAATCCACGCCGCTCACGGTTACCTGTTGCATCAATTCCTCTCGCCCATCAGCAATCAGCGTCGTGATCAATACGGTGGCTCCTTCGAAAACCGCATTCGCCTGGTATTGGAAGTGACGACGGCGGTACGCGAAGTCTGGCCCGAGGATTTGCCGTTGTTTGTGCGGGTGTCGGCCACCGATTGGGTGGAGGACGGCTGGAACCCCGATGAAACCGTGGAACTGGCGCGACGCCTCAAAGCGCTGGGCGTGGACCTGATCGACGTGTCTTCCGGAGGCACTGCCGCCAACGCCGAGATCCCCGTCGGGCCAGGCTACCAAACTCGTTTTGCCGAGCGCGTGCGCAAGGAGTCGGGGATCGCCACAGGCACCGTCGGCATGATTACCGAGCCAGCCCAGGCTGAGCACATCCTGCGCACCTGCCAGGCCGACATCATCTTCCTGGCCCGCGAACTGCTGCGGGACCCGTACTGGCCGCTGCATGCCGACGACGACTTGGGCGGGCGCAAGGCCATTTGGCCGGCGCAATACCAACGGGCGACCCATCGCGACCAGCCGATTCATGAGTCTGATCTGAGGGATTGATCCCACACGCGTGCTCCGAAAAACCCACCCTGACCCGGTGGGTTTTTTTATTGCCCGCCTCAGGTGTGGCGAAGGTGGAGCTCTATTGGTCGATATGTAAGAAAGGGCTGTAGGTCTTTGTTACCAAAGCCATTTATTTGAGTGAATGCTTTAAAAAAATCCCACACGTGACGAGATTTTTTCTACGCTTAGGGGTAAGTCTGATTTCTGGCCCAGGGAGTCAGTCTGTTTGTCCGACGAAGCACTGCTTCACGGGAGGCGGAGGGTGGGCACCAGGAGTTTTAGATCGATTTCAGGAGAAACAGTCCATGGCCAAGTCCTATGGTGTAGCGGGTGCGGTGATGTCATTTCTGAGCCGCAGGGTATTCGGGTGTGGCCGAAGGCTGAGTTCGGATGAAGCAGAGTTGCTTGCGCAGTACCGCGCCCTGACCGAAAGCGATCAGGTTGCGATGCGGTATTTGATTGGGGCGATGAAGAGTGTGTCGCGGTTTTAGGACCAGCCCTTTCAAGGCATTTGGAAATTTGTCTGATAGGGCGAACGCTATCCCTGTGGCGAGCGGGCTTGCCCCGCGTTGGGTTGCGAAGCGACCCTAAAAAGGAAGAATGCGGTGAGTCAGACAATCTCCGGCCGCTGGTTTGGGGCTGCTTCGCAACCCAACGCGGGGCAAGCCCGCTCGCCACGAGGTACTTATCGCCTGTTCTATCTAAAGAGCTTGAAAGGGCTGGGTTTTAGGACCCAGCTCCCACACAGCCTTCGTTTTCCCAGGCAATCAGGTGTACTTACGCGCCTCGGGTGCAGGCGGGAAGTACTGGTACAGCCAGGTTTCACTCAAGGTGCGGTCCTGGGTGCGGATAAACAGCCGCAGTTCCACCGGCTCCACGCTGTCGCTGGTCGGGTACCAGTCGAACAGGATGCGGTAGCCCTTGATGTTGTCGAGCACCAGCACGCTGAAATCCTTCACTTCACCGTGGGAGCAAGTCACCACGGGTTCGATGCCGGTGCCGGCCGGCAGTCGGTCGAGGCCGCCGCCTTTGAAGTCCACGGCAAAACGGCGCGCCCAGACTTGCGGGTAGTGCTCACCCGGTGCCCAGCCTTCGGTAAAGCCGCCCATGCCTGAGCGGGTCGCGTCGACTTGCGCCAGTGGCGTGCTTACCGGTGGCAGTGCGCTCCAGTACAACTTATAGCCGTAATTCAGCGAATCACCGGCGGCCACAGGCTTTTTCGGGGTCCAGAAGGCCACGATGTTGTCCAGAGTTTCGCCAGTGGTAGGGATTTCCAGCAGGTCGATCGAGCCTTCGCCCCAGGCGGTTGTCGGTTCAACCCACAGGCTTGGGCGTTTGCTGTACCAGTCCACGGTGTCCTGATAGCTGGCGAACTCATGGTCGGTCTGCACCAGCCCGAAGCCCTTCGGGTCTTTGTCGGCAAATGCGTTGAATTGCAGCTTGGCCGGGTTGTTCAGCGGGCGGCAGATCCACTCGCCGTTGCCGCGCCACATCGCCAGGCGGTCCGAATCGTGGATTTGCGGGTGGATGGTGTCGCACATGCGGCGTTCGTGGGTGCCGCAGCTGAACATGCTGGTCATCGCCGCGATGCCTAATTGCTCGATAGCGGTGCGCGCGTTGATGTTGGCGTCGATCGCCATCACCACCTGGTTCGCCTGGCAGTCGATATCGAAACGGTAGGCTCCGGTGGCGCTCGGCGAATCAAGCAAGGCGTAGACCACAAAGTGTGTGGCGTCCTTGTCCGGGGTTTCGAACCAGAACTGGGTGAAGTCGGGGAATTCTTCGCGTTTTTTAGCGTAGGTGTCGATGGCCAGGCCACGGGCAGAGAGGCCGTACTGGCCAGTGAAATCCACTGCGCGGAAGTAGCTGGCGCCGAGAAATGACAGCACGTCATGGCGGTCCAGTTCCGGCGCCTTGAACAGTTTGAAGCCGGAGAAACCCAGGTCGCCGGTCAGTTGTTTGGTATCGACGGTGGTCTTTTCATAGTTGAACAGCGACGGGCGGAAATGCACCTCGCGTGCTTCACGGGTCTTGGGGTCGACGCTGTGCATGCGCACCGGCGTCTTGAAGCCCATGCCGACGTGGAAGAACTGCACATCGAGTTGGCCGTTCAGGTCCTTCCACAGCGAGTGGTTGCCGTCGTAGCCGATGGCGTTGAAATTCTGCGGGGTCATGGTCGCCAGGGTTGGCGGCAGCACTTGGCGGGTGTCTTTATAGGCAGTCCCGGCGAGTTTCTTGGCCTGGGCTTTAAGCGATTCAAAATCGAAGGCAACAGCCTCGCCATCGGCCGCGCGGTTGCCGGCCCAAGCCTGCGCAGCGAGCAGGCCGCTGGCCGATAAACCGGTGTAAGCCGCAATGGCCATGGACGCTTTGAGCAAATTCCTGCGGTGCATAGAGACAACCTGTCGTGAGCAAATCCCGCGCCTTTCCTGGCACGTAGCGGATCAGAAATTACGGTTCGGACATGCCTTCGGCCAAACGCAACGGACTATAAACAGACGCCGGATAGCTTAAGCGGTTCGATGGTGCAGGAAAAATGCTTGATAGCAGGGTGACGGCGTTGCATGTGAAACAACTTATTTCCGACTCGCTGCGTGAACAACCTATGGATCGTAACCACGCGCTGCGGGGGAATGCAGCCCGTGACGCTCTGCGCCAGGCCTGCGCATTACTTCAGTCTTGCGCCGTCACCTCGACGTTACATCTGGAAGCACTCTAGATCGGGGCTTTTTGGCACTAAGTTTTACGCTGGAGGCCTATTGCTCCTATGAACCCAAGTGCTTGGAGGCTGCGAATGAATACCCGTGGATTGCTCGATCAGTTGCTCAAATCTGGTCAGGACATGCTGCAAAAGAAAGCCGGTGGTCAACATAAGCAGGGGGATAAGGGTGCCCTCGGCGGTTTGCTGGGTGGTGGCGGCGGGCTGGGCAGCTTGCTCGGTGGCGCTGGCGGCGGCGCACTGGCTGCCGGCGCCATGGGCCTGTTGCTGGGTAATAAAAAAGCCCGCAACTTTGGCGGCAAGGCGTTGACGTACGGTGGGTTGGCCGCGTTGGGGGTGATTGCCTACAAAGCCTACGGCAACTGGCAGGCGCAACAGGCCAATGCACCTCAGGGTGAACCACAAACCATCGATCGCCTGCCGCCGGCGCAGGTTGAGCAGCACAGTCAGGGCATTCTTAAAGCACTGGTGGCGGCCGCCAAAGCTGACGGGCATGTGGACGAGCGCGAGCGCGCGCTGATCGAGGGCGAATTCACCAAGCTGGACAACGACCGCGAGCTGCAAAGCTGGCTGCACGCCGAGCTGAACAAACCCCTGGACCCGGCCGACGTGGCCCGCGCCGCCGGTACCCCGGAGATGGCTGCCGAGATGTACATCGCCAGCGTGATGCTGGTGGACGAAGAAAACTTCATGGAAAAGTCCTACCTGGACGAACTGGCGCGCCAGCTGAAACTGGAGCCTGGCCTGAAGGCCGAGCTTGAAAAGCAGGTAAGGCTGAGCCAGTAACGTCGCTTCTGCACAGTTGCACTGTGAGAACTGGCTTGCCGGCGATGCAGGCAAGCCAGTTCTCACATGCGCCTGTTTTCACCCGGATGAGGGTGTTTTTGCATTCTGTGAGCGCTACAGCAAAACCTGTTGATAAATGAGCCCTTCTGCTCAGCTATACTCGTCGGCATTTGATAGGCCCTTCGAGGAATTACTGTGAAGAACTGGACCTTGCGCCAACGGATCTTGGCAAGCTTTGCGGTCATTATCGCCATCATGCTGTTAATGGTTGTGGTCTCCTATTCGCGGTTGCTGAAAATCGAGGCCGGCCAGGAGGCGGTTCGTGATGACGCGGTGCCCGGGGTTTATCTCAGTTCCATGATCCGCAGTGCGTGGGTCGACAGCTATCTGCTCACCGTCGATATCATCGGCCTGCGCGACGAGAAAGGCGTTACCAGTAACGACAAGTCTGACTACAAGTCCTTCGAAGCGCGTATTGAACAGCAAATGGCCAACTATGAAAAAACCATTCATAGCCAGGCTGACAAGATGGAGTTCGATAACTTCAAGGCTGCGCACATCAATTACAACAAGGTCCTGGCGGATGTGCTCGACCGCATACAGGCCGATGACCTGCCCGCAGCGCGCGTATTGCTGGAGGAGCAATTAACGCCGATCTGGACCGAGGGGCGCATGAAGCTCAACGACATCATCACGGAAAACAAAGGCGTTTCCGATGCTGCAACGGCCGCCATTGACGACGCGGTGGCTTCAGCCAAATTCAGCATGTTCGTTTCGTTGCTGGTGGCCATCCTCGCCGCCTGCCTCTG
Source organism: Pseudomonas sp. AMR01 (assembly GCF_041946035.1). NCBI lineage: Bacteria > Pseudomonadati > Pseudomonadota > Gammaproteobacteria > Pseudomonadales > Pseudomonadaceae > Pseudomonas > Pseudomonas sp. AMR01. The sequence goes on from NZ_JAUTYR010000024.1 coordinate 64,579, forward strand.
CGGCCTGCTGCTGATGCGCGCAATCATGGCGCCGATGCAGCGCATTGTCTGGATCCTCGGCACCATGCGCGATGGCGACTTGAGCAAACGCCTGAACCTTGAGCGTAAAGACGAATTCAACGCGGTGGAAACCGGCTTCAACGACATGATGACCGAGCTGACGGCGCTGGTGTCCCAGGCCCAGCGGTCCTCGGTGCAGGTGACCACCTCGGTCACCGAGATTGCTGCCACCTCCAAGCAGCAACAGGCCACCGCCACTGAAACAGCGGCGACGACCACCGAGATCGGCGCGACGTCGCGTGAGATCGCGGCAACGTCCAAAGACCTGGTGCGCACCATGACCGAAGTGTCCACCGCTGCCGATCAGGCGTCGGTCGCCGCCGGTTCAGGCCAGCAAGGCTTGGCGCGGATGGAAGAAACCATGCACTCGGTGATGGGCGCCGCTGACCTGGTCAACGCCAAGCTGGCAATCCTTAACGAGAAGGCCGGCAACATCAATCAGGTGGTGGTGACCATCGTCAAGGTCGCCGACCAGACCAACCTGCTGTCGCTCAACGCCGCCATCGAGGCGGAGAAAGCCGGTGAATACGGGCGCGGATTTGCCGTGGTGGCCACCGAAGTGCGCCGATTGGCCGACCAGACGGCCGTGGCGACCTACGACATCGAGCAGATGGTGCGCGAGATTCAATCCGCAGTGTCGGCGGGCGTGATGGGCATGGACAAGTTCTCCGAAGAAGTGCGTCGCGGCATGTCCGAAGTGCAGCAAGTCGGCGAGCAACTGTCGCAGATCATCCATCAGGTGCAGGCGCTGGCGCCGCGCGTGTTGATGGTCAATGAAGGCATGCAGGCTCAGGCCACCGGCGCCGAGCAGATCAACCACGCGCTGGTGCAATTGGGCGATGCCAGCAGCCAGACCGTGGATTCCCTGCGCCAGGCCAGCTTTGCCATTGATGAACTGAGCCAGGTTGCGGTCGGTTTGCGCAGCGGCGTGTCGCGTTTCAAAGTCTGATGAGCGACCTCGCGGCTAAACGCGGCGCCGTCCCGGCAGCGAAAAAGGCGTTGTTCCTGGTGTTCCACATCGGTAGCGAACGTTTTGCCCTCAAAGCCACGGAAGTGGCCGAAGTGCTGCCCCGCTTGCCACTCAAACCCATCGCCCATGCGCCGGTGTGGGTGGCGGGCATCTTCGCCCATCGCGGGGCGATGGTGCCGGTGATCGACCTCAGTGCGCTGACCTTCGGCACCGTCGCCCAGGCCCGTACCAGCACGCGTCTGGTGCTGGTCAATTACCAGCCGCAACCCTGGGTCAAGGCGCGTTGGCTGGGACTGATTCTGGAGCAGGCCACCGACACGCTGCGGTGCGCCCTGGATGAGTTCAAGCCCTACGGTGTGGATAACCGCGAAGCGCCTTATTTGGGGCTGGTGCGTGAAGACGACCTCGGTTTGATGCAGTGGATCGGCGTAAACGAATTGCTCACCGAGCCGGTACGCGCCTTGCTGTTCTCCACCGAGCCAAGCCTATGAGCAGCGACCCACGTTTCTCGGCCTACCTTAAAGAGCGCATTGGCCTGGACGTTGCTTCGGTGGGCGAGGCTATTATCGACCGGGCCGTGCGCCAGCGCAGCCAGGTCATGCAGGCGCCAACGCTGGAGGATTACTGGCAGCGCCTGCAAAGCTCCCATGACGAGCAGCAAGCGCTGATCGAAGCGGTGATCGTCCCCGAAACGTGGTTTTTCCGTTACCCCGAATCCTTTGTCACCCTGGCCCGACTGGCCAAGGCGCGTCTTGCCGAGATTAATCAGATGCGCGCACTGCGCATCCTCAGCTTGCCGTGTTCCACTGGCGAAGAACCCTATTCGATCGCGATGGCCTTGCTCGATGCAGGCTTGGCCCCGCACCAATTCAAGGTGCAGGGCATGGACGTCAGCCCGCTATCGGTTGAGCGTGCGCGCCGCGGCGTATACGGGAAGAACTCGTTTCGCGGCGGCGATATCGAATTTCGCGATCATCACTTCACTGAACAAGGCGATGGGTATCGCATTGACGATCGCGTGCGCGATCAAGTGCGCCTGCAAGTCGGCAACCTTCTGGACCCGGCGCTGTTGGCCAATGAACCGACCTATGACTTTGTGTTTTGCCGCAACCTGTTGATCTACTTCGACCAGCAGACCCAGAAGCAAGTCTTCGATGTGCTCAAAGGCTTGACCCACGTGGACGGCGTGCTGTTTATCGGCCCGGCCGAAGGCAGCCTGTTGGGCCGCCATGGCATGCGTTCGATTGGTGTTGCGCAATCCTTTGCGTTCAGTCGACATGCCGAGCCGGTTAAGGCGGAGCCGGTGTACGTGCCGATGCCGGCGCCGGTTCCATTGCGCAGCATCGCCCCCATCGCGCCCAAGCCGCGACCGTTCAGCACGACGAATGCCCCAGGGGTGCGGCCCAAGGCGCCGTCGTCCGATGCAGGCGACTTGCTAGGCCGAATCGCTACCCTCGCCAACGAAGGTAAAAGCACCGAGGCACGTGCCGCCTGCGAACAGTATTTGAATAACCACCCGCCAGTCGCCCAGGTGTTTTACTGGCTGGGGCTGCTCAGCGACGTGGCTGGCAGCGCCCTGGAAGCCCAGGGGTATTATCGAAAAGCCTTGTACCTGGAACCCCAGCACCCGCAGGCCTTGATGCACCTGGCCGCGTTGCTTGAGTCCCAGGGCGACAGTGCGGGGGCGCGCCGCTTGCAGGCACGCGCCGCCCGCAGCGAGCGAGCTGACAGTGAGTCCAAACCATGAGTAGCCCCGACGCGCTCGACACCGCAGGCCCGGACCTGACCCTGGCCGAGACCCAGGCCATCGACGATTGCTGGAACCGCATTGGCATTCATGGCGACAAGTCTTGCCCGCTGCTGGTGGAGCATATTCATTGCCGCAATTGCGAGGTGTATTCCGCCGCCGCCACGCGCTTGCTCGACCGCTACGCCTTGCAGCAGGACGACCGTCGCCCGCAGGCTGCGGTTGAAATCGACGCGGATGTGGTCACCCGTTCGTTGTTGATGTTCCGCCTCGGCGAAGAATGGCTGGGCATTGCCACCCGTTGCCTGGTGGAAGTGGCCCCGCTGCAACCGATTCACTCCCTGCCGCACCAGCGTTCACGGGCGCTGCTCGGCGTAGCCAACGTGCGCGGTGCGCTGGTGGCCTGCCTGTCGCTGGTGGAGTTGCTCGGTTTGGACAGCACCAGCACTGGCGCGACTGGCGGGCGCATCATGCCGCGCATGTTGATCATCGCCGCCCAGGACGGCCCGGTGGTGGTGCCGGTGGATGAGGTGGATGGCGTGCATGCCATCGACGAACGCGTGCTGAACGCGGCGTCCGCCTCGGGCAGCCAGGCCAGCGCGCGCTACACCCAGGGCGTGTTGCAGTGGAAAGGCCGCAGCCTGCGTTGGCTGGACGAGGCGCAATTGTTGTCTGCCGTGACCCGGAGCCTCACATGACCCCCGACCAGATGCGCGATGCCTCGCTGCTGGAACTGTTCAGCCTGGAAGCCGAGGCGCAGACCCAGGTGCTGAGCGCCGGTTTGCTGGCCCTGGAACGCAACCCGACCCAGGCTGACCAGCTGGAAGCCTGCATGCGCGCGGCGCACTCGCTTAAAGGCGCGGCGCGGATTGTGGGCGTGGACGCGGGCGTCAGCGTGTCCCACGTCATGGAAGATTGCCTGGTCAGCGCCCAGGAAAGCCGCCTGTACCTGCAACCCGAACACATCGATGCGTTGCTGCAAGGCACCGACCTGCTGATGCGCATTGCCACGCCCGGCAATGACGTGGGCCCGGCGGATATCGAAGCCTATGTGGCGCTGATGGAGCGCCTGCTCGACCCGTCCAAGGCGCCGGTGAAAACCCCTGCGCCGCCGCCCGAGCCTCAGCCGGTGCCAACTGCACTGATAGAGGAACTGGCGCCGGAACCCGAGCCCGCGCCGCTGATTTCGCCGCCGCGCCCGAATAAACACATGACCGAGGGCGGCGAGCGCGTATTGCGCGTCACCGCCGAGCGCTTGAACAGTTTGTTGGACCTGTCGAGCAAATCCCTGGTGGAAACCCAGCGGCTCAAGCCTCACCTGGCCAGCATGCAACGCCTCAAGCGCATTCAAAGCAACAGCGTGCGCGCCCTGGATGCGCTGGACGGCCAGCTCAAGGCTCTGAATTTAAACCTCGAAGCTCAGGAAGCCCTGGCTGACACCCGTCGCCTGCTCGGTGAAGCGCAGGCATTGCTGGCAGAAAAAACCGCCGAGCTGGACGAGTTTGGCTGGCAGGCCGGGCAGCGTGCCCAAGTGCTTTACGACACGGCGTTGGCCTGCCGCATGCGCCCGTTCGCCGATGTGCTGGCGGGGCAGGTGCGCATGGTGCGTGACCTGGGCCGCAGTCTGGGCAAGCAGGTGCGCCTGGAAATCGAGGGCGAAAAGACCCAGGTCGACCGCGACGTGCTGGAAAAGCTCGAAGCGCCGCTGACTCACTTGCTGCGCAATGCCGTCGACCACGGTGTCGAAATGCCCGAGCAGCGCATGCTGGCGGGCAAACCGGCCGAAGGCGTGATCCGCCTGCGTGCCTCCCATCAGGCCGGTTTGCTGGTGCTGGAATTGAGCGACGATGGCAATGGCGTCGACCTTGAGCGCCTGCGCCGAACCATCGTCGACCGGAACCTGTCACCGCTGGAAACGGCGCTGCGCCTGAGCGAAGAGGAGCTGCTGACGTTCCTGTTCCTGCCGGGCTTCAGCCTGCGCGACAAAGTCACTGAAGTGTCCGGGCGCGGCGTCGGCCTGGACGCGGTGCAGCACATGGTCCGCCAATTGCGCGGTGCGGTGGTGCTTGAGCAGACGGCGGGGCAGGGCAGCCGTTTCCACCTGGAAGTGCCGTTGACCCTGTCGGTGGTGCGCAGTCTGGTGGTGGAAGTCGGCGAAGAGGCCTATGCGTTCCCGCTGGCGCACATCGAACGCATGTGCGACCTGGCGCCGGATGACATCGTGCAGCTCGAAGGCCGCCAGCATTTCTGGCACGAGGGCCAGCATGTCGGCCTGGTCGCCGCCAGCCAACTGTTGCAGCGTCCGCCGGGGCAGAGCAATGACGAAACCCTGAAAGTGGTGGTGATCCGCGAGCGCGAGGCGGTGTACGGCATTGCCGTGGAACGCTTTATTGGCGAGCGCACCCTCGTGGTGTTGCCGCTGGATGCCCGCCTGGGCAAGGTCCAGGATATTTCCGCCGGCGCCCTGCTGGATAACGGCTCGGTGGTGTTGATCGTCGATGTAGAAGACATGCTGCGTTCGGTGGATAAATTGCTCAACACGGGCCGCCTGGAGCGTATCGCCCGGCGTAGCCAGCAAGCCACCGAAGCGCCGCGCAAACGCGTGCTGGTGGTGGACGACTCGCTCACCGTGCGTGAGCTTCAACGCAAATTGTTAATAAACCGCGGTTATGAAGTGGCGGTCGCGGTCGATGGCATGGACGGCTGGAACGCCTTGCGCTCCGAAGACTTCGACCTGCTCATCACTGACATCGATATGCCTCGTATGGACGGTATTGAATTGGTCACACTCTTGCGTCGTGATAGTCGCCTGCAATCGTTGCCGGTGATGGTGGTGTCGTACAAGGATCGCGAAGAAGACCGGCGCCGTGGACTCGACGCTGGCGCCGACTATTATCTAGCCAAAGCCAGTTTCCACGATGACGCCCTGCTGGACGCCGTGGTTGAACTGATTGGAGGGGCCCGTGCATGAGGATTGCGATCGTCAATGACATGCCTATGGCCGTGGAGGCGCTGCGCCGTGCCCTGAGTTTCGAGCCCGCGCATGAAGTGGTGTGGGTCGCGACCAATGGCCTGGAAGCCGTGCAGCGTTGCGCCGAGTTGACCCCGGATTTGATCCTGATGGACCTGATCATGCCGGTGATGGACGGCGTGGAGGCCACGCGGCAGATCATGGCCGAGACGCCGTGCCCGATTGTAATTGTCACCGTGGACCGTCAGGCCAATGTCAGCCGTGTGTTCGAAGCCATGGGCCACGGTGCCCTGGATGTGGTGGACACACCGGCCCTCGGGGTGGGCAACCCAAAGGACGCGGCGGCGCCCTTGTTGCGCAAAATCATGAATATTGGCTGGCTGGTGGGTCAGCGTGGCAGCCGTGTACGCACCGACACCACGTCCCAGCGCAGCACCGGTACACGCCAGAGGCTGGTGGCGATTGGCTCGTCGGCGGGCGGGCCGGCTGCCCTGGAAATCCTGCTCAAGGGTTTGCCACGGGACTTTTCCGCCGCCATCGTGCTGGTGCAGCATGTGGACCAGGTGTTTGCCGCGGGCATGGCCGAGTGGCTGAGCAGTGCCTCCGGCCTGCCGGTGCGCCTGGCCCGTGAGGGCGAGCCGCCCCAAAGCGGCGTGGTGCTGCTGGCGGGTACCAACCACCATATTCGCCTGCTCAAAAATGGCACGCTAGCCTATACAGCAGAGCCGGTGAACGAGATTTACCGGCCGTCCATCGACGTGTTCTTCGAGAGCGTCGCCAGTTACTGGACTGGAGACGTCGTCGGCGTTTTGCTGACCGGCATGGGCCGCGATGGCGCCCAAGGGCTCAAGTTACTGCGTGAACAAGGATATTTGACCATCGCCCAGGATCAGCGCAGCTCGGCGGTGTATGGCATGCCTAAAGCGGCGGCGGCGATTGATGCTGCTGTTGAAATTCGCCCACTGGACAGAATTGCGCCCCGATTGCTGGAGGTCTTTGCAAAATGATCGATGCCCTGGCGATAGTTGGCTTGCAGGTAGTAATTCAGGTGACTGCACATGAATGATTTACAGATCGACGACTTCAAGACCGATGAAAACGCCGCCATGGTGTTGCTCGTCGACGACCAGGCCATGATCGGCGAGGCCGTGCGGCGTGGGTTGGCCCATGAGGAAAACATAGATTTTCACTTTTGCGCCGATCCACACCAGGCGATTGCCCAGGCGATCCGGATCAAACCGACGGTCATCCTGCAAGACCTGGTAATGCCGGGCCTCGATGGTCTGTCGCTGGTGCGCGAATACCGCAACCACCCGGCCACGGCGAATATCCCGATCATTGTGCTATCGACCAAGGAAGACCCGCTGATCAAGAGCGCGGCGTTTTCGGCGGGGGCTAACGATTATCTGGTCAAGCTGCCGGACAACATCGAGCTGGTGGCGCGCATTCGCTATCACTCACGCTCGTATATGACGCTGATTCAGCGGGATGCGGCGTATCGGGCGTTGCGGGTCAGTCAGCAACAGTTGCTTGATACCAACCTGGTGTTGCAGCGCTTGATGAACTCCGATGGGCTTACCGGGCTGTCGAATCGTCGGCACTTTGACGAATACCTGGAGCTGGAGTGGCGGCGCGCCATGCGTGATCAGACGCAGTTGTCGTTGTTGATGATCGATGTGGATTTCTTCAAGACCTATAACGACACCTTTGGGCATGTCGAGGGGGATGAGGCGCTGCGTAAAGTCGCTGCGACTATTCGCGATGCGAGCAGTCGGCCTTCGGATTTGCCGGCGCGTTATGGGGGGGAGGAGTTTGCATTGGTACTGCCCAATACTTCACCGGGTGGTGCGCGGTTGGTGGCGGAGAAGCTGCGGATGGCGGTTGCGGCGTTGAAGATTCCGCATATTGCGCCGGCTGAGGGGGCGAGTTTGACGATCAGCATCGGGTTGTCGACTATCACGCCGGTGCAGGGGTCGGATTGTCGTCAGCTGATTATGGCGGCGGACAAGGGGTTGTATATGGCCAAGCATAATGGGCGAAATCAGGTGGGGATTGAGTAGGTTTGGGTGTATATCCGTTATTTGGGTAACGGCCTCAATTGGTTCCGCTCTTACAGCGGGTCACTTTTGGCAAACGCCCCAAAAGTAACCAAAAGGTCTTCGCCCCACCACTC
>NZ_JAUTYR010000113.1:0-653 GCF_041946035.1 Pseudomonas sp. AMR01
CCTGCACCCGAAGATCTCATGGTTTCCCAGGAAATATCTGCAGGATTGATCTCGATTTGAATAGACTCATCGGCTAACGGATAAACGTAAACACTGGCAAAGGAAGTGTGGCGTTTTGCGTTACTGTCAAAAGGGGAGATGCGCACCAAACGGTGTACCCCATTTTCACCCTTTAACCAGCCAAATGCAAATTCGCCTTCGATCTCAAGCGTAACTGTTTTAACTCCGGCGACTTCCCCGGCCTGGTAGTTAAGTTCTCTAACCTTATATTTCCTGTCTTCGGCCCATCTAAGGTACATGCGCATGAGCATTTCGGCCCAGTCACAACTTTCTGTCCCGCCGGCACCGGCAGTGACCTGGAGTACGGCACTAAGGCTGTCACCTTCTTCAGAAAGCATATTTCTGAATTCCAGATCTTCAATAAGATTTTCGGCTTTTTGATGACGCTCTTCTACATCTTCGGCAGTAGCTTCCCCTTCCTTATAGAACTCAAAGATCACTTCAAGATCATCTACAAGAGTAACCGCTTCTTCATAGTCATCTACCCACTGTTTTTGGGAATTGATTTCCTTGAGAAGTAATTCGGCTTTTTTGGGATCGTTCCAGAAATCGGGAGCAAGAGTTTTCTCCTGCTGATTAGAAATTTCTATTTT
>NZ_JAUTYR010000025.1:0-71074 GCF_041946035.1 Pseudomonas sp. AMR01
AAGTGAATGGCCGCCTGCGGCGGTTCGCGAGCAAGCCCGCTCCCACAGGTGACCGTGTTTTAACTGAATAAATGCGGCCGAATGTGGGAGTCAGATTCAGGGCGAGTCGCCGGAGCAGGCTGCCTTGGCGGGGCATCGGTTGGCCAGCCGGGTAATTCAGGTGCCGGGGGCTTTAATTCCCAAGTGAATGGCCGCCTGCGGCGGTTCGCGAGCAAGCCCGCTCCCACAGGTGACCGTGTTTTAACTGAATAAATGCGGTCGAATGTGGGAGCTGGCTTGCCTGCGATAGCAGTCTCAAGCCTAACCCCTCAATCGCGGTAAAACACCTGCACCAGGTGATACCCAAACTTGCTCTTGATCGGCCCATGCACCACCCGCAAAGGCTTCTTGAAGATCACCGCATCAATCGCCCCGACCATCTGCCCTGGCCGCACCTCGCCCAAATCTCCACCGCGCTTGCCGGACGGGCAGGTGGAATACTTCTTGGCCAACACATCAAAGGCTTCGCCCTTGGCGATGCGCTGCTTGAGCTGTTCGGCTTCTTCGCCGGTTTTTACCAGGATGTGACGGGCTTGGGCTTTCATCTTGTTACCTTGCAACGCTCAAACGGAAGGGCGCGCGAGTATGCCTGAACTCACTCGACGACGTTGATCATGCTGCGGATTTTCGTCGCCAGCAGGTCGATGGAAAACGGCTTGGCGACCATGTCCATGCCTTCTTCCAGAAAGCCTTGACGCTCAGCGGCTTTCTCGGCGTAACCGGTCATAAACAACACGCGCAAGCCGGGACGATGCTGGCGGGCAATCTCGGCCAGTTGCCGGCCGTTCATGCCCGGCAGGCCGACGTCGGTCACCAGCAAGTCCACGCGCAAGTCCGACTCCAGCAACGGCAGTGCCGTGCGCGCATCGGCAGCCTGGTGTGCGGTGTAGCCCAGTTCATCCAGCACATTCACCACCAGCATGCGCACCGCCGGGTCGTCCTCGACCACCACCACCGCTTCGCCGGCCAGCGCCAACGGTACTTCGCTTGAATGGGCCGGCAAACTGCTTTCCAGCGCGGTGCCATGCAAACGCGGCAGATACAGGCGCACGCAGGTGCCTTGACCGGGTTCACTTTGAATCGTCACGTGGCCACCGGATTGCTGGGCAAACCCATAGATCATCGACAGCCCAAGGCCGGTGCCCTGGCCAATCGGCTTGGTGGTGAAGAACGGGTCGAACGCCTTGGCGAGAATCTTCGGTGCCATGCCGGTGCCGTTGTCACACACGCCGAGCATCACGTAGTCACCGGCCTTGACCGGCTCCAGGGTGCTGATGTCGGTGCCGTCGAGGTAGCTGTTGGCAGTTTCAATCAGGATTTCGCCGCCATCGGGCATGGCATCACGGGCGTTGATCACCAGGTTGAGCAGGGCGTTTTCCAGTTGGCTGGCGTCGGTATTGACCGGCCAGATATCGTGACCCAATTGCACCTTGAGCCCGATGTGCGCGCCTTTTGTGCGCCGGAACAAATCCTCCAGTGACACCACCAACTGGTTCGGGTCGAGCGGGCGACGGTCCAGCGACTGGCGCCGGGAAAACGCCAGCAGCCGGTGGGTGAGGGCGGCGGCGCGGTGTGCGGAGGACACCGCTGCGTCGGTAAACCGACCGATTTCGTCGCTGCGCCCGGCGGCGATGTAGCGCTGCATCAGGTCCAGGCTGCCAATGATGCCCGTGAGCATATTGTTGAAGTCATGGGCGATGCCGCCGGTGAGCTGGCCCACCGCTTCCATTTTCTGCGCATGGCGCAGGGCGTCTTCGGCGCGCTCGCGCTCGAACATCTCGTTTTGCAGGCGTTCGTTGGCCTCCGCCAGCGCCTGGGTGCGCTGGGCCACGCGTTCTTCAAGGTTTTCGTTGAGGTGGCGCAGGGCTTCTTCGGTGAGTTTGCGTTCGGTTTCATCGATCACAAAGATGTAAAACCCGTTCACCGAGCCGTCGCTGCTGAAGCGCGGCAGGTACTTCATCAGCGCATGGCGCGGGCGACCGTCGCGGTGTGGCGTGATGGTCATGAAGCTGCAGGCCTTGCCCTTGAGTGCGGCGGCGATCTTGTCTTCGCGCCCGGAATACACGTCATCGCCCAGCACTTCGCGGATGGTCTTGCCGTACAGCTCCTCGGGCGTCATGCCGTACCATTCCAGGTACGCGCTGTTGTTCAGGCGAAAACGCTGTTCGTGGTCGACATAGCCGATCAGCACCGGCATGGCGTTGATGATCAACTGCAGCTCGGTCTGGCTTTGGCGCAGGGCCTGTTCCGTGTGCTTGCGCTCGGTCAGGTCCAGCGCGGCACCCAAAAACCGCGTCGGGCGGCCCTGCTGATCCTTGTAGCAGCGGCCTCGGGCGAACACCCAGCGCACCTGGCCGTCGGCTTGCAGCAGGCGATATTCTTCCGCGTATTCGGTGCCAAAGGTGATGCAATGCTTGATGCTGCGCGCCACCGTGCCGCGGTCTTCAGGGTGCACGCCGTGCAGGTAGTCGCTTATCGGCAAGCGGCCGGCGTCACTGGGGTCGACGCCATGCAGGTAGGCGAAGTGGGCGTCGGCGATAAAGTGGTCTTCACCGATGTCCCAATCCCAAGTGCCCACTGCGTCAGTGGCGGCCAGCGCGAGTTGCAGGCGTTGTTCTGTGTTGTGCTGGGCTTTCAGGCTGTCTTCGGAGCGCTGTTGCAATTCAAGGGTTTTGCTGCGGCGCTCGTTGGTTTCGATGGCCGTGACCAGGATGCCGGCCACGTTGCCACTTTCGTCGCGGACCGGGCTGTACGTCAGATCGAGCCATATTTCGGCGTCGCGGTTATTGCGCTGCAGGACGAAGCGCTTTTCGCTGAAGGTGCGCACCTGGCCGCCGAGGACCGCCTCATAGACTGGCGCAGTAAAGCTTCGCAGCTCCGGCCAGGTTTCATGCGTCGCCTGGCCCATGGCCGCAGGGTGCTTGTTACCCGCCAGCATGGCAAAACTGTCGTTATACAGTTGGGTGAGTTGGTCGCCCCACAACAGCAGCATCGGCATCGGCGAGTGGACGACAATGTCGACCGCCGTGCGCAGGCTTTGCGGCCAGTCATTGGCCTCACCGAGTGGGCTTTGCGCCCAGTTCAGCCGCGCGATCAAGGCGGCAGCGCTGCCGGTGGATGTTCCATTCATGAAAAAGCCCTACGCGTAACGCTTTGAAAAATGACAAAGACCGATTATCCCGCGAGTCGGGAACGGCTGACTACCCCCGAAAAATAGCATGACTTGGGGCATTTTCTTCAAATGAGTGCGCCAGCGCTGAAACCTTTCATCAAAACGCCCAATTGTGGGAGCTGGCTTGCCTGCGATGGCGGCGTGTCAGTTGGCTAATGTGTTTCTGATTCACCGTCATCGCAGGCAAGCCAGCTCCCACATTTTGATCCGCTGTGTGTCGGACATCGGGGTTTACTGGGCCAGCCAGCCGCCATCGATGTTCCACGCCGCGCCGCGCACTTGGGCGCCGGCTTCGCTGCACAGAAACAGTACCAGTTCGCCCAACTGCGGTGGCGTCACAAACTCCAGCGATGGCTGCTTCTCTGCCAGCAAATCATGCTGGGCCTGCTGCGGGTCCACGCCTTTGGCCACACGGTCATCAATCTGCTTCTGCACCAGCGGCGTCAGCACCCAACCCGGGCAAATCGCATTGCACGTCACGTTACTGGTGGCCGTCTCCAGCCCTACCACTTTAGTCAACCCGATCACCCCATGCTTGGCCGCCACATACGCCGCCTTGCCCACCGAGCCCACTTGGCCATGCACCGAGGCAATATTCACGATACGCCCCCAACCCTTGGCTTTCATGCCCGGCAAACTCAGGCGCGTGCTGTGAAAAACCGCAGACAGGTTGATCGCAATAATCGAATCCCAACGCTCAGCAGGGAAGTCTTCCACGGCGGCCACATGCTGGATGCCGGCGTTGTTCACCAGAATGTCCACGCCGCCGAACTCGCGCTCTGCATAGGCGATCATGTCGGCGATCTGCGCCGGGTCGCTGACGTCCGCCGGGTGATGCCCCACCTTGACGCCAAGCGCCTGCACCTGGGCGACTACCGCGCTGGCGTCGCCGAAGCCGTTGAGGATCAGGTTCGCCCCGGCCTTTGCCAGGCTCAGCGCGATGCCCAAACCGATGCCGCTGGTGGAGCCGGTAACCAGAGCCGTCTTGCCGTTCAATGTCGTCATGAAAACCTCACACAATGCCGGTGGCGTAGAAAGTACCAATCACCACGAACACCGCGAGGGTCTTGATGATCGTGATGCCGAAAATATCCTTGCAGGATTCGCTGTGGGTCAAACCGGTCACCGCGCCGTTGTGGGGCAGGGTGTCCATGCCGCCGCTTCCACAATCGGGCGCCCCTACAGAGGAATGTGCGCCGCCGCCAAAAGCTCTTTGGTGTAGGCATGCTGCGGTGCTTCAAACACATCATGGCTGGCGCCGCGCTCCACCACCTTGCCGTCCTTGATCACGATCATGTCGTGGGCCATGGCACGCACCACGGCCAGGTCATGGCTGATAAACAGGTAGGTCAGGCCATACTTTTCCTGCAGTTCGCGCAGCAGCGCCACCACTTGTTTCTGCACCGTGCGGTCCAGCGCCGAGGTGGGTTCATCCAGCAGCATCAGCGCCGGCTTGAGCACCAGCGCACGTGCGATCGCAATACGTTGGCGCTGGCCGCCGGAAAATTCGTGGGGGTAACGGTGGCGGCTGTCGGGGTCGAGGCCGACGTCCTTGAGCACCTGAACCACCTGCGCATCACGCTCGGCCAGGCTGCACGGCGCGTGCACTTCCAGGCCTTCGCTGATGATCTGTTCCACGCTCATGCGCGGGCTAAGGCTGCCGAACGGGTCCTGGAACACCACCTGCATCTGCTTGCGCCACGGGCGCATTTGCTGGTGAGTCAGCGGGTCGAGCGCCTCGCCCTGAAAGCGGATGCTGCCAGTGGAATCCAGCAAGCGCAGGATCGCCTGGCCCAGCGTGGATTTACCCGAACCGGACTCGCCGACAATTCCCAGGGTTTTGCCACGCTGCACGCTGAGGCTGATGCCGTCCACGGCCCGCAACCAGGTTTTGCGCGTGAACAAACCGCCACTGAGCGGGAATTGCACAGTCAGGTCGTCCACCTGCAGCACCGCCTCGCGTGCGTCACTGCACAACGGCTCACCCGCCGGTTCCGCGTCCAGCAGCAAGCGGCTGTACGGATGTTGCGGCGCATTGAACAAGGCCTGGCAGTCGGCCTGCTCGACAATTTCCCCGGCGCGCATCACGCAGACGCGCTGGGCAATGCTGCGCACCAGGTTCAAGTCATGGCTGATCAATAGCAGTGACATGCCCAGGCGCTCTTGCAGAGACTTGAGCAGCAGCAGGATCTTGCGCTGCACCGTCACATCCAGCGCGGTGGTGGGTTCGTCGGCGATCAGCAACTCCGGCTCACAGGCCAGGGCCATGGCGATCATCACCCGTTGGCGCTGGCCACCGGACAACTGATGCGGGTAAGCCTTGAGCCGCTCCCGGGGTTTTTGAATGCCCACCAATTCGAGCAGTTCGAGGATGCGCGCCTGCGCCGCTTTGCCGCCCAGGCCCTTGTGCACCAGCAGGGTTTCGCCAATTTGTTTTTCGATGCTGTGCAGCGGGTTGAGCGAGGTCATCGGCTCCTGAAAAATCATCGCAATGCGGTTGCCACGCAGTTTCTGCAAGGTGCCGGTGGAGGCGCCGACCATTTCCTGGCCGCGATAGCGGATCGAACCTTTGGTTTCGGTGCCGGCCTCAGGCAGCAATTGCAGGATCGAATGCGCCGTCACCGACTTGCCCGAGCCCGACTCGCCGACCAGCGCCAGGCACTCTCCGGCGCGCACATTCAGGCACAGGTCTCGCACCACGGTCTGGCCGTTGAAGGCGACGCTGAGGTCGCGGATCTCGATCAGGTTGTCGCTCATACGGATTCACTCATGAACGGGGGTCGAAGGCGTCACGCAACGCCTCGCCGATAAATACCAGCAGCGACAGAATCAGCGCCAGGGTGAAAAACGCCGTCAGGCCGAGCCACGGTGCCTGCAGGTTCTGCTTGCCCTGGGCGATCAGTTCGCCCAGCGACGCGCTGCCGGCGGGCATGCCAAAACCGAGAAAATCCAGGGCGCTCAGTGTCGAAATTGCGCCAGTCAAAATAAACGGCAGGTAGCTCAAAGTGGCGGTCATGGCGTTGGGCAGGATATGCCGCCGGATGATCTTGCCATCGCCCAAACCCAACGCTCGCGCGGCCTTGACGTATTCCAGGTTGCGCCCGCGCAGGAACTCGGCGCGCACCACGTCCACCAGCGCCAGCCAGGAAAACAGCGCCATGATGCCCAGCAGCCACCAGAAGTCTGGCTCTACAAACCCCGACAGGATGATCAGCAGGTACAGCACCGGCAGCCCCGACCACACTTCCAGAATGCGCTGGCCAAGCAAATCGACCCAGCCGCCGTAGTAACCCTGCAACGCCCCGGCGGCTATGCCGATGGCTGCACTGATGGCGGTCAGGGCCAGGGCAAACAGGATCGACACCCGCGCACCAAAGATCACCCGCGCCAGCACATCCCGCGACTGGTCGTCGGTGCCCAGCCAGTTCACCGATGAGGGCGGGCTGGGGGCAGGGCGGCTCAGTTCGTAATTGGGCGTGTCGTCGCTGAACGGTATCGGCGGGAACAGCATCCAGCCGCCGTCCTGTTTAATCAGCTTTTGCACATAGTCACTGCGGTAGTCGGCCTGGAACGGCAACTGCCCGCCGAATTCCTGCTCGGTGTAGCGCTTGAACACTGGGAAATACAGCTCGTTCTTGAAGCTCAGCACCAAGGGCTTGTCATTGGCAATCAACTCGCCGCCAAGGGTCAGGATAAACAGGCCGATAAACAGCCACAGCGACCACCAGCCACGCCGATTCTTTTTGAACCGTTCAAAACGCCGACGGGCTACCGGAGACAGATTAAGCATCAGGCGTTCCTCGCGGCAAAATCGATACGCGGGTCCACCAGGGTGTAGCAGAGGTCGCCGATGAGTTTTATCAAGAGGCCGAACAGGGTGAAGATAAACAGTGAGCCAAAGACCACCGGGTAGTCTCGGGACACCGCCGCTTCGTAGCTCATGCGGCCAAGCCCGTCGAGGGAGAAGATCACTTCGATCAGCAGGGAGCCAGCGAAGAACACGCTGATAAACGCCTGGGGAATCCCCGAAATTACCAGCAGCATTGCGTTGCGAAACACATGGCCATACAGCACGCGACGCTCGCTCAAGCCTTTGGCACGGGCGGTGACCACGTATTGGCGGGTGATTTCATTCAGGAAGGAGTTTTTGGTGAGGATGGTCAAGGTCGCAAACCCGCCGATCACCAGCGCGGTGACGGGCAGTACCAAGTGCCAGAAATAATCGGCAATCTTGCCGACGGTGCTCAGTTCCTCGAAGTTCTCCGACACCAACCCGCGCACCGGAAACCAGTTCAGCGACGTGCCGCCGGCAAACACCACAATCAGGAACATCGCGAACAGGAACGCGGGCATCGCATAACCGATCACAATCGCCGTGCTGCTCCAGACATCAAAGCTGCTGCCGTGGCGCACCGCCTTGCGAATACCCAGGGGGATCGACACCAGGTAGGTGATCAATGTGGCCCACAGGCCAAGCGAAATGGTCACCGGCATCTTTTCCAGGATCAGGTCGATGACCGTCGAGCCGCGAAAGAAGCTGTTACCAAAATCCAGCCTGGCGTAGCTCTTGAGCATCAGCCACAGGCGTTCCGGGGCGGGCTTGTCGAAACCGTATTGTTTTTCGATGTCTTTGATCAGCTTGGGGTCCAGACCACGGCTGGCGCGCGAGCCGCTGCTGACGCCCTCGCCGGACGAACCACCGACATTGCCGCCGCCAATGCCTTGCAGGTGTGCGATGGCCTGTTCAACCGGCCCGCCGGGCGCGGCCTGCACGATCACGAAATTCACCAACAGGATGATCACCAGCGTCGGAATAATCAGCAGCAGGCGCCGCACGGTATAGGCGAACATCAGCGCGCACCTCCGCGTTTTTTCAGCTCGGCTGTCATTTGTTCATTCGTCAGTGGCGTGGGGCTGATTTCCCACCAGGTTTCCAGGGCTTCATCGTTCTTCGCCTCGATGGCCGGGCGGCCGAAGCGGTTCCACCACGCGGCGGACGTGCCGGGCGGGTAGTAGTTGGGAATCCACAGGTAACTCCATTGCAGCACCCGGTCCAGGGCGTGAGCGTAGGTGAGCATCTGCGCCTGGTTATTGGCCTTGACCAGGCCTTTGATCAGGCTGTCGACGGCCGGGTCTTTGAGCACCATGTAGTTGTTGGCGCCCGGGTCGAACGCGGCGCTCGAACCAAAATAGTTGTACAGCTCCAGGCCGGGTGACGTGGTCACGGGAAAGCCGATGACGATCATGTCGTAATCGCGCGTCATCAGCCGGTTCACGTATTGCGACGAGTCGATACGGCGGATGTTCAGGGTAATACCGATTTGCGCCAGGTTGCGTTTGTACGGCAACAACAGACGCTCCATGCCGGGCTGCGTATTAAGGAAGGTGAACTCAAGCGGTTCACCCTCGGCGTTCACCAGTTTGTCGCCCTTGGGTTTCCAACCGGCTTCTTCGAGCAGGGCCAGGGCTTGCAACTGTTTGTCGCGAATCATGCCGCTGCCATCGGTGACCGGCGCCTTGAAGACCTGGGTGAACACTTCGTCGGGCACTTGGCCGCGCAGCGGTTCAAGAATCTCCAGCTCCTCCTGTGTCGGCAACTGGCTGGCGGCCAGCGGGCTGTTGGAGAAGAAGCTCTGCTGGCGAATGTACAGGTTACGCATCATCTGCCGGTTGGCCCATTCGAAATCCCATAGCATTGCCAGCGCCTGGCGCACGCGGCGGTCCTTGAACATCGGTTTTTGCACATTGAACACATAGCCCTGGGCCGGTTGCGGCATCTCTTTGGCCAGGTGCGCGCGTTGCAGTCGGCCATCGTCGAGGGCCGGACCGTTGTAGCCGATGGAATAACCGGTGGCCGAGAACTCACGGTTGAAGTCATACGCGCCGCCGCGTAGCACCTGGCGCGCCACTTCGGTGTCGCCGAAATACTCAAGGCTCAGGTGATCGAAGTTGTACAGGCCACGGCTGACCGGCAAGTCCTTGCCCCACCAGTTCGGGTCGCGGGTGAAGGTAATGGTGTTGCCGGCGTCGATCTTGCTGACCTTGTACGGGCCGCTGCCCAGCGGGGCTTCGTAGCCGCCACCATTGGCAAAATCGCGAGTCTTCCACCAATGCTCGGGAAACACCGGCAAGGTGGCAATATCCAGGGGCAGGGTGCGGTTTTCGTTGCTGGAAAAATCGAAACGCACCTGGCGCTCGCCTTCGACTTCGACGTGTTTGACGTCAGCAAACAGGGTGCGAAAGCGCAAGCTGCCTTGGGTCATCAGCAGGTCGAAGCTGTAGCGCACATCTTCGGCGGTGATGGGCGTGCCGTCGGCAAAGCGTGCCTTGTGGTTCAGGTAGAAGCGCAGCGACAGGCCATCATCGGCGCGCTCCATCTTCTCGGCGACCAGGCCGTAGACCGTATAGGGCTCATCGAGGGAACGCTGGGCCAGGGGCGCATACAGCCAGCCATCAATTTGGGAAACGCCAATGCCTTTATCGATGTAGGGCAGTACATGGTCGAAACGCCCGATCTCGATGGCCGAACGTTTGAGGCTGCCGCCTTTGGGCGCATCGGGGTTGGCGTATTCAAAATGAGTGAAGCCGGCGGGGTACTTGGCCGGTTCGCCGTATACCGTGAGGTAGGGCTGCGGGGCCGCGATCACGGCCGAGCTGGCCAATAGCAGGGCCAGCGCAGTGCTGAGCAGTGGTGTGAAAAAAGCCAATCGCATTATCAGCCTTGAGCGCCGGGTAGAGAAAATAAGGACCTGTACGTTAACGCCATCTGCCTCGCCAGTCATCACATGCACAACGGCCCGCCAAAAGGCGGGCCGTTGTTTATAGCATCAGCGCAGACAGGATCAGTCCTGGCGGCTGGTGACTTCCAGCAGGTGGTAACCGAATTGGGTCTTCACCGGGCCTTGCACGGTATTGACCGGGGCGCTGAACACGACGGTATCGAATTCTTTAACCATCTGGCCTGGACCGAACGAACCCAGGTCACCGCCTTGGCGGCTGGATGGGCAGCTGGAATTGGCTTTGGCGATTTCTGCGAAATCAGCGCCGCCTTCGATCTGGGTCTTCAGTTCGTTGCACTTGTCTTCAGTGGAAACGAGGATATGACGGGCGGTGGCTTTTGCCATGGTGAGTAACTCCTTGAATTAAAAAGGGTGAGCCTACCCGATTCAGGTGGTTATTTCCTGGCAAAGTTCCCGCCGATTGCTCGAGCGGTTCAAGAGCGGGCCATGGCGCCGCTGCGAGTCAGCCAACCTATAAACAGCGCAAACAGTCCAGCCTGAGAATTGAACGCCCGCTTTGCCTTAAATTCTTACAGTCAGCCCTTTCAAGGTCTTTGGGAATCTGTCTGAAAGGGCGAACACTATCCCTGTGGCGAGCGGGCTTGCCCCGCGTTGGGCTGCGAAGCAGCCCCAAAACCAGCGCCCGAAGAATGCCTGACCCACCGCATTCTTCTTTCTGGGGTCGCTTCGCAACCCAACGCGGGCGGTGCGACGATTCGACAAGCCCGCTCGCCACAGGTACAGGAATCAGCCAGATATGGTCGATTTCCAAAGACCTTGAAACGGCTGATTCTTACAGTGCATGGGGTGCGTTTCCGGTGAAATATCCAGCAAACGCCGTTCGGGAAGGGTTCAGGCCAGCACGATATAGTCGTTCTGCTGGACTATCGGCCGGTGAGGACCCTGTACCAAGTGGATGTAACGACCGTCTACCAAGTCGATGGGCAGGCAATCGTCGATATCCATCACGGCGTCTGTATGCGGTTGGGACCACTGACGCAGCATCTGCTGCTTGCCCAGGTTCATCGCTTCCCGCGCAGTGCGGGCCACCACCAGCAGGTAATGGTGCGCCTCGCCAAAAGCGTTGGCCTCATAACCGCCCAGGTTGATGAAGTACAGGTGATGCGCGCCGGCCTGGGGCGCCAGAGGGCTGAGTTCGACTTTCCAGCCGTCGACGCCATCGACCATCATCCACGAATCGATGTGCACACCCTTGGGGCTGCCAAACCAACCGTCGCGCAATTGTGAATAAGTGCCCTGCAGCGTATCCGCCACAGCAAACACCACATCGTGAACTTCAATTTTGGCCCGTGGGTGCTTGCCCCCGAGCATGACGACAAACAGCATTGCAGGTTCTTCCCCGTGACTTGGCAGGGGCTAACCATACTTCGATTGAACCCTTTTGTCCGGTCAGTGCCACACTGTTAATCCGCCAATTCATCAGGAGATTGTCATGCGTACCATTGATCTGGCCGGCGTTCCCGTCCCTGTCATCGGCCAAGGGACCTGGCGCATGGGCGAAAACCCGGACCATCGCCGCGCCGAAGTGGCGGCGTTGCAACTCGGCATCGACGAGGGCATGACCCTGATCGATACCGCTGAAATGTACGGTGAAGGCGGCGCGGAAGAAATTGTCGGCGAGGCCATTCGCGGCAAGCGCGACCAGGTTTTTCTGGTGAGCAAGGTTTACCCGCACAACGCCAGCCACAAAGGTGTACCACGCGCCTGCGACGCCAGCTTGCAGCGACTGGGCACGGACTACATTGATTTGTACCTGCTGCACTGGCGCGGCCAGTACCCTCTTGAAGAAACCGTTGAAGCGTTCGAACGTCTGCGTGAAGCCGGCAAGATCGGCCGTTGGGGTGTCTCCAATTTTGATGTGGCAGACCTGCAGGAACTCGCGTCCCCCGTGTGCGCCACCAACCAAGTGCTCTACAACATCGAAGAGCGCGGTATCGAATTCGACCTGTTGCCCTGGTGGCAACAGCATCATTTGCCCTTAATGGCTACTGCCCAATTGCACAAGGCGGTGAGCTGTTGGCCAGCCCCACGCTCAAGCAGATCGCCCATCGCCATGACGTCACGCCTGCGCAAGTGTCTCTCGCCTGGGTCCTGCGCCAGGACGGCGTGATCGCGATTCCAAAGGCTGTTACACCTGATCACGTGCGGCTCAATGCCCGCGCCGCAAACCTCGTACTGGATGAGCACGACCTGGAGGCCATCGACCGCGTCTTCGGCGCGCCCAAACGCAAGCACCCGCTGGCGATGGTCTAGCCGCCAACCGGCAGGCACGGCGCCGTCCCTGGCGACCGTCCCTGCCGGTTTCGACCTTAACCGGCTACCGGGCTGCGCCAGTCATCCGAGCCGGAAGTGCCAGCCACTTCGTGGGTCCAGATGATCTTGCGATAGGTGAAATACACATCCTCCAGATGGGTGAAGTGGGCGTTGTCCGGGTCCTGGCAGTTGGGCATGCGCGATTGAATGTCCACGATGGTCGCGCCCTCCAGCTCAATGGTGAAGTAGTGCTCTTGAGTGCCGGCAGAAGAGGTGCGCAACCATTCCAGCCGGCACGACACTTCTTCGCCCGAGGTCAGCGCGCTGAACAGCAACGGTGAGGATTTATCGAAGACTTTGCTGATCATCAGGGGTTTATGAACCCGTTGGCCGGTGGGCTGGCCCGACTGTGGGTCGCGCGGGATGATCACCTGATGCGCAAACGCCTGCACGAGGATCTGGTCCTCGTGACCTTCCTGATAAATGTTGCCTACTGAGTCCTGGGTAAAAGTACCTGCCGTAATTAAACCTTGTTTGACGCCGGTGATTGAGAGGTACGCGGGTGTTGGCATTATTGGTTTCCTTGCCTGAATAAGTAGGTAGCCCCCACGGCGAATATACCGGGCGGGCAATAACCCCATAACAAGAAGCGTGCCTGAAATATCAAAAGCCAATGAAATAAGGAGGATGAGATTTTATTGGCTTATATGTTTATAGGATATACCGGTTTTAAAGGCTTTTTTGTGTTTGGCATTGCGCAAGTGTGCGCAGTTAGTTGCTCATGCGGTTTTCACGGGCGATTGATATCGTTGCAGCTTGAATAGGGCTGTTTTCAGAAAACAACCTGCGCATATATCTGCGCAGGCCTTTATTGGCGTGGCTTGTAGGAAATTACTTAAGTGCGATTGCTGCCCTTGCTCAAAACTTTTCAAGTGGCTAAGGTTCGCTAACTTCGCTGCAGGCCGAGCGAATATTAAATGGCATTCTGATGCGTAATTGTATTGCGCTAAGTTGGCCGTCTTCGTCTTGCATAGTTACGTGCGGTCCACAATGGTGTATTCAGACACGCTTTGCGCTTATTACCTTGAACTTGCCCGGCACCCTTGCTCGACAACGGAGTTTGCCGGCTGTGATATGCGCTTTTCTATCGAATACGAAACGTTGGAAGGCGAACTGTGCAAAGCACAATCGATTCATGGTGGCAGCCTGCCGGATTGGCAAAAGGTCAGCGATATCAGCGAGCGACTGCTGCGCGAACACTCCAAGGATCTTCGGGTTGCGGTCTGGTTGACCTGGGCCTTGCACCAGCGTGATTCATTTTCGGGGTTGCTGGCAGGCCTCGGTCTGTTGCTGGAGCTGTGTGAGCATCATTGGGCAGGCGTGTACCCGATCAAGTCGCGTACCCGATGCGCGGCCTTTGGTTGGTTAGTGTTGCGGCTTGACCAGCTGTTTGTGCAAAACATTTCGTTGACCGATCAGTTACCCGTGTTCCAGGCACTCCTGGAACACATCGTGCGCCTGGATGAGCTTTGGGGTAAGCGTCTGGGGGACGAAGCGCCTCTTTTGTTACCGATTCGCCGGCAGTTGTCAGAACGCTTGGCACTGGCCACGCAAGCCGCTTCTGAGCCTGCAGGTGTTGCCGGCGTCATCGCTCAGGTCAAGCAGGTCACTACGCAACTGCTTAAACCTGAACAGCCGATCAATAACGAAAAAGACGCCCAAAAAACAGTGCGTGCGTTGCAGGAGCAAGCCCGTCCCTTGTGTGCATGGTGGCTGCGCCAGAGCGCGACTGACCTGCGTGCATTGCGCCTGAGCCGAACGCTGGCGTGGCTCACACTCATCAACTATCCGGACGCCAACAGCGAGCGGGTAACGGCACTGCGTGCTCTTGCGCCAGACAAGCTCAAGCGTTACCAGGCACGTTTTATCCAGGGACAGTATGCCGACCTGTTGCTTGAACTTGAGGTCAGCGTGAGCGGTGCCTTGTTCTGGTTTGACGGCTTGCGCATGGTCTGGGAATGCCTCGAAGCGCTGCACGCACAGTTGGCCATGACCGAACTGGAAATGAATTTCGCCCTGTTGTTGCAGCGCCTGCCCAGCTTGCCTGAGTTCAGGTTTGACGACGGCACGCCCTTTGCCGACCCCGCGACCTGTGACTGGATAGCGCTGCATGTGGCTCGCCACCTGCCTAAAGCCGAACCCGCCAGTGTCGTGACCGATGCGAGTGCCGAGCCCTGGGAGGTTGCCTTGCAAGAGGTGATGTTCAGCCTGCGCCAGGACGGGCTCAAGGCCGCGGTTGCCACGCTCAAGCTTGGCCTGCAGGCGGCGCGCGGAGAGCGTGCCCGATTTCACTGGCGCCTGGCGCTCGCCAGGTTATGCGTGCGTGCCGGCAAACATGAGCTGGGCAAAATTCAGCTCGAACAGCTTGACCTTGAATTGCAGCACGCAGGCCTGGACCGCTGGGAGCCCGACCTGGCTTTTCAGGTCACCCGGCTCTTGTACCGCTGTTATGACCTTTTGCCGCAAGACCACGCCGTGCGCGAACGCCGGGAAGTCACCCATCGCAGGTTGTGCCACTTCGATCTGGAAGCAGTACTTGAATAGGCCTTCGAGCCCACTAAAAAAGGAGAAATACCATGGCCAAAGACGGTTCGGTTGCACCCAAGGAACGTATCAATATCACCTTCAAGCCCGCCACCGGCGGCGTGCAGGAGGAAGTGGAGCTGCCACTGAAGTTGCTGGTTCTGGGTGACTTTTGCGGGCGTGAAGACCCGCGCAAGCTTGAGGATCGAAAACCCATTGGTATCGACAAAAACACCCTTGATGACGTGTTGGCCAAGCAAGCGTTGAGCTTGACGTTAAGCGTACCCAATCGCTTGCAGGAGCATGCCGACGTTGAGGAGTTGGCCATCCAGGTCCGTATCAATTCAATGAAAGACTTCAACCCCGCCAATCTGGTCGAGCAAGTACCCGAATTGCAAAAGTTGATGGCGTTGCGTGAGGCATTGATGGCGCTCAAGGGACCTCTGGGTAATACCCCGAGCTTTCGCAAAGCCATTGAGCAGGCGCTGGCCGATGACACCTCTCGTGCGCGTGTACTCGCCGAGCTGGGACTGAGCAGCCCCACCGCCTGAACCTTTCAGTAAAAGGACACTGACACCATGACGATTACCCAGCACACCCCGCAGCCCGCACATACAGAGGGTGAGTACAGCATCCTCGACAATATCATCGCCCAGACATTGCTGAATGCCGACGATGAGGCGTACAGCATCGCCAAGCGCGGCGTCTCGGCGTTTATCGAGGAACTGGTCAAACCGCATAACCGTGCGGAGCCGGTGAAAAAACGTCTGGTCGACCGGATGATTGCCGAGATCGACACCAAGCTCAGCCAGCAAATGGACGAGATTCTTCATCACCCGGAGTTCCAGGCAGTGGAGTCGGCCTGGAAGGGCTTGCAATTGCTGGTGGACCGGACCAATTTTCGCGAAAACATCAAGATCGAGCTGCTGAATGTCTCACGTCAGGACCTGCTGGATGATTTCGAAGATTCGCCCGAAATCACTCAGTCGGGTCTCTACAAGCATATCTACAGTGCCGAATATGGTCAGTTTGGTGGTCAGCCTGTAGGCGCCATCATCGCCAATTATTTCCTGTCACCCAGTGCGCCTGACGTGAAGCTGATGCAATACGCTTCCAGCGTCGCGTGCATGGCTCACGCGCCCTTTATCGCGGCTGCCGGGCCGAGCTTTTTCGGCTTGGAAAGCTTCACCGGCTTACCCGATCTCAAAGACCTTCGGGACCATTTCGAAGGGCCGCAGTTTGCCAAATGGCAAAGCTTTCGCCAGAGCGAAGATGCGCGTTACATCGCCCTTACGGTGCCGCGCTTTTTGCTGCGAACGCCTTACGATCCTCTGGAGTGCCCGGTCAAAACCTTTGCTTATCAGGAGAACGTGGTCAACAGCCACGAACACTACCTGTGGGGTAACACTGCCTACGCGTTTGCCACTCGCCTGACCGACAGCTTCGCGCGGTTTCGCTGGTGCCCGAACATCATCGGGCCACAGAGCGGCGGCGCCGTTGAAGACCTGCCCTTGCATCACTTCCACAGCATGGGCGAGATCGAAACCAAGATACCGACCGAAGTCCTGGTATCTGACCGGCGCGAATACGAGCTGGCGCAGGAGGGGTTTATCGCCCTGACCATGCGCAAGGGCAGTGATAACGCGGCGTTCTTTTCCGCGAGTTCCGTGCAGAAACCAAAGACCTTCGGCATCAGCGAGGAGGGCAAGGCGGCCGAGCTCAACTACCGTCTGGGTACCCAGCTGCCGTACATGATGGTGGTCAATCGTCTGGCCCATTACCTCAAGGTGTTGCAGCGCGAGCAGTTGGGGTCGTGGAAAGAACGCACAGACCTGGAGCTGGAGCTCAACAAGTGGATTCGCCAGTACGTGGCCGATCAAGAAAACCCCAGCGCCGAAGTGCGAGGGCGCCGGCCCCTGCGGGCTGCGCGCATCGTTGTCAGCGACGTTGACGGAGAGCCAGGCTGGTATCGGGTTAACTTGAGCGTGCGTCCGCATTTCAAATACATGGGCGCAGACTTCACGTTGTCCCTGGTTGGAAAGCTCGATAAAGAATGAGCAGAGGCCAAGGGATGCACCTCAAAAACAGCCTGTTTGAACGGCTTGATCGCGATGCGCCAACCCAGGCCGGGAGCGTGGCGTCCGTCGCCGCGCACCTGGGGAAAATGCTCAGTACCCGCGCTGGCAGCGTCCTGACGCTGCCTGACTACGGTTTGCCGGACCTCAATGACATGCGCCTGAGCCTGCATGAGTGCCTGACCCAATCGCGCGTATTGATCGAACGTTTCATCCAGGCCTACGAGCCGCGGTTGGCGAATGTGCGCGTCAGCGTTTCGCCGCGCGTGGGTGAACCTTTGGCGCTGGCCTTTGCGATCGAAGCCGCGCTGATTGTTGACGGTGTTACTCAGCCTGTTGTGTTTCATGCGCACTTGTTGGATGCCGGGCGAGTAGAGGTGCGTACGGATGAGCTTTAATCGCTACTTCCAGAGCGAACTCAGTGCGCTGCGCCAACTCGGTCGGCGCTTCGCCGAGCGCAACCCCGCGTTGGCACCCTTTCTCGCACAAACGGGGCAGGACCCGGATGTCGAGCGATTGCTGGAGGGGTTTGCGTTTCTGACCGGTCGCTTGCGCCAAAAACTGGACGACGAGTTGCCCGAGTTGACGCATTCCTTGATGCATTTGCTTTGGCCCAACTACATGCGGCCGCTACCGGCTTTCAGCATTCTGCAATTTGATCCCTTGAAAACCGCAGGGCCGACGGTTCGCGTCGCCCGGGATACCGCCGTGGAAAGTGCAGCGGTTGAAGGTGAACGGTGTCGCTTTCGGACCTGTTACGCCACCGACGTTATGCCGCTGCAACTCAGTGGCCTGGATTATATAAGCCAGGGCGAAGGAGCATGGCTTGACCTGCGCCTGAGCCTGAGTGCCGAAGGCAGTTTTGCCGATCTGGCGTTTGACGCCTTGCGATTGCATCTGGCCGGTGACCGCTACGTCAGCCAGGGTTTGTACCTCAGCCTGCTGCGTCATCTGGACGGCATCCGCTTGCTGATGCTGGGCCGTGATGGCTTGCCGGTCCTAGGCGCCGACGGGGAACCCGTGAGCGTGCGCCTGCAGGCAGGTCAGGTCCGGGCGGTGGGGTTTTCGGAGGAGCAGGCACTGATCCCCTATCCGCAGAATACGTTCCGTGGGTATCGCCATCTGCAGGAGTACTTCGCCTTTCCCGACAAATACCTGTTTGTCGATGTCGAGGGGCTGAATGTGTTGCACACACTGCCCCATGAGCTGCTCCAGCAGGTGCATGGCATGGTGCTGCGCTTCGAACTCCGGGCCGAGAGTTACAAGGCCCAACGCCCGACGCTGGACAATGTGAAGTTGTATTGCACACCCATCGTCAATCTGTTCAAGCATGACGCAGTGCCCATTCGCCTGGATGGGAAGAGGGACGAGTACCTGCTGGTGCCGGGGGAATATACGCCGGGGAATGCGGGAGTATTTTCCGTGGACAGCGTCACCGGCTGGCGCCCGGGAGGCTTGGGTTATCAAGCGTACGTTGCGTTTGAATCCTTTGAACATGATTGCGATATCAACCCGTCAACGGCGCCCCCCAGCTACAGCATTCGCCAGCGCTCATCGTTGCAACACGGTGGCCTCGATACCTGGATGGGGTTTGGCGGCCACAAGGGCACAGGTCAGGAAACCCTGTCGATTGAACTGACCTGTACCAATGGCGACCTGCCCAGGCACTTGAAAGCCGGCGAGATCGACCAGCCCTGCGAGCAGGCGCCGGAGTCACTGACCTTTCGCAATATCACTGTGCCTACCGCGAGCTTTGCGCCGCCGCTGGATCAGGATTTTCTGTGGAAGCTCATCAGCAACATGTCGCTCAACTATTTGTCGTTGACCGACATCAACGCGCTGAAAGTGATCCTCGACACTTATGACCTGCCTCGCTATCACGATCGACAGGCGCAAAAAATCAGCGAGACCCGGCTCAATGCCTTGCGCTCAATCAGCCATCAGGCGGTTGACAGGCTGCACCGTGGGTTGCCGATCCGCGGTGTACGGGTGGACCTGACCGTCGACCCGCAGGGGTTTCTCGGTCAGGGCGACATGTTTGTGTTTGCGTGCGTCCTCAATGAGTTTTTCGCGCTCTACGCCAGCCTCAATTCGTACCACGAGTTGCGAGTCATCAGCACACAAGGAGACGTGTACCTATGGCCATCACGGATGGGCCAACAGCCCCTGCTTTGAACCCGTTGTGTCGAGTTATTCGCGAGCACACGCTGTTTCAGGCCGTACTGCAGGTGATGGAGCGATTGCGCGAGGCCCACCCGCTGATGGATGAAGACGCGTTGTATGACCAGCTGGAGTTTCAGGCCAATCCAGGGCTGGGGTTTGCTGCGCACGATATTGATCGTGTGGAGTTTTTTGTGGAGCGTGGGCAAATGCGGGCGCGTCTTCGGCTCAATATTCTGGGGTTGTTCGGGGCCGGATCGCCACTGCCGGCGTTTTACGGTGAACAGGCATTTGCCGAGCACCCAGGCGGCAATCCGACCCGTGATTTTCTCGACGTGTTTCATCACCGCCTGCAACGGCTGATGTTGCCGATCTGGCGCAAATACCGCTACCGCGCCCGCTTTCAAACTGGCGCCCGTGATGCGTTTTCAGAGCAGATGTTTGCGCTGATCGGCCTGGGTGGCACCGCGATACGTGGCGCCGTGCAACTGGACTGCAAACGCTTGTTGCCCTACTTGGGACTGCTGAGCTTGAGGGCTCATTCGGCCGCGTTGATCGAGACCGTGCTGCGGTATTACTTCAAGCATCCCTTGTTGTTCATCGAGCAATGGGTTGAGCGCACGGTGGAGGTCGCCTCCTGGCAACGCAATGATCTGGGCCGCGCCAACAGCGAACTTGGCCAGTACCTGGTGTTGGGCCAGCGGGTTGCCGACCGTAGCGGCAAGTTCAGGGTGCACGTCCTGGCACTGAGTTGGCAGCGCCTTCACGAATTCCTGCCCACGGGCGCGGGCTATCAGCCGCTGTGCTCGCTGGTGCGATTAACCACCCGGGACCCTTTGGAGTACGACGTACGGCTGGTGTTGGCCGAGGGCGAGATCAGGGCGTTGCACATTGGCGCGGCCAATGTCTGTCGCCTGGGCTGGACCAGTTGGTTGGAACACGAGCACGCCGATGGTGTGGTCACGCTTGCTGGCAACTTTCATTAGGGACCGATGATCATGATTAATGTGGACCTGCAACACCTGATACGCACCTTGACGATCCAGGCACGCCGCGATCTTGAACGCTCGTCTGAGCGCTGCGTCCTGCGCGGTGGCCGTGAAGTGTTGGTGGAAGATTTGCTGCTGACGTTGCTGGAGCAAACGGATGGGCTGTTGGTCAAGGCATTGGCGGACGCTGGTGTGCAAATGGGCGAGTTGCAAGCGGCACTGCAACCTCGCAGTGAGCAGAGCGCAACACGCAACCCGGTCTTCGCCCAAGCGTTGGTGCAATGGTTGCAACAAGCGCTAATGGTTGCTCATGTTGAGCTGGGGCAACCGTTTGTTGACCACGCAGCCCTGTTGCTGGCGTTGTTGCGTCACCCGCTGGAGTACTCAGGCACTGGGTTTCACGCAATATTGAAGCGCCTGGATGCAGACCGGGTACGTGATTTTGTATCGAGCCTGGCACCTGAACTTGAACCCGTAGCGACAGAATCATTGTTGCAGCGTTTCACCCATGACCTGACGCAACAGGCCCGCGAAGGCTTGATCGATCCGGTGCTGTGCCGCGACAGTGAGATCCGGCAACTGATTGATATCCTCCTGCGGCGGCGCAAGAACAACCCGATCCTGGTCGGGGAGGCGGGCGTGGGGAAAACCGCAATCGTCGAAGGCCTGGCACTGAAAATCGCCGCCTCGCAGGTACCCGAGCCCCTTAAGGCTGTGCGTGTACTGACCCTGGATATGGGCCTGTTGCAGGCGGGCGCCAGCCTCAAAGGGGAATTTGAACGGCGCCTCAAGGGCCTGATCGATGAGGTCAATGCCTCGCCCCAGGCGGTGATCCTGTTTATCGACGAAGCCCATACGTTGGTTGGCGCGGGAGGCACGACGGGCGGTTCAGATGCAGCCAACCTGCTCAAGCCTGCCCTGGCTCGCGGCGCACTGCGTACCATCGCGGCCACCACCTGGTCTGAGTACAAGCAATACATCGAAAAAGACCCGGCGCTGGCGCGACGTTTTCAGCCGGTGCTCGTCGATGAGCCAAGTGTCGAGGCCGCGGTGTCCATCCTGCGTGGTCTGGTGCCGGTTTATGAGGCGGACCATGGCGTGTATGTTCGAGACGATGCCGTGGTGGCAGCGGCACATATGAGTGCGCGTTACCTCGCCGGCCGTCAGTTACCGGACAAGGCGGTCGACGTGCTGGACACCGCTTGCGCACGGGTGCGTACGCGCCAGGCCATGCCACCTGAGGCGCTGCAGGCGCTGTGCGCAGAGCAGGCCGAAAGCCTGCGCCAACACACGGCATTGAGTCGCGACAGGGATGCCGGGTTGCCGGTGGATGCACCGGCGCTCCAGGCGTTGAGCCTGCGATTGAAAGCGATGGAGCCCGAGCGTCACGCGCTGGAGCAAGCATGGCGTGAACGCGAGCCATCCTCCAGCGACCTTGAGGTGTGCCCACGGTTGGTAGCGCAGGTTATCGGCGCCTGGACCGGCATCCCCGTCGAACAACTAGCCCTTGAACCCAGCGAAAAAATCCTCGGCTTTGCCACCGCCCTGCGCGAACGCATCCTGGGCCAGGAACAGGCCGTGCAAGTTCTTGATCGTGCCTTACGGGCGGTCGCCGCGGGCCTCAACAAGGCAGATGCGCCAGTGGGGGTGTTCCTGCTGGTGGGCCCAAGTGGTGTCGGCAAGACAGAAACGGCACTCGCGTTGGCCGATCTTTTGTACGGCGGTGAACGGTTTATCACCACGATCAACATGTCGGAATACCAGGAAAAACATGCCCTTTCCCGATTGATCGGTGCGCCACCAGGCTACGTGGGATATGGCGAGGGCGGGATCCTGACGGAAGCCGTGCGTCAACGGCCCTATTCAGTGGTATTGCTCGACGAGGTCGAGAAGGCCGATCCCGAGGTGTTAAACCTTTTTTACCAGGT
Organism: Pseudomonas sp. AMR01; assembly: GCF_041946035.1. Lineage (NCBI taxonomy): Bacteria > Pseudomonadati > Pseudomonadota > Gammaproteobacteria > Pseudomonadales > Pseudomonadaceae > Pseudomonas > Pseudomonas sp. AMR01. The sequence goes on from NZ_JAUTYR010000025.1 coordinate 22,000, forward strand.
GTTTGACAAAGGCCGCGCCAATGACGGTGAGGGCCGCGAAATCGATTTTCGCAACACCCTGCTGTTGATGACTTCCAACCTGGGCAGCGACAGCATCAGCGAGTTGTGTGCAGACGGCGAGCGACCTGATGCCCAGGCATTGCAAGCGGCCATCCAACCCGTTCTGCGCGCTCATTTTAAACCGGCATTGCTCGCCCGCATGCGTGTCGTGCCGTATTACCCGCTGACGGGGCAGGTGCTGCACGACGTTGCGAGGCTCAAACTGGCAGGCCTCGGTGAGCGCCTGCATCGGCGCAAGCTGGCGTTCACCTATTCACCCGAGCTGATTGCGCACATGACTGAACGTTGCGCGCACGGCGACAGCGGCGCGCGGTACATCGATCAATGGATCGAGCAGCACTTGCTGCCACAGATGGTAGATCGTCTGCTCAGCGCTATGGCTGCGGGCGAAACCTTGTCTTCGGCTCACGCCGGGCTGGATGACAACGGCCAGCCCACCTGCGAGTTCAGCCAATGACGAACAGTCTGTTTACCGATGTTTGCGACCCGTTGGATTATGCGAATGAGCTGTTGCACTGCTTGATGCGTCTGGGATGGGACAGTGATGAAACAAGCCTGCCTGACGTGTGCGTCGCAGGCGCCGCTCAACTGAGCCAGTGCGAGCTCAGCCAGTTGTATCGGCGTGACGAGGCAGATGGCCGACTTTATCTGGTCGCCCAGCACTTGCCGGTGACGCTGGCATCGAAAGCGCTGCCGTCAGGTCGTGCTTTACATGATGAACAGGTGTTGCATTACGCCATTGAGCAAAGGCGTTCTCTCAGTCTCGATGATGTAAAAAACAGCTTCTACGACACCGGTTTTCTCCCGACAAGCGGGGCACCCTGGTGCTCTTTGCTCAGTGTGCCGCTGTTCAACCGTCACAAAGTGATTACGGGGGTGCTGCTCTGCGCCAGTCGGCGTCCGGCGCAGTTGCATGTCTATGCGGCGTCACTGGGCCAACTGGGCAGTTTTGCCTTGAATCAGTTGCTCATGTTGCGGTGCCGGCAGCCTGCACCAAGCGACACTCCACCACTGCGTGGTGCGCCGATGACGGGCGCGTATGGCTTGATCGGCAACAGTGTGGCGATGGAGCAAACCTGTCATTTGATCGGGAAGGTCTTGCAGACCCCTTACACCGTGCTGCTGCGAGGCGAGACCGGCACCGGTAAAGAAGTGGTGGCGCGCGCTATTCACGCCGCCGGGCCGCGCAGAGCCCAGGCGTTTGTTGTGCAGAACTGTGCCGCGTTCCCGGAGGGGCTGCTCGAAAGCGAGCTGTTTGGCTACCGCAAGGGTGCGTTCACCGGTGCCGAACGCAATTACGCGGGGCTGTTTGACGCCGCAGATGGCGGCACGTTGCTGCTGGACGAAATCGGCGATATGCCGCTGTCATTGCAAGCCAAGTTGCTGCGGGTGTTGCAGGAGGGTGAGGTTCGCCCTTTGGGTGCCAGCGCCGCCCATAAGGTTGACGTGCGCATTATCGCCGCCACCCACCGTGATCTGGCGGCGATGGTGGCAGAGGGCAGTTTCCGCGAAGACCTCTACTACCGGCTCGCACAATTTCCCATTCAACTGCCGGCCTTGCGTGAGCGGGACGGCGACGTGTTGCAGCTGGCACGGCATTTCGCAGACAAGGCCTGCGCAGCGCTTGGCAGGGAGCCGGTTGCCTGGTCAAACCCTGCTCTGGATCAACTGTCGAGTCACGCCTTCCCCGGCAACGTGCGCGAGCTTAAGTGCCTGGTGGAGAGGGCGGTGCTGATGTGTGACGACGACGTGATTCTGCCGGCGCACCTGTCACTGCCTCTCGCCCCAGCTGCAAGCGCCACCGACGATGTGACGCTGCGCCAGCGCATGGAGCGGGTGGAACGGGTATTTCTGATCGATTGCCTGCACAAGAACCGCGGCAATCGCACCCGAACGGCGCGTGAACTCGGGGTGGCTCGTCGCACGCTGCTCTATCGCCTTGCGCGCTTGAACATCCCGTTTGGCGACGCCAGGGGCGAATGTTGAATGCCGCGTTTGATTGTTGCCTTTCATTACCGCCGACTGCGCCGAATCGCGCGTGGCCGCTTTATTTCCGTGGGGAGAAACCTGATGCCTGATCGTCCGTGGCAAGCCGTCGTGCTTGTGCTGTGTTTGCTCAGTGGCTGCAGCGCCAACTACGTGTTTGATGACGCCGACTACCGCCCTCTGGGTGAGCCGCCGGCAGGTACGCGTAGCCAGTGAACGAGGAGAGCCAGACCATGCAACTTGTGTTTGAGGCATGCGATGCCGAGGGCGGTAGTGCCATACCCTCGGCCCGCAAAACGTTTGACGGTGCGGGCGGTGTCATTGGCCGTGGCGCCGGCTGTGACTGGGTGATTGCGGATCCCAGTCGCTTGCTCTCCAGCCACCATGGGTTGGTCGCGTACCGTGAGGGGCGCTACTTCCTGACCGATATCAGCAGTAACGGTATCGCAGTGGCAGGCAGTGCTGAACGTCTGCGCAAAGGGCAGGCACGGGAGATCAGTGACGGCGACGAGTTCCGAATGGGGACGTTAACGATCCGCGCGCGACTGATCGCACCGTTTGGGGCTGACAGCGGGAGCGTCGTGGGCCCGTGCGAATCAATTCCCGATGATGCCTTCCTGGCACTGGACCCCCTGGATTCGTTTGATCGCGAACAGCGGCAAGAGACCTCGTCCCACGAATTGGAGGCGTTGGAGGAGGCCGTTGCCGAGCCTGAACCGTGGACGCGCCACAGCGCAGTCGAGAGGGATCATCTGGTGGTTCCGCGACGGGCTGAACCCGCTCCGCAAGCGTTCTCGACTCAACCCGCCTGCACAGCACCGCCGGTTGATGAAGCGTTTTGGACACAGTTTGCAGAGGCGCTCGGCATTGGCGTGGAAGCCCTCGAAGCATCGGGTCGCGAGGTCCTGGCGATCAAGGTGGCGCGCCTGCTTCGCCTCGGTGTCGAGGGCTTGCAGCAAAGCGTGCGCACCTGTGACGAGCTTAAAAGTGAACTCAGTCTGCGGCGTGACGAAAGCCTGCTCGAGAGCCGGAACCCCTTGAAGGATTGCCCTGATACGCACGCGGCGTTGACGGCAATGCTGGGGCCGGGTGAGTTGGGCCAACTCTCTGCCGAGCGGTCCTTGATACAGGTTCATCGGGAGCTTCAGGTGCATCAGGTGGCATTGCTGGCTGCCTGTCGCAGCGCGTTGCGCACTGCACGCAGCACCTTCTCACCGGGTCATTTGCTGATGTGCTTCGACTCTCAGGGCAAACGGCCCCGATTTTCCACCGACGGCGGGCACTGGCGCGCGTACCGGCGTCACTACCAGCGCCTGATCGCGGATCAACAGGGCAGTGATCAGCTGTCCGGTGGCGACTTCGCCAAGGCCTACGAAGAGCAGGCACGCCTTATCTCAACCCTGCACGTCGACTATTCAGGATGATGTTTATGTTTCGTGTTGCGCGCTTATCAATACTGCTCTTCCTTGGCCTGATGGCCGGTTGCAGCGCTGTGTCGCCTTTTTCCACGCTGACCAAACTGGACCTGTCGCTGGCCGCCAGCGAGCAAGTCAACCCAGACCTCAACGGTCGCCCCTCTCCGGTGGTGGTGAATCTGCTTGAGTTGCGACATGCCGTGGCCTTCGAGAATGCTGATTTCTTCAGCCTCTACAGCCATGCCGAGCAAGCGTTGCCCAAGGACTGGGTCAAAGGCGCTGAACTTGAACTGCGCCCTGGAGAACAGCAAACCCTGAAACTCAGGCTGGAGCCTGAAACTCGCTACATAGGCGTTCTCGCCGCCTATCGAGACCTGCCCCATGTTCAATGGCGGTGGGTGGTTCCGGTCACGGCGCAGCAACTGACCCGCGCCGATCTGGTGCTGGACCAGGCCGGTATTCGTGCGGCCTCGAGCGGTTCTGACGGGGAGGCTGAGTGATATGCACGTTCACAAAGTCATCTGGCAAGAAGGCATGCTTCTGCGGCCCCAGCATTTGCAGCACAACGACCGCTATTGGCACCAGCAACTCAACCGAACTCGCTTGCTGGGCGATGATGCGTGGGGGTTTCTAACCCTGGAAGTCGATTTGGAGCATCTTAATTTCGGCAAGGTCGTGGTCAATCAGGCCAGTGGCGTGCTGCCGGATGGCAGCCTGTTCGAGCTGAGTGCAGCAATGGAACCGCTGGTTTTGCAAGTCCCTGCGAACTCGGGGAAACAAGCGATTTACCTGGCGTTGCCGCTGGCCACGGGTAACCAGATTGAGGTTCGTCGTCCACAGCAAACCGAGGTGCTGGCACGCTATCTTGCCTGTGATGTAGAGGTGGGTGATTCCAACGCCGGGGCCGACTCCCGATGCCACATCAGTTGTGCACGGCCTGACCTGCGTCTGGTGTTGGGCGAGCAGCAAAGCGAGCAGGGTTTCGTCAAACTCAAAGTTGCCCAGGTAATCGACTCGACCCGTGAGGGTGGCGTGAGCCTGGACGCGGATTTCATCCCCAGTTTCATCTTTCTTCAGGGCAGCGGTTATGTGTCGTCATGCCTCAAGGAGGTGATCAGCCTGCTTGCCAGCCGAGGCGATGCGATTGCGGCAGGTATCCGGGGAGAGGGCACGGCGGTCGGCACGCAAATCGGCGATTTCCTGATGTTGCAGCTGATCAACCGTACCGAGCTGGAGCTGCGTCATTACCTGAGCCAGACCCAGGTTCGCCCGCAAACCCTGTTCCGAGCGCTATTGGCGTTGTTCGGTGAGTTATCAACCTTTGCCAACGACAGCAAGCGCGCGCACCTGGAGGTGTATTACCGGCATGGCGACCAGGGTGAGAGTTTTCGTGGGCTGATGGAAGGCGTCCGGGCTGTGTTGTCGATGGTGCTGGAGCAACACGCCATCGAGTTGACCCTGCAGCAGCGCCAGTATGGCGTGCTGGTGTGCCCGGTGAGCGATTTGAAGTTGCTGGGCAGCGCGACGTTCATTCTGGCAGCCACTGCGCAATGCGATTCGGAGGCGCTGCGTCAACGCCTGCCGGCGCATTTGAAAGTCGGGCCGGTGGAGCGCATTCGGGAATTGGTCAACCTGCATTTGGCGGGTATCAAGGTCAAGCCACTGCCTGTGGCGCCGCGACAGATTCCATTTCATGCCGGCAAAACCTATTTCATGCTCGACCTGAGTGCTCGCGACATTACGCAGCTGGAGCAGTCGGGTGGTTTCGCCTTCCACGTCAGTGGGGAATTTGCGGCACTTGAACTTAACTTCTGGGCCATCAGGAATTGAACGCTATGGACAGTGAATACCCGCAGGATGAGAAAACCATTCTGCTCGACCATGAAGGCCGTGGACCGACGCAGTCGCCCGTCACGGATTTCCCTTCGCCACCACGTATTGAGCAACTCGAAGACCGGATGATCTACGCCGCCCGCGTGCACGAGGTAACGGGTTTTGAGATGGGGCCCAATCCTTTGGTGGTCGCGGCGTCGGGCGTATTGTCCCAGGTGGTCCAGCTTAAGGGCTGTTCCGGTCGCGAAAGCATCGCGACGGTGAATGACCGGTTGGCAGCGGCCGTTACTGCATTTGAAAGCCGCGCCTTGCAGCGGGGCGTTGAGAACAGCCAAGTCATCTCTGCGCGCTATGTGTTGTGCAGTGTCATTGATGAAGCCGTGGTCACCACGGCGTGGGGCAATCGCAGTGACTGGTCGAAGATGAGCCTGCTGAGCCGGTTTCACAATGAAACCTTCGGGGGAGAGAAGGTGTTTCAGCTGCTGGAGCGGCTGTCTCGCGACCCGGTCAAGCATTTGGCCATGCTGGAGCTGATGTACCTGTGCCTGTCGATTGGATTCGAGGGTAAATACCGGGTCATGGAGCGAGGCGTGTCACAACTTGAGGCCATTCGCGATGCCTTGCATCGGCAGATCAGGCAAGTGCGCGGTGACCCGCCACCGGAGCCTTTATTAACAGCCGGCGCCGGGCCGTTACGCCGCACGCGATACCCCATGATTTCGGCGCCTTGGGCCACGGTATTCGTCCTGGCCTGTGTGGTGGGGATGTACGCAGGGTTTGCCTGGACGCTGGGAGAAGCGCGTGAAAATACGCTGCAAGCCCTTCAATTTTCGGCGTCGGAACTGACTCAGACGCCCTTGTAAACGCTGGGAGCAATCAATGAACGCATTCTTCAAGAACGCGCGCACCGTGCTGGGCACAATTTGGGTCTGGAGCTTATTGCTGGTGCTGACCTGCGCGGTTCTGGTGTGGTGCATCGGGCCGCTGCTGGCGGTGGATGACTACCGGTTCTGGCAGGGCGCGACTGCTCGCCTGGTGACGATCAGCGCACTGTTATTGCTGTGGGGATTGGCGATGGCACTTGTTGGTGGGCGTCGCACCGCAGGCCTTGAAAGGCCCGAGAACAGCGTGCGCGATCAGCAATTGGGTTGGGTTGAGGATGAGCAGAAGCAGGTCCGTGGCCGCTTCAAGGAGGCAGTCGACGTGCTGAAAACTGCCCAGCGTTATGCAGCGCATACTGCCCGTTGGCGTAACGACTTGCCCTGGTACGTATTGATCGGTGAACAAGGCAGTGGCAAGACCCAGCTGTTGGCGGCAGCCGGATTGGCGTTACCGCTTGACCGCGTCGAGGCGAGCCAACAGGGCGACACCGCTCACTGTGAGTGGTATTTCGCCGACGAAGGCGTACTGATCGATACCCCCGGGCGCTACCTGACGCAACCTGACAGCAGGGTTGACGCCGAGGGCTGGAAAACACTGTTGAACCTGCTCAGGTTGCGGCGCCGGACACGCCCACTCAACGGGGTGGTAGTGGCACTGTCGGTGGATACGCTGTTGAGCAGCAATGAACACGATCTGGATCACCACGCACGCCATGTGCATTCGCGCCTGCAGGATATTCAGCAGACGTTGCGAATGGATGTGCCCATTTATCTGGTGCTGACCCAGGCTGATCGGCTGCCGGGTTTTTGCGAGTTCTTCGATGCATCGCCCACAGAGGATGCCGATAGCGTGCTGGGCCAGCGCCTTGAAGCGGGTAGCACGGGCATCGACGTGGGTCAGGTCCGCGAGGCGTTCGAGGCACTACTGCAACGCTTGAGTGCCCAACTGATCAGCCGGTTGCACCAGGAACGCAGCGTTGAACGGCGTGGCCAGATGCTTGAGTTCGCGCAACAGGCGGCGCAGGTCGGTGAACGTTTGTGCCAGTACGTAGAGTCAGCTTTTTCTGCGCATCGTTATCAGCGTATCAATGGTTTGCGCGGGTTCTATTTGACCTGCGCGGGGGAGAGGCGCAGCCGCTTTGTCCAGGGGCTGTTCAGCCTGGTGATATTTGCCGGCGCGCATTTGGCTGGCCTGCAGACTCAGGAGCAGCGCCGCATTAATCGGCGTCAGGGCATGTTGGTAATGGCAGTGGCACTGGTCGTCGGCGGTGCCGGATGGCTATGGACGCACAGTTACGGAGTCAACCTGCAACGCTTGGCGCAGTTGGCAGCGCTGGCACCACAACCTTCGCCCGCTGCGCACGGAGGCGACGAAACCCTGGCACTCCTGACGTGGCTGGATGCGCGGCTGGCGGCGACGCAGGTATTCCCGGCGCCGGGTAACGTCCGGTTTGTGGACAGTGCGGGCCTCTACCAAGGCGAAGTGAGCCGTCCAGTCTTGACGCGAGCCTACGAGCAAGCACTGCAACAGCAATTTCTGGCGCGAACCACGGCAGTGCTGGAAGAGCAGGTGCGCGCAAGCCTGGGGGATCGCGAGCGGTTGCTGCAAAACCTGCGCGCGTACCTGATGATCAAATTGCGTGATCGCCGGGATACCCGGTGGCTGGCGCAACACATGGCCGATCACTGGTCGGTGCGTTATTCGGCGGATACATCGGTGCAGACGCGGTTGAATCAGCACTTGGCGCGGCTGCTGGAACAACCATTTACCGCGCCCATTAACGAAGAATTGGTGGCCAGGGCACGTGAAGAGCTGCGGGGCGAATCGATGGCCGATGCGGTGTATCGCGTGTTGCGGGAGCAGTCCCGAAACCTCGAACCTTTGCGTCTTGGCGACGGCAAGGTGTTCGCTGCGATTGAACCACCGATTCCCGGTTTCTATACCAAACGGTATTGGCAGTACTTCGAGGCGCAGGGCCCCAGGCTGGTGAATGGTATTGCGCAGGACAACTGGGTTGTCGGGGAGGGCGCCGACCTGAGTGTGATGGACTTGCGCCGGCTGATGGTGGAACTGCAACAGCGCTATTTCAGTGAGTATGCCGATGCCTGGAGCGACGCCCTTGGCCGTGTCAGCCTGCAGCAGACTGACAGCCTCAGGCAGGACGCCGAGCAGCTTGCGAGCCTGACGTCGGCCCAGTCGCCGTTGATGCAGCTATTGCTGACGCTTCGTGAAAATACCCGCTTGCTACCAGCCCCGGCAATGTTGGCCAACGTCGCCGATCAGGCCGGTGAGGCTGGCGCGATCGCTCAGTCGGTCGTCGCTGCCGCGCAGTCTGCGGCTCTGCCAGACTCCGCTCGCCGCGCATTGCAACGGCGTTTTGAACCGTTGCACCGCTTGCTGGATGAGCAGCACAACCCGGGTGTCGAGTTGACCCAGGCGTTACGCCTGTTCGACGAGTTGCACCTGCAACTGGCGGGGCTGAACCGCGAAAGTTCGCCGGAGCAGGCAGTCTTCCAGAGGGTCAAACGGCGAATGGAAGGGCAGCAGGATGTGCTCGGCAACCTGCGAAATGCCGCTGCGCGTTTACCGGCGCCGCTCGCCGGCTGGTTTGACAGGGTCGCTGACGACAGTTGGCGCCACCTGTTGGAAGGGGCGTATGCGCACGTCAATCAACGCTACCAAAGTGAGGTCTACGGCCTCTACAGCAAGGCCATTCGCCAGCGTTATCCGTTCAATGCCCACGCCGCCAGCGATGTTGCTCTCAACGATTTTCAGGAGTTTTTCAAACCTCAAGGTGTCATGGCGCGCTTTTATGAGGGCTACCTGCGGCCATTCATCAGCGCCGATGGCAGCCGTTACAAGTTGCGAGGTGTGGATGGCAACAGCCTTCCGGTGTCGCGCGCGCTGCTGGATCAGTTGATGAAAGCCCAGGTCATCCGCCGTGGCTTCTTCAACGAGGCGCAAGGCGAGTTTTCTGTGCGGTTCACTTTGGCGCCCTACAGCCTCGATCAGTCGGTCAGCAGGGCGATCCTGCGGCTGGGCGAAAAGCAGCTGGAGTATCGCCATGGCCCCATCGTGCCCATGGTGTTTGAGTGGCCCATCGAGGCAGACAACGGTCGCAGCAGCCTTGTGCTGGAGAGAGGCTCGCAGCAGCGGCCCCTGGGCCTCGAGAAAAATACCGGGGCCTGGTCATTGTTCAGGCTTCTCGACCTGCTGCAGAAAGAAGCCGCCAGTGGCCGTAATGCGCAGATATACAAGGCTGACCTCGCCGGTTTGCGCGCCAATTTCCTGCTCACCACTCAAGGTTCAACGGGGCCGTTTGAAATCGACACCTGGCGCACTTTTCGGCTGCCGGAGCAACTGTGAGCCACGTGCACAGTCACTGGCGCAGCGCCGCGCGCACTCAGCGGGGCCAGGCGAGGTCGCGTAACGAGGACGCATTCCTCGACGCCCCGCGGCACGGGTGCTGGGCAGTGGCGGACGGCATGGGCGGCCATCAGGATGGAGACGTCGCCAGCCAGTGGGTGGTCAGCAGCCTGGCCACTTTGCCGGCCGAGGGCAGCCTTGATCAGCGCGTCAACGCGGCACGCCAATGCTTGCAGGAGGTCAGCCAACGACTCAGGGCGGCAGCAACGCAGCGCTCTACGGAGGCGCACGTCACCATGGGCAGTACCGTCGTGGCGTTGTTGATTGAGCAGGGGCGCGCGGCTTGTGTGTGGGCCGGAGACAGCCGCTGTTACTTGTGGCGTGGACAGCGGCTGTACCAGCTGTCGAGGGACCATTCTGTGCTGCAGCGCCTCATGGATGAGCGCCAGCTGAGTGTGGTGCAAGCCCAGGCTCATCCGGATGCCAGGGCGTTGACCCGCGCGGTGGGGGCTCGGGCGCCACTGCAGCTTGAAGTGCTGGAGCTCAACACCCGGCCGGGCGATGTATTCCTGCTGTGCAGCGACGGGCTGTATCAGGTCCTGAGCCATCGTGACCTGGGCCGGGCGCTGAGCATGGGGTCACCGCAGCACGTGGTGGATCGGTTATTTGCGCTGGTGGCGCGCAGGCCGGTTCGGGATGATTTCACTGCCGTGGTGGTGCAGCCATGAGTGCAGCAATCACTGCGCCCAGCTTGCTTGCCGGGCGTTATCACCTTGAGCGCGAACTGGGACGGGGCGGGATGGGCGTGGTGTATCGTGCCCGGGACCTGCTGCACGAGCAGTTTGGCGAGCCAAGCCCGGGCGTGGCGATCAAGCTGTTGGGCGAGGCGTTTTCCCAGTGCCCAGACGCGCACCTGTTGCTCTACGGCGAGTTTTCCGTGACACGAAGCCTGCGCCATGAAGGTGTGGTGCGCGCGTTTTCGTTCGAGGTCGATGCCACGCACGAAGCGGCCTTCTTCACCATGGAATTGCTGCACGGCATTACGCTCGACCGACTGCTCCCGGAATGCCCGGCTGGGTTGCCCTGGCGAGAACTGCAGCCAGTGGCCTTACAGTTATTGGACGCGTTGGTGTACACCCATCAGCAAAACGTACTGCACGGCGACATCAAACCGGCCAACATCATGCTGGGCGAGGAGGGTGTGCGTTTGTTCGATTTCGGCCTGAGTGTGGCGCAGGCGCAGGTGACGGCGGGTTTGCCGGGTTTGAGTCGCAACCGTTTTAACGCCTGGACACCGGCTTACACCGCTCCCGAGCTGCTGGAAGGTGGCGTGCTTACTGGCGCCGCCGACCTGTATGGCGTGGCCTGTGTGTTGTATGAACTGGCCCATGGGCAACGTTTGGATGCGAAAAAACCGTGGGAAAGGCTGGCACGACCCCGGCAATTGCCAGGGCGTTACTGGCCTGCGTTGCGTACGGCCTTGGCGGTTGACCCTGAGCGGCGATGCATCAGCGTCCGCGAGTTGCGCCATGTGATGGGCCGCAACCGACGCTTCTGGAACCTGTAGCAAAACCGTTAACTGGCCAATTCATGCAACTTGCAGTATTCAACCCAACTCAACCCCGCCATCTGCGCAACTTCCTTATGCACTTCCAGGCGTTGCGCTTCGAAGGCAGCGGGGGATTCAGCAGTCAACTTCAGGGTCAGCTCCCAGGCAAACATATGTTGGCGCTCAGCTTCGGCTTCGAAAGCTTCATGCAAGCGCTCGGCACGGTACTGCGCGAGGGTTTCACCTTTGGCCTGGGCGGCCAGGGGGTTGAGGGTGTCGAGTTCGATGGCGACGTCCGGGTGTTCGATCAAAAATCGGTCCAAGGCGCGCTGATGGTTATCGCCGGGTGGTGACAAAAGTTAACTCCTGTGACGATTTTCTCGGCGCCGGGCACGTTTTTCCAGGCGACGATTTATTCGTTTGCGTATCGGTTCAAGCAAAAACAATAGCACGTAGGCGCAGAGCGCCACGCCGAGGTCCAATGGCAGCCAATCATCTTCATCGACTTCCAAGGTCCGCGCGATCGTGTCCTTGACGATGATCAGTAACGCAACCCCAATTACCCACAGCAATGCGTTGGATGCCACCGGTGGCATGGGGTTTGATAGCTTGCCTTGCATGTTTAACCGACCTCCTTTTATGTCCGGCCCGGATCCTTTGGGAAAAACGCCGACTCTACACAATGAAATGAACCTGCCGTTTGCTGCAGATCATCAAATCCAACGTTGGGAGACATTCAGCCCCCGGCGTTTCAACTGACTATTCGTCAGTAGTCGCAACGGCCAATTTCCGTTGCCGTGTCGGAAGTTTACCCTTGCGGCGCGGGAAATTCCCATGATGTGACGTAAGACCCTCTTACAAAGGCCGTAGTTCTAATCATTGTTAATCCTGAAAAATAAGGCGCCCCATTGCAAAACCCTATCGCTCCCGGTATCAGGGCGTGTAGCGTGACCCAGGGTTTTCGTACCTGCCCACCAGGGGCAGTGAGCGATGGGCAGAGGGACGGGTCATGGCGCAGACGCTGTTTAAACTTTTCCTGACTCAGCGCCTCGCGGCCCTGGCGAGTACGGAATCATTGCGTGCCATTCGTGAAGGGTTGCTGTGGGTCCTGCCATGCCTGCTGGTGTCGGCGGGTTTTCTGATGCTGTCCGAGTGTGCCAGGGCGCTGGGCTTTAACCCGCAAGTGGTGGCCTTTTTTTCGGGGCTGCACAACCAGATCAGCTCGGTGATCCCGCTGTTGGTGGCGGCATCAATCGGCTACATGCTGGCCATCCAGCATCGCCTGCCACAATTGCCCGTGGCGTTTTTGTGCCTCGCCCACGTGGTGGTCGCCACGTTTGTCCTGCGCGAGTATCCACGCGCCTCGGCCACTTTCGTGTTGTTCATCGCCATCGCATCCCCATTGATCAATGTGCCAGCGATTGCCTGGCTGCACCGTTTTCGCTGGACCCGCCTGGTCAATGAAGACCTGGTAGGGCACAACCTGCGCGGCACCATCAATATGGTGGTGCCGGGGGCCATTGCTGCGCTGTGCCTGGTGGCGCTGTTGTCGTTGCTGTTACAGATTCCCTATGTGGCGCAACTGCAGGGGCCGCAGGTACTCGACGCGCTGCAATCGCCTTACGGCAGTGGTTTGTTTGTAACCCTGATGAATTCGCTGCTGTGGTTCTTTGGTATCCATGGCGTGTATGCCATGCAGCCGTTGTTCGATGTGCTGGATCAGGCCGTGGCACTCAATGGCGCCGCACTGGCCGCCGGTGAGCCAGCCAAGTACCTGCTCAACGGCGGCCTGCTGGGCTGTTTTGCATTTATCGGCGGCTCGGGCGGGGCGTTGTGCCTGTTGGTGGCAGTGCTGTTGTTTTCCAGGAGCCAGTCCATGCGCCTGCTGGCGATGGCCAGTTTGCCGCTGTCTTTATTCAATGTCAGCGAGGTGCTGCTGTTCGGCCTGCCGATCATTCTTAACCCGCGCTTGTTCATTCCGTTTCTGCTGGTGCCGGCGCTTAACGCGACGGTGGCCTTGACGGTGGTACAACTGGGATGGGTCTCGCCAGCCGTCACCAGCGTACCGTTTACCTCGCCGGTGCTGCTCAACGCCTACCTCAGTACCCATGGCGATGTGGCTGCCGTGGTGCTGCAAGTGCTGCTGTTGGGCCTCGGGACTTTGGTGTATGCACCCTATGTTCGGGCGATCCATCGCCAGCCCGGCGAAGGCGGCACGGTGTACCTCAAGTCGCTGGACATGACCTTTCGCGGCCTCGAAGAGAAGGGGCGCTTGCTCGAATTGGACCCGGTGCTGGCCTCCCACAAGATCCTCGCGCGTCAGGCCAGCGAACTGAGCCACATCCAGCAGATCTGCGACTACGAGTTCTACCTCGAATTTCAGCCGCAGGTTTCCACCCGCACCGGCCTGTGCACGGGTTGCGAAGCTCTGATGCGTGCCCGGGACAATCAGGGCACGGTGCACTCACCCTGGGAGTTCCTGCAATGGCTGGCCCAGGCGCGGCTGATGCCCGACGTCGACGTGTGGGTCGCCTCCCAGGCCGTGCGCCAGTATCAGAAGTGGCAGAAGGCTGGCTTCGCCTTGCCGATGACCATCAATATTTCCAGCGCTACCCTGACGAACGCCGCCTATGGCGATCGCCTGGTGGACATCCTCGCCCAGGCCCATGGTCAGGTGTCGGTGGAAATCACTGAAGACGCGCTGGTCAGTGACGTGCCAGCCACACGCCAGACCATCCAGAAACTCCAGGCCATTGGCGCCAAAGTGTATATCGACGACTTCGGCACCGGTTTTTCCGCACTGAGCTATCTGCACCAGTTTCCGGTGGACTTCATCAAGATCGACCGCAGTTTTGTGGTGGCTCAGCACGATCCAAAAGGCGCCCTGGTACTGACTGGCATGCTGCGCTTTTGCGAGGCGCTGAACCTGGGCGTGGTGGTTGAGGGCGTAGAAACCGCCGAGCAACTGGCGTTCTTGAATACCGGTACTGAGCTGTTTATTCAGGGCTGGTATTTCAGCAAGGCGCTGCCTGGCGATCAGGTGCCAGGCTTTGTGCGCGAGCGTGAGCAGGCCGCTCGCTAGGGCAAGACGCGGCGGCGTTGCACCCTGGCGCGGGGGGAGAAGGTCAAAATCATCGTGGGCTAAGTCCTCTGTGGGAGCCGGGCTTGCCCGCGGTTGAGGGTTAGACCGAGATAACTTCAACCCAACGTTCTTCTTTAGCCGACACGCGAATCGCCGTGGCCAGCCGCTCCACTTCCCAGGCCGACTCAAAATCCGTGCCGTCGGCGCCTTGGCCTGCCAGTGCCATGATCAACTCGTGTACCTCCAGCGTCTTCAGTTCGTTGTACCCCAGCTGATGGCCTGCGGCCGGACTGAAGGCCGCATAGCCGGGCAAGGCAGGGCCAGCCAGCAGCAATTGGAAGCCCGGCTGGCCGGCGCGATACAGGCGCAGTTCATTCAAACGCTCCTGATCGAACGCCAGCGTGCCTTGGGTGCCGCTGATCTCAAAGCTCAAGTGGTTCTTGTAGCCATGCTTGACCCAACTGCTGCTCACCGTGCCGCGCGCGCCATTGGCAAAGCGCAGCAGGGCGTGTACCTGATCGTCAACCGTGATCGCGCGCATGTCGTGGCTGCCAGCGCTCGACGGGCGCTGTTTATGCACGGTCTGGGTGTCGCCACACACATGTTGCACATCACCCACCAAATAGCGGGCCATGGCCAGCAAGTGGCTGCCAAGGTCGGCGAGGGTGCCGCCTGCGTGGTCCGCTTCACAGCGCCAGGCCCAGGGCGTTGCCGGGTTGGCCATGAAGTCTTCGCTGTTTTCGCCTTGAAAGCTGATGATCTCGCCCAGCTCGCCACTGGCAATCATCTGGCGCGCCCAGCCGATCATCGGGTTGTGCTGATAGTTGTAGCCCACCCGCGTGACCACGCCGGCGGCGCTCGCGGCGCGGCGCATGGCGTCGGCTTGCTCCAGGCTGACGGCCAGGGGTTTTTCGCAATACACCGCTTTGCCCGCCGCGATCGCAGCCATGGCCATGGGGTAGTGCAGGTGATTGGGTGTGGTGATCGCCACGACGTCGACCGCCGGGTCGTCGATCAATGTTTGCCAGTCGCCATGGGCCCTGGCAAACCCCCAGGCGGTGGCGCAACGACTGGCGCGCTCGGTGTCGGCATCGGCCAGGGCGGCGAGCTTGAGGTGTACCGGCAGTTCAAATACCGCCCGAGCGTTATTGAAGGCCAACGCATGGGCGCGCCCCATGAAGCCTGTGCCAATCAAGCCGATTCCGAGTTCACGCATCGCCGTGGTCCTTTGAATTATTGTTGTTAAGAGGTCTATTAATGGAATAAAAATTCTCTAAATTCAATAGATGGAAAATAAATTCATTTGCGCGCTGCCAATCATCCTGACGAATGCAGCTATATTCAGGTTGTGACGAAAGGCCATCAGTTAACAAAAGATAACGTAGCGCCGATTGTCAGACGATTCGAAAGCCCGATAGGATGGCCCCTGCTTCCTCCAGGCGCTCTAGATTGCAGGTTTCAGAGCCCGGGAAGGCGAGACGACCTAACAATAATAAATGGGGAGAAAGGTCTATGAGTGAGCCTGTCATGGGTTGGGTTGTTTGCCGCCCACGCGCCGCACGCAGGGTTGCGTTGCTGGCCACAGCGCTCTCGCTGTTCGCAGGTGCCGTGTTGACGACGCCCGTGTTGGCAGCCAGCGATCCCGCCGCTGCGCCGGCGTTTGCGATTGAATCCCCCAAGGCCGCCAAAGGCCTGATGATTGACGTGGTCCATGCCGGCAAGCGCCTCGTGGCGGTCGGTGACCGCGGGCACATCCTCTATTCCGACGACAATGGCGGCACCTGGGCCCAGGCCAAAGTCCCCACCCGCCAGCTGCTTACGGCGGTATTTTTCGTCGATGACAAACACGGTTGGGCCGTGGGCCATGATGCGCAAATTCTTGCCAGCACCGATGGCGGCGCCACCTGGACCCAGCAATATCAAGACCTCAAACGCGAAGCGCCGTTGCTCGACATCTGGTTCAAAGACGCCGAACACGGCCTGGCCGTGGGCGCCTATGGCGCGTTGATCGAAACCACCGACGGCGGCAACACCTGGGCAGACGTCAGCGACCGCCTCGACAACGAAGACCAGTTTCACCTCAATGCCATCGCCCACATTAATGACGCCGGGCTGTTCATCGTGGGTGAGCAGGGCAGCATGTTCCGCTCCAGCGACGACGGCCAGACCTGGGAAAAACTCGAAGGCCCCTACGAGGGCTCGCTGTTTGGCGTGATCAGCACGTCGCAACCGCAAACCCTGCTGGCGTATGGCCTGCGCGGCAATCTTTATCGCTCCACGGATTTCGGTAGCACCTGGCAACAGGTCGAGTTGAACGCGGCGCGCGGTGCCCTGGAATTTGGTTTGTCGGGCGCCACGTTGCTCGATGACGGTTCCATCGTGGTCGTCGGTAACGGCGGCAGCGTGGTGGTCAGCCATGATGATGGCCAGACCTTCAGCGTGTTCAATCGCCCGGACCGGATCTCACTGTCAGCGGTGACTTCGGCTGGCAATGGCAACTTGATTCTGGCTGGGCAGGGTGGGGTTCGCATTGCTGCGCCCACCGGCGCCGAACCGACAAAACAATAAGAAGGCGGGGAATCAATGAGCAGTCATCACAACGATAAAGCGACTTTTCTTGAGCGCCTGATCTTCAACAACCGCCCGGCAGTGATCGTCATCTGCCTGTTGGTGAGTATTTTCCTGTTCTGGCAGGCGACCTTGATTCGCCCGTCCACCAGCTTTGAAAAGATGATCCCCCTCAAGCACCCCTTCATCGAAAAGATGATGGAACACCGTAACGACTTGGCGAACCTGGGCAACACGGTGCGCATCTCGGTGGAGGCCAAGGACGGCGACATTTTCAGCAAGGCATACATGGAGACCCTGCGTCAGATCAACGACGAGGTGTTCTACATCTCCGGCGTTGATCGCTCAGGCCTCAAGTCGCTGTGGAGCCCCAGCGTGCGCTGGACCGAAGTGACCGAAGAAGGCTTTGCCGGCGGTGAAGTGATCCCGCAAAGCTACAACGGTTCGCCGGAAAGCCTCGATCAACTGCGCAATAACGTGCTTAAGTCCGGCCAGGTCGGGCGCCTGGTGTCCAACGACTTCAAATCGAGCATCGTCGATATTCCGCTGCTGGAGTCCTACCCGGACCCGCAGGATCAGGGCAAGTTGCTGGCCCTGGATTACCGCAAGTTTTCCCATGAACTCGAAGACAAGATTCGCGACAAGTTTGAAGCGCAAAACCCCAACATCAAGATCCACATCGTCGGTTTCGCCAAGAAGGTCGGCGACCTGATCGATGGCCTGGTGATGGTGGTGCTGTTCTTCGGCATCGCTTTTGTTATCACACTGGTTCTGCTGCTGTGGTTCACCAACTGCCTGCGCAGCACCATCGCCGTGTTGAGCACGACACTGGTGGCGGTGGTCTGGCAATTGGGGCTGATGCACTTTTTTGGTTTCGGCCTCGATCCGTATTCGATGCTGGTGCCGTTCCTGATTTTCGCCATCGGTATTTCCCACGGCGTACAGAAGATCAACGGCATTGCGCTGCAATCCAGTGAGGCCGATAACGCACTGACGGCGGCGCGACGGACGTTCCGGCAGCTGTTCTTGCCGGGGATGATCGCCATCCTCGCTGATGCCGTGGGTTTTATTACGCTGTTGATCATCGACATCGGCGTGATCCGCGAACTGGCCATTGGTGCTTCCATCGGCGTGGCGGTGATCGTGTTCACCAACCTGATCCTGCTGCCCGTGGCGATCTCCTACGTGGGCATCAGCAAGCGTGCCATCGCCAAGAGCAAAAAAGACGCACACCGCGAACACCCGTTCTGGCGCCTGCTGTCCAAATTCGCCAGCCCTAAAGTGGCGCCAGTCTCGATTTTGCTGGCCCTGATCGCCTTCGGTGGTGGCCTCTGGTATAGCCAGAACCTGAAGATCGGCGACCTCGACCAGGGCGCGCCGGAACTGCGCCCCGACTCGCGCTACAACAAGGACAACAACTTCATCATCAATAACTACTCCACCAGCTCTGACGTATTGGTGGTGATGGTCAAGACCAAGCCCGAAGGCTGCTCGCGTTATGAAGCCATGGCGCCGATTGACCAATTGATGTGGAAGATGCAAAACACCGAAGGCGTGCAGTCGGCGATCTCGCTGGTGACCGTGTCCAAACAGATGATCAAGGGCATGAACGAGGGCAACCTGAAATGGGAAACCCTGTCGCGTAACCCCGACGTGCTGAACAACTCCATCGCCCGCGCCGATGGCTTGTACAACAACAATTGCTCGCTGGCGCCAGTGCTGGTGTTCCTCAACGACCACAAGGCCGAAACCCTCGACCGCGCTGTGCATGCGGTGCAGGATTTTGCCAGGGAAAACAACAAGGATGGCCTGGAGTTTATCCTCGCCGCTGGTAACGCTGGGATCGAAGCCGCCACCAACGAGGTGATCAAGGAGTCGGAGTTGACCATTCTGATCCTGGTGTATTTGTGTGTGGCAACGATGTGCATGATCACCTTCCGCTCCTGGGCGGCAACCTTGTGCATTGTGCTGCCACTGGTGCTGACCTCGGTGCTGGGTAACGCGCTGATGGCGTTCATGGGCATCGGTGTCAAGGTGGCGACCTTGCCCGTGGTCGCCTTGGGCGTGGGGATCGGCGTGGATTACGGCATCTATATCTACAGTCGCCTCGAAAGTTTCCTGCGCGCCGGTTTGCCGCTGCAAGAGGCTTACTACCAGACGCTCAAGTCCACCGGTAAAGCCGTGCTGTTCACTGGCCTGTGCCTGGCCATCGGCGTGTGCACCTGGATTTTCTCGGCCATCAAGTTCCAGGCCGATATGGGCCTGATGCTGACCTTCATGCTGCTGTGGAACATGTTCGGCGCGCTGTGGCTGTTGCCGGCGCTGGCGCGGTTTTTGATCAAACCGGAGAAATTGGCAGGGCAGAAGGGCAACTCGTTATTTGCTCACTGACCGTGTTCCCTGTAGGCGCGTGTTCGCACGCACCTACAGGGGCGTTGCTTACAGTTTCAGGAACAACTTTTCGTCCAGCGGCGCCGAAACCCGCGAGCGGATAATCTGCTCCACCAGCCGGTTATTGCCGGCCTCCCTGATCAAGTCTTTTTGGGTCTTGGTGCGTTGGGAGGGGATTTTCAAATGCGCTGCGGTGTAGGTATTACGCACCGCGCCTTTCTCCGGGTAATGAAAATGGGCGTACCACAGTACGTTGATTTTGCCCTTTTCCCGCACCGCATATTCGGTAAAAACATCGCCACTTTTGGTCGGTACATCGCGCTTCACCAGGTTGATATCGACAAACCCGTGGAGCCACAGAAAATCCACGTTTTCCGGTTTCGGCGGTTGCACGAGATAGCCCTCTGCGGTGTGCTGGATCGCCGCATGTTGCAGGTTGTCTGCTGCCGTTTTCCATTGCGCAACCAGGTCGCCTGTTTCCGCCTGGCCGCTATGGTTGGCTTGGGTTTGCCGGGCAACCTCGCGCAGTCTGTCGGCCTGAGCCCGTAGCATGTCATACCAGTCCAGAGGGTTGACGGTGTCCCGGCGTGCGGGGTCGCTGAGTTTGCGCTTCTGGTAGGTAATCGAGGCTTGCAGCTTGTCCGCCTCATCCAGCAGCTGTTGCGCCTCGGCCTTGTACGTTCTGAGCGACTTGGGCGATGGCAGTCGCGGTGCTTGCACACTGGGGCCGCGCACGATCTCCACCCACTCGTGTTGCGAAGGGTGTTCGCTGTAGCTGGCGAGCGGGTTCCCGGTTGCGGGGTCCAGCACGTCAATGATGTCGTTGCGCCCGGCCTCTGCCGGGCGCAGCGTGCCGATCAGGGTCTTTTTGTCGCGGGTATGGAACACCCGCTGGTTGCGCGGTTTGACTCGCCGGTCCGTGCGGCCGGGCGATTCCGGCATCAAGTGCTGCTCTTCGCGAATCACCTGGGCAAGGTCTGCTTCGGCATCGGTGATGATCTCGCCCAAGTGCTGCGTAAACAGGGCGTGGTATTCACCACGAAACAGGTCGGGGCAAGTCTCTTGCAAGTAAATGCTGTCGTTCAATGATTGCTGGTAGGTGCTGATAACGGTCTGTAGCGTGGCTTTGCGTTCCTCAAGTGTGTAGCCCTGATATTCGCGCTGATCACGGAATGCCTGGTTGACCGGCTCGATAGGGGTGTTGCCAAAACGCTTCAAGAAAAACGCAGCGTCAGGCCCACGGCTGGAGGTGCCCCTATTGATACTCAACTCCTTCAGGTTGGTCAGGACACTGAGCCTGGCAGACAGCAAATCAATATCCGGCGGGGTAGTGTAGCGCTCCTTGATGTACTGCTCGGCCTGGTTGGCCCCATAAGGAGAGTCGGCTTTCCACTGTTCGAACAGGGTGTTGATCGACTGTTTGGCCTTCGCCAGGTTTACACGGTTGCGGTATGTGGTTTTGAAGGCCGCGACGGTCGCATCGTAGGCAGGCGCGGATTGCTCTCGAGCGGCTTGAATGATGGTGGCCAAGGGTTCGCCGCTGGCGGTAAATCGATTGCTGACATTGAATAAGCGTCGATGAACATCCTCTATTTCCTCCATCGCTCCCAGCATGCTCCGGTATTCCAGTGAGCGGTTTTGCTTGTACTCGGACACGTCGTCCAACCCGGCAAGCTTCTTCGGCTTGATGCTTTCAACGGTTTTTTCGCCTGCAGCCATAACCGCGTGGCTCAGCGGTTCGATATCGAGTAATTGCTGATCGACCTTCGCTCGCAGCGCATCTGCGGCGCGCCGTTGTTCGGCGTAGCGCGCATCGTAAAGACCGGCCGAGTCGGGGCGGCTTTTCAACTCCCACAGTTTCCTCAGGTTATTGTGGGCATGCTCGTACTCGCCAAGGGTTTCGCCCATTTTTTTCAGGGAGTTGCCGTGAGCTTCCGATGCGTTGAAGCCTTCCAGGAAGTTGCGCCGGTACTCGGCGTCTTTCAGCGCCTTGGCCTGCATGTTTTTGCTGACCGTACGGCCCATCGCACCTTTAGGCATACCGCCCCTTAGTTTCGGGCTGATGTCGAGGCGCCATTGGCCCTGTGCATCGCGTTGAATCGGCGGGCCACTGCGGGTTTTGTCCTGGGCATCGATAATGAACGGCCCGTCGAGGTCCCGAGCGACACGGAACCATTGGCGGTCAATTCGGACGTGTAAATGGCCGTCAATCGAGTACAGCCCTTGAGTGGCGCCCTTGGAAATCGGTTCGCCTGGATGCGCGGGCGTCTGCACAGCAAATGAAGCAATGTGAGCGCGCTGTGTGGCACTCAGATCACGCGAGGCGCTGAACGCGAAGTCGAACGAGCTTCCAGCGGTTTCAATGAATTGGCCAGCCGTTGCCGAGGGCGCTTCCCGAATAATTCCTGGCGCCGTGTTCGCGACAGTGTCAGCGGGACGCACCAACGGCAGAGCCACTTCCGGTCGCTGAGCGAAGGGCAGGGCGCCCAATGGACGTTCGGGTACTGCGGGCGCCGAAGAATGGCTGAGCAGCGTCCCCATGTTCACCAACAGGTCCACTATGGCAGCCGTGGGGTCAGGGTTACCTGGATCGCTGGCGCGTTGTATGTCGTTGTCGACCGCCGCCATCTGCAACAGCCAACCTACCATCGCGCCCGGGCCACGCAGCACCGGCAGCAAGCTGTTGAATAATAGCCAGCCCAGCTCTTTGTGGGAGGCCCAGCGGCTTTCGGTGTCGGAGGCGGACTGGTCTTTGGCGAGTGAGACCAGGCTGTGGGCATTGGCGCTGAACAGGTGTTTCATCAGGTCGCCGCCGCCAAAGGCTCGCTGCAACCTGGCGGCGGCAGCGTAGCCGTCGACGGCGAGTCTGGTGGGCGCAGGTGTCTGGGGGGCGTCAAACTCGTTGAATACGCTGTAGTGGGCGATATGCGGCGTGTGGAAACCGCCATTGCCATACACCGCCCGGGTTTTGGCGTCGGGCAACCAGGCAAGAATGCTTTGTTGCAGCGGGCCCGATTGCTGGATGGCGGTCAGCAGTGCTTCGCGGCTGGCAAACTCCTGCAAGGGCGGCGAAAGCTGGGGTCGATAGAGAATGTGCGGGCCTTTTTGCGGATCGTGCGGTTCGATCAGGAACATGTTGTCGACCACATCGGGTGTAGCGCCCGGCTTACGCAGGAATGCCAGGGGGCGAACGGTGATGTCTGCACCGTCAAGCGTTCGCGGCCCCGCGCCCGGTCGCACGGCCGCTTCGATCAATTGGCAGCCACGCGCGGTGAGGCCATTTTCGCCGCGCAGCTTGAACTCCATAGCTTGCATAGTGAGCTGCACAGGTACTTGCTCGCTGAACAGCGCCTGGCGTTCGCGGCTTTGCGCGGTATCGCCGAGCAGATGGGTTTCAAGCAACGCCGGGTAGTGTTTTCCAATGTCGACGAGGCTGATGAGGTCCTTGAGCTGTTGGGCCATCTTCGGATCAGTCACCGGCACGCCCCGCAGGCGGATATCCATCGCGCCTTTGGGCAAACCGGCGAGGTTTTCCAGGGCCATTTGCACCAGGCTCATTTTGACCGGCTCGATGTAGCCACCGCCGAGGGTGCCGACCGGCACTTTGAATGTAATTTCCAGGTCTTTGGCACGGTAGCCTTTGGCTGCCAGTTGCGCGTCCAGCTGTTGTTCGGCGTACGTGTGAAGATCCGGGATGTCGGTCAGAAAGTTTCGACCGTTGCTACGTTGCACACTGCTTGCCAGCGCGAGTGCGTGCTGTCGATAGGTGAACCGGTCAGCGCCACTGGCGCGTTTGAGCCAGTCAGGCAGCGTTCGCGCCAGGGGTTCCAGCACCGCCGATGGGGCATGCAAGGCGCCGCTGAACCAGGGTGCGGTGGCACTCGCCTGGGAAAACAACTGTTCGAGTTCCTCGACACTGGCATGCGTCGGCAGCTGGATTGCCTCGATATTTTGCAATTGCCGATCAAGAAGAATGGCGGCCTGGGTATCAAAGATGGAACCGTCGGGTGCAGATCGTTTCCACACCATTTGATCAAACACAAAGTCTTTGTTGAGTTGACGCTCCCACGCCTGGGCGAACGTTTCCCGGGAAGAGTAGGGCGTGACCACGCCTGCCGCGGACGCGTGCAGCACTACTTGTCGGCCGTTGACCTGACGAGTAATCAGCAGGTCGGGGCTCAGGACTGTGGCGGTTTTACCGGCTTCGCTGAGTGTGGAATCCACGATGAAGACTTGCGCGGCTGAGTCGCCCAGCGCTGCGGCGCGCTCTGCCGGGTCGGGGTAGCGTGTGACTTGATCCAGCGTCTGGCGCTGCAGGTCATCCAGGCCGGGCTGCTTGAGGGCTGCGATGCGCAGGGTATTTTGCAAAGTGTCGCTGAGCCATGACCACTGGCTGACCGGCGACGCAGATGAACTGAATGCGTTTTTTGCCCAATACTGACTCAGTGCATCGGCGAATGCCGGCTTGAGCAGCGGGCGCAGGTTCTGGATAGCTATTTCCAGGGTTTGCATGCCTAAAGGCATAGCAAGGTGGCCGCCCGTACCGGTGGTTTTCAGGAGTCTGGATTGCGCGGTATTGATCCATTTGCAGGGCACGCCATGTCGATCGGTGAAATTCAGCTCGGTACCGGAGGCCAGATGCTCGAGTGCCAGGTCCAGCAGAGGGGTCAACTCATACTGCAACGGGTTGGCACTGACGGGTACGGCCAGTGACGTGTTGGCAATGTCGATTTCGAGCGTGGGGTATTGCGCCTTGAGCGCTTGTGCCAGTAGCTCGGCGACCACTGAACGGACGCTGGGACGACTGGCGAAGTGTTCAGCCACCACCGTTGCGGGTGTATCTGCGGCAACGCGTTGACGCTGAGGCTGAATGCCACGAGGCAATGACTGTGCTCGGGAGGCCGGTGGCTGAACGGGTGTATTGAGCACCGGCGCTTGAGCGGGCGATGGCGACTCGTCCGGCAGTGAAACGACGTAGGCGCGCGGGGTATTTCTAACCGATAGCATGCAAGCGATTCCTTTGCTTGAGGGATAAACCGTACTCCGGGAAAAATACCCGCCCGTGGCCGCATCGGTATCGTCAATGCGTTATCAGGTGTTTCGCATGGGGGCTGCAAACCGAGCGTATGCAGCCATTGGCGCGGGGTTGGGCCGTCTGTTTCGGGGTATTTATGGCGTTGCTGCTGCTGAAAGCGGCGCCGCACCGGCCGTGCTGGGCTATGATTGGCGCTTTCCCGTAGATGATTGACTGCCATGACTGCCGACACCCTGACCGCCGTCCTTTCCACCAGCAACATGCTTGAAATCGATGGGCTGCACGCCTTTGAGTTTGAACTCACCGCAGAACAACTGCGGATCACTGCCATGGACGGCCGTGCTGAAAAACGCTGGTATTTCAGCCTGGAACAGGTGCAGGCCGCCACGTTTGACGGGGACTTGCAAAGCTGGACCCTTACCGGTGATTCGGGCGAGCACCGCCTGATCTGCCTCAGTGCTTTCACCGGCAACAATAACGACGAGGATGAAGCGGATGATGCGTAAATTCTGGCCCCTGCTGATGGCAGGCAGTGTCGGTGCGATGTCGGTTCAGGCCGCACCGGCAGACACTTATGAACTGTTGGTCGGCAGCTACACAGCCGGCACCAGTGAAGGCATCTACCGCCTGCAATTTGACAGTCGCACCGGGCAATTCAGCGGCAAACCGGTACTTGCGGCCAAGACCGCCAACCCGTCCTGGCTGACGATTTCCAAAGACCAGAAGCATCTGTTTGTCGTCAATGAGAACGGCCCGGGTCAGAAAGATCCGGTTGGCCGCGTCAGCAGCTACAGCATTGACCCGCAGAACCATCAACTGACGCTGATTAATCAGGTGCAGAGCCTGGGCAACGAACCGACCCATTCCAGCCTGGCGGCAGATGGGCGTTACCTGTTCGTAGCCAACTATTCGGTGCTGGAAGATCCGGGCGGCAGCCTTGCGGTGTTGCCAGTGGATGCCACCGGCAAGTTATCTGCGCCGGTGCAACTCAGTGGTCACCCGGCCAGCCGCGTGAACCCTGAGCGTCAGGCGTCCAACCATGTGCACTCGGTGGTTTCATCGCCGGATGGCAAATACGTGTTTGTTCAGGACCTGGGTGCAGACAAGATTTTTGCCTACCACTACGACCCCAAGGCCAATCACGAGCAGCCATTGACCCCCGCCGATCCGGCGTCGGTGCAATTGCCACCGGGCAGCGGTCCGCGTCATCTGTTGTTTTCTGCCGATGGCAAGCATGCCTGGCTGAGCACCGAGATGAGCGCCCATATCGCGGTGTATGACTACAACGACGGCAAGCTGACCCAGACCCAGCTGGTGGATTTCGCCGCTGGCCAACCGGTGACCGACAAGGCTGGCGCCGCATTGCATGCCTCAAGCGACGGCAAATTCCTCTACGTGAGTAACCGTGGTACCGCTAACCAGTTGCTGGTGTTCAGCATCGACCCGGCCACCGCGCACCTCAAGGAACTGCAACGCCGTTCCGTGGAAGGCGACCACCCGCGCGAGTTCAGCCTGGACCCGAGTGGCAAGTTCCTGCTGATCGCCAACCAGAAAAGCAATGAAATTGTGGTGGTTGAACGCGACCCCAAAACCGGCCTGCTCGGCAAAACCGTGCAGAAATTGGCGATTGATGCCCCTAGTGACCTCAAGTTCCTGGTGCGTCAATAAGCCACAGGCCCCGCAGTGCGGGGCCTGAGCCTGTCTATTAATTCTATTAATAGCGGCTAATGTTTCAAAGCATTTCTAAGGTGCTGCCCTCGGGCGTAAGTTTGGTTCCAAGGCCTTCCCCGGCCACTCAACCAAACGAACACAAGGGTTACCGACATGAACTTCAATCTTTTCTCGATCATCGCCGCTTCTGCTGTCTCCGCCACCGTGGCATTGCCAGCCGCTGCCAGCGTTGATGTCAGCGGTAAAAAGTCCAGCACCAGTGCTTACACCCAGAAATACCTGCAACAAAGCGCCAACTTCTACGCCGCTCTGGACCACAAAATTCAGCAGTGAGCTTGAATCAAGCGACGGTCAACTGTGGGAGCTGGCTTGCCTGCGATGCAATCGACTCGGTGTTTCAGTTGGATCGAGTTGTCGGCATCGCAGGCAAGCCAGCTCCCACAGTTGATTGTGTTGCGCTCAGGGCTTTGCCATCACTGCGATGAACAATGGCGATTCCAGAAAGCGCTGTAGCCAGGCTTGCAGTCGCAGGTACGGCGCCCCGGCAAACCATTCGCGATCCACATGTGCGAACTGCCGTACAAACGGTGCCAGCGCCACATCTGCCAGGCTCACATGCTCGGCGAGCAAATAGTCCCGCTGCGCCAGCAACCCCTCCAGCTTCTGCAAAAACACCTCGCCCTCGGCCCGATACGCTTCCATCGGCTGTTCGGGGTAGCGTTCGGCGTACTTGTATCGATTCAAATGATACTTGAAGCACTGATCATTCTCGGCGATCAGCGCCAGCACCGCAGGGTCGCCTTGCAGCAACCAGTTCTCTGGATCGTGCTGCGCCAGCGCCCATTGCATAATCTCCAGGCTTTCCTCAATCACCACACCGCCCACGCTCAGCACCGGCACTGTGCCTTTGGGCGACAGTGCCAACATCTCGGCTGGCTTGGCCCTGAGGCTCACTTCGACGACTCGCACGGCGACCCCTGAGTAGCGCAAGGCCAACCGCGCCCGCATTGCATACGGGCAGCGCCGAAACGAATACAGCAGGGCTTCGTTCACTTAACCTCCAGGGTGCTCAAGCCGTTGCCCTGGCGTTTGACCTGAATTTGCACCGGGATGCGTTCGTGCATTTCCTGCACGTGGGAAATCACCGCCACCTTGCGACCCTGGGCCTGCAGCCCTTCGAGCGCGTCCATCGCCAGTTGCAACGACTCGGGGTCCAGGCTGCCGAAACCTTCGTCGATAAACAGCGACTCGATCTTCAGGGTGCTGGAGGCCATCGATGCCAAACCCAGCGCCAGCGCCAGCGACACCAGGAACGTCTCACCGCCTGAGAGCGAATGCACCGAGCGCAGTTCATCGCCCATTTCCGTGTCCATCACCAGCAGCCCGAGCATGCTGCCGCCCCGTTTGAGGCGGTAGCGGCGCACCAGTTGGCGCAATTGCACGTTGGCGTGATGCACCAACAGGTCGAGGTTGTAGGCTTGGGCGATCTTGCGGAACGTGTCGCCAGAGGCTGAGCCGATCAGCGCATTGAGCCGTGCCCAGCGCTGCCATTGTTCATAGGCTCTGGCAATTTGCTCGGCCAGCGCATGGTTGGCGTCCTGGCGACGTTGGTCTTCGGATTGGCGGGCGCGCAGCTCGATGATGTGTTTCTCGCCCTCGGCCAATTGCTGATTCAGCGTTGCCAGCGCACTGTCCAGTTGCTCGGCGTCCACGTTACCGTTGTGCAACGCCTGGTGGTCAGCGAGGCGCTGTTCGCGCTCTTGCAGCAGGACGTTGGCTTGCTCGACGGCTTTCTCGCTGCTGTGCACGTGTTGGCGCAGCTCATTGACCTGGGCGTCATCGAAGGCCAGCAGGCGGGAGAGACCGTCGTCGTCCAGTTCAGGGTGTTGGGCGCGCCACTCTGTGATTCGGGTTTCCAGGGTTTGTTGCTCGGCGTTCAATGCCTGTTGGCGCTCCTGCTGGGCCTTGAGGTCGGCGGCCAGCTGGATCAGCGTGTTGCGGATTTCCTGCAATTGCCCGTTGGCGTCGGTCTCGCTTTGGCGTGATTGCGCCACGCCAGCGTCGAGTTGCTGCTGCCAGTGTTCGGCACTGGTATGGTTGCCGAGCAGGGCGCCGAGTTTTTCCTGTACAGCCTGTTGCTGCGCCGACAGCTCGGTAACCGCGAGTTGCACGGTGTCCAATTGCTGCTGGCGGTGCTGTTGATTGCTCTGTTCTTTATCGACGGTTTGCTGGCGTTGCTGCTGCTCTTCCAGCTCCTCGCGTTGACGATCAAGCTGTTCACGACGCTGACCGACTTGCTGATCAAGCGCCATGAAGGTGTTGGCCGGATCGCTGCGCATGCCTTCCAGCGTCTCGGCCGGCAGCAAGCCGGTGAAAGCGTTGAGCTCTTCATCAAGACGTTCACGGTCGTTGGCCAGTTCGCGCTGCTGGTCGACCAGCAATTGACGGGCTTGCCCGCTGGCTTCCTGGGCGGCGTGCAGTTGCTGCTGCAGGCGCCCGGCATTTTGTTGCAGGTTGAGCAGCGCGCCTTGCCGTTGCTCATCCTGGCTGATGTTTTGCGTCAGTTGAGTCAGTTGCTGCGACAGCCAGGCGCTGCGCTTGGCGGCGTCCTGATTGAACAGCGAGGCAGACAGCGGATGCGCCTCAAGGCTCGGCGCCAAGCTTTGCTGTTGAACCGCCAACTGTTCCTGCTGTTGCAGAAACTCCTTCTGTTGAGCGATCAAGCCACCGACTTCACCGCGCAGGTCGGTGAGTTTTTCCTTAAGGGTATCGACGGCCTTCTGCGCCGTGGCCTCTTCGTTTTCGTCATGGCGGCCGAGGCTCTGTAACAGGGCCTCCGGCTGATGATAGGGATGCTCGTGGCTGCCACACACCGGGCAGGGCTGGTCATCCTGCAACTGCTCGCGCAGTTCCTCGACGCTAGCGCTGCGGGCCAGCCGCTGGCGCTCCAGCAATTGCTTGGTCACCGTCAGGGTTTGTTCGGCAACGGCCAGTTCGGCTTTGGTTTGCAGGCCGCTCTGGTTGAGTTTTTCGCGCTGTTGCTGAGCGTCTGCGAGCTTCTGGGTCAACGAGGCCGCGTGTTGATCCAGCTGTTGTTGGCTGTCCCACAGGCGCGTGAGTTCTTCGAACGCGCGCTGCTGCTTGCGATTGTCTTGCAGCAGGCTGGCCAGCAACTGGATTTGTTCGGCCACGGCATGGGGCTCGGCACCGGCTTCTTGATACAGCACCTCCAGCGCCTCGCGCTGCTGGGCAAACTGTTCGGCGGCGGCGTTTGCGCGGTGTTCAAGCTGCGGCAGTTCGGCCTGGCCCTTGTTGAGGCGATTGCCGATCAGCATCAGTTGTTGCAGTCGGTCGCGATAGGCCGTCCAGGCATCGCTGAGCGGCGCCAGGGCGGCGCTGCGCTCAAGCTCGACGGCCAGGCGTTGCAGGCGCTCGGCAACTTCGGTTTGCTTGTGCTGCAAGCCTTTGAGCAAGGCCTGGCCTTCGACGCAGGCGGCTTCCTGTTGCTGTTTCTCCTCGCTGCGCTTGGCCAGTTCCTTGTTCAAGTGGGCGAGGGTGTTTTGTTCTTCAAACGCCTGGCGCAGCAACGGCACGGCGTCGGCCTGATTTTTCAGGGCGTCGGCCAGTGCCGTCTGCGCCGCCGATAGCTGCTGTTGTGCCTGTTCCTGCCGGGTAAGCAGCGTGGTTTGCTGCTCAATGTGCTGTTGAATCTGTGCGGCGAGGGGCGTGAGCAAGGTGCCGAGTTCGGCCTGACGCGCAAAGTGATGGCGTTGTGGTGCCAGTTGGTCCAGACGGCTCAGGTCCTGACGTTGCTGGCCCTGTTGCTCCCAATCGGCCTGCGCCCGTTGTAGCTGTTCGGTTGCGCTGAGCTGGCGATCCTGCCATTCGCGCAGTTCCTTGAGCCAGGTGTGCTGCAGCTCCAGCTGTTTAAGTTGCGCTTGCTGGGTTTTGAACTGCTGCTGAGCCTCGGCCAATTGCTGATCCAGTTCGGCGCGGGCTTCGGCGGCCAAGGGCACCACGCCGGTGGCCTGGTCTTGCAGCTGCTTGTGGGCGTCCCTGGCATCTTTGGCCTTGTCGAACGCGCGGCGACCGAGCTGCGTATACAGCGCTGTGTCCGTGAGCTTTTCCAGCAGTTCGCTGCGCTCATTGTCGTTGGCTTTGAGGAAGGCACTGAACTCACTTTGCGCCAGCAGCACCGCGCGGGTGAACTGCTCGAAGTTCAGGCCCAGAGCCAGTTCCAGCTGGGTTTTGTATTCGGTTTTCTGGCTGGCGAGCAATTGGTCGCTGTCCAGATCGATCAGGCTTTGCCGGCTGTTTTGCA
This sequence comes from Pseudomonas sp. AMR01, assembly GCF_041946035.1. Classification (NCBI taxonomy): domain Bacteria; kingdom Pseudomonadati; phylum Pseudomonadota; class Gammaproteobacteria; order Pseudomonadales; family Pseudomonadaceae; genus Pseudomonas; species Pseudomonas sp. AMR01. The sequence goes on from NZ_JAUTYR010000025.1 coordinate 52,159, forward strand.
GCTTGCCGCTGGCCTTGTCGCGGGCGCGGTTGGCTTCCCAGCGCGCACGGTAGCGACGCCCGCTGACGCCGACAAAATCCACTTCGGCATAACCGCCGCCGGTGCCACGGCGCAGCAATGTGCGCGGGTCGCCAATCGAAATGTCGCTGTCGGCATCCTGCATCTTGGCCTGGCCGGTGTCGCCCAAGCGTGGCACAGCGCCGAACAACGCCAGGCACAGCGCGTCGAGCAGGGTGCTTTTACCGGCGCCGGTGGGCCCGGTGATCGCGAACAGCCCGGCGCTGGCCAAGGGCTCGGCGGTAAAGTCGATCTCGAACGGGCCTGCGAGGGAGGCGAGGTTTTTCAGGCGGATGGCGAGAATCTTCATGGCTGTTCCTCCTCCTGTTGCACTTCCTGGAGCAGCACGGCGAAGTCCTTCAAGGTTTGTTCATCCACTTCACTGCCGTAACTGTCCTGCCAGGCGCGGCTGAACAATTCCTGGGGCGTGAGCTGGTCGAGTTCGATCAAGCGCTCTTCGTCCGTGGCGTCGCTGCCGCGTTTACCCGCGTACTCGGCGGCGATACGCACCAGGCGCACGGCCTTGCCTTGCAGGGCGCTTTCGATTTGTTGGCGCAGGTCCGGTTGCGGTTCGTCGAGGCGCACGCGCACTTCAAGCCACGGGTGGCGTTGGGTCTCGGCCAGCAGGTCGACATCGGGCAAGTCGGCCAGTTGTTTGAGAATGTCCGCCAGCGGCGCAGCGTCCAGGCGTTGCAGGTTGACCGAGCGCGGAATCAACAGCGGTTCGACGCCGACGAGTCTTTCGCCCTGAAATGTCACGTCGAGAACCTGATGCTTGTAGCCGATTTCGGAAAACGACAGCGGAATCGGCGACCCGCTGTAGCGAATCCGATCTTCACCGTTGACCTTTTGCGGCTTGTGCAAATGGCCGAGGGCCACATAGCCGACCGTTTTGTCGAACAGCTTGGCGGGCAACGCCTCGGCATTGCCGATGATCAGGCTGCGCTCGGAGTCTTCCGATACAGAACCGCCGGCCATGTGCGCATGGCTGATGGCGATCAGTGCCTGGCCTCTTTTGCGCTTGGCATTGGCGGCGCCGATCAACCATTCATGCACCTGGCCAATACCGCGCAGGTAGTCGTCGCCCAAGTGCGCGCCGGTGACTTCGGCCGGGCGCAAAAAGGGCAGTGCCAGGCACCACGCGGCGATCTTGCCTTTGGCGTCGGGCAGCGGGATCAGCAAACGCTCGGCATCCAGTTGGCCATCATCCAGCCACAACACACGGCCCAGCGCATGGGTGCGCAGGCGGCGCATCAACGGCGCCGGCAGCTCGATACGCGAGCCGGAGTCGTGGTTGCCGGCGATCATCACAATCGTCAGTTTCGGGTTTTGTTCGTGGGCGCTGATGATGAAGTCATACAAGCGCTCCTGGGCCTTGAGCGGCGGGTTGACCGTGTCGAAGATATCGCCGGCGATCAGCAATGCGTCCGGGCGCTCGGCCTTTAATTGGCCCAGCAGCCACTCAAGAAAGCAGGCATGTTCGTAGTCGCGTTCCTGGCCGTGCAGGTTTTGCCCAAGGTGCCAATCGGAGGTGTGAAACAGACGCAAGGCGAACTCCGTGGAGAAGATGAAAAGGAGGGGAGTTTACCTGTAAAAGCAGATGCAGTACTTCAGGCAACACAGATCACCTGTGGGAGCGGGCTTGCTCGCGAAGGCGGTGTGTCAGTCAGCACATCTGTTTCTGACACACCGCCTTCGCGAGCAAGCCCGCTCCCACAGGGGTTATGCGGCGTGCAGGCAGTTGAGTGCGCGGTCGGCCAGGGTTTGTGCCTTGTCGATCAGGTGTTCGGTGGCGCCGGCTAGATGGCGTTGATCGCCAAGCAGCTCCTGGGTGGAGACGGCTGCGGTGGCGGCGGCGCAGCGCAACAGGTCGCAGATTTGCGCGAGGGCGTCCTCGAAGCTGAGGTCGTGGTGCACGCTGAAGGAGGGCGGCACGTCGGGTTGCAGGTAATGGCTGAGGGCGCGCTCGAAGATTTCGCGGTCGAGGATGATGCGGGGTGGGTCGGGGACGATTTTTTTCATGAAGAATACCTGCTCAGGTTTGAAGCCATTTTTTCGCCGATCTCACACGTCAAAAAAGGTGGCAGCTATGTGCGGGGTGAGATACCGGAGAGCAGGACCCGGCCAGACCGAAGTCTGCCCGCACACAGCCGCCATAGACGGATGTAGCGCATCAAGTCTGCTTTACACGGGATCTCACACCCGATCGCTGATATGCAGCGACGGAGCGAAGGCTAGCCAGTGAAGTGAGCAGGCGCAAGGCCGTGGGATTGTCTAGGAAACTTCCTGCAAGTTAAAGGGATATGGACTGCTGGCCTTTAACAACGCATGTCCGCCCAGGCAACACAGAACCCATGTGGGAGGGGGCTTGCTCCCGATAGCAGTGGGTCAGCGGTAGATAAGCTGACTGATACACCGCTATCGGGAGCAAGCCCCCTCCCACATGTGATCTGTCGTGTCAGGAAAGTCTGGGGTTATTTGGGATACAGCGGCGGCAAACTGGTGGTGTCGGTGGCTGGGTCTTGCTCGCGTTCGGCGACGGGGATGGCTTTCACCGCGCGCCACAGGTCTTCGCCCAGCCAGAAATGCCCACCTTCGCTGTAGAGCGCGCCGTTAAGGCCATCCAGCGCATCGGACAGCGGCACAAAGCGCGCCGCCATCGCCGCGAGGGTTTCCGGTTGTTGGCGTGCCCAGGCGTCGAGTGCCTGGCGGGTGGCGTGGGGGTCGTTGGCTTGTGTCGCGCGTTTGAGGTCGTCGAGCAGCGAGCGTGGGCTGGGGCCGGTTTGCGCGGCGCGTTGTACGGCGGGTTGCCGGCGCGCGCGCCACCACAGGCCGAAGCCGAGCAGGGTGGTGCAGGCGAAGATCAGTGTGCTGAGTTGCCACAGCCACAGGCGCTCATCGTCCGGGGCGGTGATCACGGTGGGGGTGGCGGGCGTGTCCACGACCAGGCTCGGGTTGGTGGCCACTTGCAGGGTGCGCGCGGGCAGGCTGCTGCGTTCAAGGTGGTCTTCGTGGGTGTTCCACCACACCACGTCCACCGCGGGCAGCTCGATCGCACCGGCGCGGGTGGGCACCAGGGCTTCGCGGTCTTCACGGCTGCCGATCAGGCCACGGTCGTTGTTCTGGTTGCCGAGTACCGGTTGGTCGGGGTAACGGCGCAGGCCATTGATGTCGGTGCTGGGCAGGGCGGGCAATTGCGCGCTGGACAGGCCCTCGGCTTTGACCGTGAGGCTGCGGGTCAGCGAGTCGCCGACTTGCACGTGGTCCGGCTCCGGGTTCCAGGCTTCACTGAGCGTGAGGCTGCGCGCCGGTATCCACGGCGCGTCGGCGGGGTACAACTCAGGTTTGGGCTTGACCGTCAGCGGCAGTTGCGCCGAGCTGACGTGGATCAGCTTGCCCGGCTTGGTGCCTTGCAAGGTGTTTTCCTGCGCTGGGCGTGACTCCACCAACGTCGCACTGAACGTTTGCGCCGGAATCATCACGGCGCCGCTGTGCTGCGGGTAGATCGCGTAACGGGTTTCGATCACGCCATGACGAATGCTATTGATGACTTTCTCGTAGGTACGCGATTCGCCCAATTGCTCAATGCGCGCATCCGGAATCTGCAACGCGGTGAGGCTGCTGTCGTCGTACAGCGACACCGAGTGATACACGCGCACAGTCAATAAGGCCTGGGCCTGGACGTACACGTTGCTCTGGTCGAGGCTGGTTTCAATGAACACCGGCGCCAGTTCGGCGCTGGTGTTTTGGCTTGCGGTTTCGACCACTTGCAGGCTGATGGGCTGGGTCTTGAGTTCGCCCACTTGCAGCGGCGGGATCACCACCGTGCCGTTTTCCCTGGGCAGCAATGTGATGATCCAGCGCGTGGTGGCGTGGTTGTCGCCGCCCAGGGTGGTGAGTTGGTTGATTTGGCGTGTGCCGCTGACTTCGAACTGCGCATCCAGCGGAGACAGGTCAGGCTTGCCGAACTGGGTGACGTCGCTGGACTCGACCGTAAGCTCCACCGTTTCCCCGGAATTGAGGCGGCTGCGGTCGACGCTGGCCACCAGGTTTGCCGCCTGGGCGTAGCCTGCCGATAACGCGAGCAGAAGCAGAAGGGGGGTGCGGCGGCTCATCGAGTCTTGTCCTGATGTTGTTGCTGTTCGTACCAGAATTTGCGGCGCAGCAGTTCACCGGGGTTGTCCGGGATCTCCCGCAGCCATTGCTCCAGGGCCTGGCGGTGTTCTCCATCAATGTTCATGTCGGCGGGGCGCAAGGGCGGCGTCGTGGTTTGCTCATCGCCCAACTCGCTGCCTGGCACCTCGTTACCGCCGGCTTTTGGTGTGGCGCCGGTTTGGCTATCGGTGGCGCCGGCCTCGCCCTGGCCTTGGGCGGTTTGTTCGCCACCCGTGTTGCTTTGCCCACTCGCGCCCGGTTGCGCAGTTTGGCCGGGTTGGGTGGTTTCGTCATCCTCATTTTTGACAGAGTTTTCGGGCTCGGGGTGAGCTTTTTCCTGTAGCAGGGTTTCTACCAGCGCCTTGTTTTTCAGGGCCGGTTGCAGGTCGGGCTGGGCTTCCAGGGCTTGCTCGTAGGCATCGATTGCCGCTTCCAGCTCGCCTGACTTGGCCAGGGCATTGCCGCGATTGTAGTGAGAATAGGCGTCATCACTCAGGGCAAACCGCTTGATGGCTTCGGCATAGTTGCCCGCTTCGTACAGCGCCACGCCTTGCCATTGCGGGTCTTCGAAGCGCTCTGCGGCCTCGGCCGGGCGTTTGTGCTTGAGCAGGTATTGGCCTTGCTGGTCGGGGCGCAGCCACAGGTCTTGAAGCCCGAACGCATAGCTAGGTTGCGGCGCGCCGAGCAATAACAGCGGCAGGCAAAACAGCCAGCCACGCCGCCCGGCGCAGGCCGCCAGCAGCAACAGCGGCAGCAGCAGCCAGTAACCCTGGTCGGCCCAGGTGTCGAGGTGCAGCAGTTGGCCGTCGTTGCGCAGGGACTGCGGACCGTCGAGCAGGTTGAGTTGGCGCAGGTCTTTGTCGTCCAGGCGCGCGGCGCGGTAGCGACCGCCCATTTCGCTGGCAAAGGCCTTGAGCGTCGGGCTGTCGAGGCGCGGTACCAGAATCGCGCCTTGATCGTCCTTGAGGAACTCGCCGCTTTCCTGGGTCACCGGCGTGCCTTCGCGGCTGCCGATGCCGAGGATCGACAAGGTCGGCGCCTGCGCGCCTTGCAGTTGCAGGCGTATGCCCTGGCGTTCCTGTTTCGACAGCGAAGAACCCACCAGCAGCAAGCGCCCTTGGCCGAGCCCGCCTCTTTTGAGCAGAACCAGCGCTTTTTGTACTGCCAGATCGGCACGGTGGCCGGGCTCGGGCATGATCGAGGGGCGCAACGCTTCCAGCAGGTTGCGGCTGGTCGCCAGGTCGTCCGACAGCGGCACCAGCGTGTGGGCGCTGCCGGCATAGACGACGATTGCAGTCGGCGCGCTATCCCGTGCTTGTAACAAGTCATACAGCTTGCGCCGCGCTTGCTCCAGGCGATTGGGCGGGCTGTCGGTGGCGAGCATTTCCGGGGTCAGCTCCAGCAGCACCACCAACGGGTCGGACGGTTTTTGGCTGGACTGCTCAACCCGCTGCCAACTGGGGCCGAGCAAGGCCAGCACGGCCAGCAGCCAGGCGATGCCCAGCACCACCCACGGCGATTTACTCTCGCGCCCGCTGCCGCCACTGAGCAGCACGGCATGAAAGGCCGGCGGCAAGATCATCTGCCAGCGCCCGGCGCGTTTTTGCCGGTGCCACAACTGCCACAGCAGCCAGCCGAGCAGCGGCAACAGCAACAGCCACCAGGGACGGAAGAAGTGCGGCCACAGGTCGATCATCGACGCCTCCGCAAACGCAGGCGTTTGAGGCGTTGGCGCCATTCAGGGTGCTGTTGCAGGAAAATCCCCTTGGTCGACAATTTGTTGAAGGCACGTTGCAGCGCGTTGTTGGGCCAGCGCTCCTGAATCACCAGCAACAGGCTCAGGATCAGCGCCAGGGCCAACGGCGCGCTGTACAACGCCTGGGCCGGGCGCGCCTGGGTGGGCTGTTGCGCCACGGGTTCGAGCTGGTCGAGGGTTTCCTTGATTTTTTGCAAGTCGTCGCCGTCGCGCGCACGGAAGTAGCGGCCTCCGGTGGCGTCGGCGATGGCTTTCAGCGCGGGTTCGTCCAGATCCAGGCTCGGGTTGACGCCGAGGATGCCTAACGAGCCGGTTTCCTCTGGGTCCGCGCCGATGCCAATCGGGTAGATTTTTACGCCCTCTTCGGCGGCCAGGCGGGCGGCGGTCAGCGGGTCGATCTGGCCGGCGTTGTTGGCGCCATCGGTGACCAGGATCAGCACGCGGCTTTGCGCCGGGCGCTGGCGCAGACGCTTGAGCGCCAAGCCGATGGCATCACCGATGGCGGTGTTTTTGCCGGCGATGCCGATACGCGCTTCATCCAGCCAGGTGCGCACGGTGCTGCGGTCGAACGTCAGCGGTGCTTGCAGGTAGGCCTGGCTGCCGAACAGGATCAGGCCCACGCGGTCGCCTTCGCGGCTTTCCAGGAAGTCGCCGAGCAAGTGCTGCACCAGGCTCAGGCGGCTGACGTCTTCGTCCTGCCAGTGCATGTCGGGGAAATCCATGGAACCGGACACGTCCACCGCCACCAGCAAATCGCGGCCACTGGCGGCAATCGGCAAGGGTTCGCCGAGCCATTCCGGGCGTGCGGCGGCGGTCAGCAACAGCAACCACATCAGCACAAACGGCGCTTGCTGGCGCCAGCCGGGCAAGTTGGCGCGGGCACGGCGGCGGGCGAGTCCTTCGAGGTCGGCGAGGTAGCTGACGTTCAGCGCGGGCTCGCCGCTGTCGGCCACCGGCAACACGAGCCGCATTATCCAGGGCAGTGGCAACAGGGCGAAGATCCACGGCCAGGCGAACTCAAACATGTTTGCGAATCCAGGTGTCGATGGCTTGGGTCAAGCCGGCGATGGCCTTGTCGTCAAGTTTGCATTCGGGCTTGTAGGCGCCCTCCACCAGTACCATCCAGCGCGTCAGGCCTGCTGCCGGGCAACGGTTATCGAGGAACGCCAGCCATTTGCGGCCGTTGAGGGTATGGCTCTGGCTGTAGGGGTAGTCGTTGCGGCACAGGCGCTTGAGCAGGCCATTGAGCTGTTGCAGCCAGGCACCGGCGGGGGCGCCATCGTAGGGTTTGGGCATCAGCGCCAACTCGGCGAGGGCGGCGATGCGCAGCGGGTCGAGGGGCTGTTCGGCACGGGCCACAGGTTGGCGTTTTGGCAGAAAGCGGCGCAGCCACCACAGCCCCCAACCGATCAGCGGAATCAGCAGCAATAACAGCCACCAGCCGGGCGCAGGCGGCCAAAAGCTAATCGACGGCGGTGCGATCAGCGGTTGCAGTTGGTCGAGGCTGCTCATTGCTTTTTAACCGGGCGCTGCGGGTTAAGGTATTCGCGCAGTTGCTCAACCATTTCGCTTTGGGTGCTAAGCGGCATCAATAGAATTCGAAGTTTCTGTGCGAGCCATTCCCAGCGGGCAATGCGGGCTTCGGCTTGGGCTTTGTAGGCTTGGCGCAGTTCGAAGTTGAGTGTATCCAGTTCCAGTTGCGCACCTCTTTGCGCAAAACGCAGCAGCCCGGCCGCAGGCAGGGCGTGGTCGAGCGGGTCGGAGATCGGCAGCAACAGCAAGTCGCAATGGCGCGACAGCAAGCTCAGCTGTTGCTCGGCGCCTTCGGTAAGGGCGCGTTCATCGCAGATCACAATCACCAGGCTGCCGGGGCGCAGCACTTCACGGCCACGGCGCAAGGCCATGCCCAAGGCGTCGGCTTCCGGGAGGCTTTCGGTGTTCAGGCTTTGGTTGACGCGCACCAAGCGGTTAAGCAGTTGCAGCAGGCTTTGCTTGCTGCGCCGGGGTTTGATTTCGTAGTGCTCGCTGTCGCCGAATACCAACCCGCCGACGCGGTCGTTATGCCCCAGCGCCGCCCAGCCGATCAGGCTGGCCGCCTGGGCCGCCAGCACAGATTTGAACATTTGCCCGGAGCCGAAAAACAGCCGGCAGCTTTGCTCCACCATGATAAAAATCGGCCGTTCGCGTTCTTCGTGGAACAGCTTGGTGTGCGGCTCCTGGGTACGTGCGGTGACGCGCCAGTCGATGGTGCGCACATCGTCGCCGGCCTGGTACACGCGCACCTGGTCGAAATCCACACCCCGCCCGCGCAACTTGGAGTGGTGCAGGCCAATCAGCGGGCTGCGCTGGCTGGGGGTGGAAAACAGCTGCACTTCGCGCACGCGGTGGCGCATCTCAATCAATTCGCTGAGTGTGACGCGGATTCCATCGCTTGCGTTCATGGGGTTCAAGCGACGGCAACGACGTCAAGAATGCGTTGCACCACGCGGTCCTGGTCGATGCCCGCCGCTTCGGCTTCGAACGACAGAATGATGCGGTGACGCAACACGTCGAACAGCACGGCCTGGATATCTTCCGGGCTGACGAAGTCGCGACCGGCCAGCCAGGCATGGGCGCGGGCGCAGCGGTCGAGGGCGATGGAGCCGCGCGGGCTGGCGCCGTAGGCAATCCATTCGGCCATTTCCGGGTCGAATTTGGCTGGGGTGCGCGTGGCCATGACCAGCTGCACCAGGTATTCCTCCACGGCGTCGGCCATGTACAGGCCAAGGATTTCCTTGCGCGCGGCAAAGATGGCTTGTTGGCTGACGCGGCGCTCGGGCTTGGTCTCGCCGTTAAGGGCTTCGCCACGGGCTTGTTGCAGGATGCGTCGCTCAACAGCGGCGTCCGGGAAGCCGATTTTTACGTGCATCAGGAAGCGGTCGAGCTGGGCTTCGGGCAGCGGGTAGGTGCCTTCCTGCTCGATCGGGTTTTGCGTGGCCATCACTAAAAACAGCGGCGACAGGTCGTACGTACTGCGCCCGACGCTGACCTGGCGCTCGGCCATGGCCTCCAGTAACGCCGATTGCACCTTGGCCGGGGCACGGTTGATTTCGTCCGCCAGCACCAGGTTGTGGAAGATCGGGCCTTGCTGGAATACGAAACTGCCGGTTTCCGGGCGATAGATCTCGGTGCCGGTGATGTCGGCGGGGAGCAGGTCGGGGGTGAACTGGATGCGATGGAACTGCGCTTCGATACCTTCCGCCAGCTCTTTGATGGCTTTGGTCTTGGCCAGGCCCGGCGCGCCTTCGACCAGCATATGGCCGTCGGCGAGCAGCGCGATCAACAGGCGATCGATGAGTTTTTCCTGGCCGAGAATCTGCGTGGAAAGAAAGGTTCGCAGCGCAAGCAGCGCTTCACGATGTTCCATCGATGACGGTTCCTGGAAAGATGAGGCCTGGCGTCGAGAAAAAAACGCCGGGCCTGGGGGGCTTACTTTAATGCATCGCGGGGTGCAGCGACTAACCGCGCGGGGGGTATTTTAAGGAAAACTTGTAGGAATTTTGTGTGTTTAGCACAAATGGTGCTGAGACTTGCGCTGTTTATGGGGGAGCTGGCTGGCCTGCGATGGCATCAACTGGGTCCATCTGAAGGGCCGAGTCGCCAGCATCGCCGGCAAGCCAGCTTCCACGTTTGATCTTCGGCGCATTCAGATCCGGGTAAAGGTACCGGTGCCTTCGAGAATGTTCTGCAAGGTTTCTTCAACTTCAGCCAAATCCGACGCGGAGGTGGCATGGGTGATTTCGAGTTGGTCCTTGCCGCCCAGTGCATCGGCATCGCCGGCAGCCAGTTCTACCAACAGCGTCGTAGCGCTCAATGTGACCTTCAGCCCATCCAGGGTCGATGGTTCGTAGTCCCAGGTCAGCTCCACTTCCTCTTCGTCCGGGTAGCGGGTCAGCATGAACATCTCGCCATTTTTGCCATGGCAGCAAAGCATGGCCATGTTGTCTTCTTCGTCGTCGCACGGTGTGGCCATCAGTGCGTCAGTGTTCAGTTTCAGCATGGTAATTCCTGCTTGGGGTAGGGCGTAATGCGCGCAATTGTGCCATTGCAGCGAATTTTGTGCTGCATCCTGTGTCAGACCCACTGCATGACCTGACGGGCTGTATCGGTCACTTCGGGTACTCGTAAGCATGAAAGTTGCCGGTTTCGTCTCGGGAATTTTCCGGTTGCGCCAATCGCCACCCCCAGCCTGCGTACCGATGACCGAATATGTCGCAGCGTCGCAAGCAGCTGGCTTCCTACACTCGTTAAGCTGCGCAACGGATGTGCACGTGCCGGGCGCCTGACCTGCCCGTCGTACCGTCACCTGGCAAGGTGCGCATCCTGTGGAAGATGTATGTGACCTGACTGTATCTTCCAGCTTCACCCACCTGTCACTCCGATTCGCTATCGTGCTTCTATCATTACCGGCGAACAGAGCTGACGGTCTCCCCGCAAGGGGATAACACGCGACGCTTTCATCAATAACAAGCCCAAGCGGAGTACCACAGATGGCGTTCTTCACCGCAGCCAGCAAGGCCGACTTCCAGCATCAACTGCAAGCGGCACTGGCGCAGCACATCAGTGAACAGGCACTGCCACAAGTGGCGCTGTTCGCTGAGCAATTTTTCGGCATTATTTCCCTGGACGAACTGACCCAGCGTCGCCTTTCCGACCTGGCCGGTTGCACCTTGTCTGCCTGGCGCCTGCTTGAGCGCTTTGATCACGCCCAACCGCAAGTGCGGGTCTACAACCCCGATTACGAACGTCATGGCTGGCAATCGACCCACACGGCCGTCGAAGTGCTGCACCATGACTTGCCCTTCCTGGTGGACTCGGTGCGTACCGAGCTGAACCGTCGCGGCTACAGCATCCATACCCTGCAAACCACCGTACTCAGCGTGCGCCGTGGCAAGAAGGGCGAGTTGCTGGAAATCTTGCCAAAAGGCACTCAGGGCGATGGCATCCAGCAAGAATCGCTGATGTACCTGGAAATCGACCGCTGCGCCAATGCCGCCGAACTGAACGTGCTGAGCAAAGAGCTTGAGCAAGTGCTGGGCGAAGTGCGCGTGGCCGTGGCCGACTTTGAACCCATGAAAGCCAAGGTTCAGGAGCTGCTGGCCGGTATCGACGCCAGCCCGTTCAGCATCGACGGCGAAGAACAAGCCGAGATCAAGAACTTCCTGGAATGGCTGGTGGGCAACCACTTCACCTTCCTCGGTTATGAAGAGTTTGTGGTACGTGACGAGGCGGACGGCGGTCATATCGAATATGACGCCAGCTCTTTCCTCGGTCTGACCAAACTGCTGCGCCCCGGCCTCACCGCCGACGACCTGCGCATTGAAGACTACGCCGTCTCCTACCTGCGTGAGCCGGCCGTGCTGTCGTTCGCCAAGGCTGCACACCCAAGCCGCGTGCACCGCCCGGCTTACCCGGACTACGTGTCGATCCGCCAGATCGATGCCGACGGCAAGGTCATCAAGGAATGCCGTTTCATGGGCCTCTACACCTCCTCGGTGTACGGCGAAAGCGTGCGGGTGATTCCTTATATCCGTCGCAAGGTCGCGGAGATCGAACGCCGTTCGGGCTTCCAGGCCAAGGCTCACCTGGGCAAAGAGCTTGCCCAGGTGGTTGAAGTGTTGCCCCGTGATGACCTGTTCCAGACCCCGGTCGACGAGCTGTTCAGCACCGTGATGTCGATCGTGCAGATCCAGGAACGCAACAAGATTCGCGTGTTCCTGCGCAAAGACCCGTACGGCCGTTTCTGCTACTGCCTGGCGTACGTGCCGCGCGACATCTATTCCACCGAAGTGCGCCAGAAGATCCAGCAAGTGCTGATGGATCGCCTGAAAGCCTCGGACTGCGAATTCTGGACGTTCTTCTCCGAATCCGTACTGGCCCGTGTGCAGCTGATTCTGCGGGTTGACCCGAAGAAGCGTCTGGACATCGACCCGCTGCAGCTGGAAAAAGAAGTGGTGCAGGCCTGCCGCAGCTGGCAGGACGACTACGCAAGCCTCGTCGTCGAAAGCTTCGGCGAAGCCCAGGGCACCAACGTGCTGGCAGACTTCCCGAAAGGCTTCCCGGCCGGCTACCGCGAGCGTTTCGCCGCGCATTCGGCCGTGGTCGACATGCAGCACCTCAACAGCCTGACCGAAGCCAACCCGCTGGTGATGAGTTTTTATCAGCCAATGGGGCAGGGCTCCGATCAGCGCGAGCTGCATTGCAAGCTCTACCACGCGGATACCCCGCTGGCGCTGTCCGACGTGTTGCCGATCCTGGAAAACCTCGGCCTGCGTGTGCTGGGTGAATTCCCGTATCGCCTGCGTCACGCCAATGGCCGTGAGTTCTGGATCCATGACTTCGCGTTCATTGCCGCTGAAGGCGTGAACCTGGACATCCAACAGCTCAACGACACCCTGCAGGACGCCTTCGTGCACATCGTGCATGGCGACGCCGAAAACGATGCGTTCAACCGCCTTGTGCTGACCGCCGGCCTGCCGTGGCGCGACGTCGCGCTGTTGCGTGCCTACGCCCGTTACCTCAAGCAGATTCGCCTGGGCTTCGACCTGGGTTACATCGCCAGCACCCTGAACAACCACACCGACATCGCTCGCGAGTTGACCCGGTTGTTCAAGACCCGCTTCTACCTGGCGCGCAAGCTCACCGCCGACGACCTGGAAGACAAGCAGCAACGTCTGGAACAAGCGATTCTGACGGCACTGGACGACGTTCAGGTGCTCAACGAAGACCGCATCCTGCGTCGCTACCTGGACCTGATCAAGGCCACGCTGCGCACCAACTTCTACCAGGCTGACGCCAACGGCCAGAACAAATCGTACTTCAGCTTCAAGTTCAACCCGCATGCGATTCCCGAGCTGCCGAAGCCGGTGCCGAAGTTTGAAATCTTCGTGTACTCGCCACGGGTTGAAGGCGTGCACCTGCGCTTTGGTAACGTCGCGCGCGGCGGCCTGCGCTGGTCCGACCGCGAAGAAGACTTCCGTACCGAAGTGTTGGGCCTGGTAAAAGCCCAGCAAGTGAAGAACTCGGTCATTGTGCCTGTGGGCGCGAAGGGCGGCTTCCTGCCGCGTCGCCTGCCACTGGGCGGCACCCGCGACGAAATCGCGGCCGAGGGCATCGCCTGCTACCGCATCTTCATTTCCGGCCTGCTGGACATCACCGACAACCTGAAAGACGGCGCCCTGGTGCCGCCGTTGAACGTGGTGCGTCATGACGACGATGACCCGTACCTGGTGGTAGCAGCGGACAAGGGCACTGCGACCTTCTCCGACATCGCCAACGGCATCGCCATCGACTACGGCTTCTGGCTGGGTGATGCGTTCGCTTCCGGTGGTTCCGCCGGTTACGACCACAAAAAGATGGGCATCACCGCCAAGGGCGCGTGGGTCGGTGTGCAGCGTCACTTCCGTGAGCGCGGCATCAACGTACAGAAAGACAGCATCACTGTGGTGGGCGTCGGCGACATGGCCGGTGACGTGTTCGGCAACGGCCTGTTGATGTCCGAGACGCTGCAACTGGTCGCGGCCTTCAACCACCTGCACATCTTCATTGATCCAAACCCGAACCCGGCCACCAGCTTCGTTGAGCGTCAGCGTCTGTTCGACTTGCCGCGTTCGTCCTGGACCGACTACGACACCAGCATCATGTCCGAAGGCGGCGGTATCTTCTCGCGCAGCGCGAAGAGCATTGCCATCTCGCCACAGATGAAAGAGCGCTTCGACATCTCGGCCGACAAGCTCACCCCGACCGAACTGCTGAACGCCTTGCTCAAGGCGCCAGTGGACCTGTTGTGGAACGGCGGCATCGGTACGTACGTCAAGGCCAGCACTGAAAGCCATGCCGACGTAGGCGACAAGGCCAACGACGCGCTGCGCGTGAACGGTAACGAGCTGCGCTGCAAGGTGGTGGGCGAGGGCGGTAACCTCGGCATGACCCAACTGGGTCGTGTGGAATTCGGCCTCAATGGCGGCGGTTCCAACACCGACTTCATCGACAACGCCGGTGGCGTGGACTGCTCCGACCACGAAGTGAACATCAAGATCCTGCTCAACGAAGTGGTGCAGGCCGGTGACATGACCGACAAGCAACGCAACCAGTTGCTGGCGAGCATGACCGACGAAGTCGGCAGCCTGGTGTTGGGCAACAACTACAAGCAGACCCAGGCCCTGTCCCTGGCCGCGCGCCGTGCCTACGAGCGTGCTGCCGAGTACAAGCGCCTGATGAGCGACCTGGAAGGCCGTGGCAAACTGGACCGCGCCATCGAGTACCTGCCGACCGAGGAGCAGCTCGTCGAGCGCGCCGCAAATGGCAAGGGCCTCACCCGTCCGGAGCTGTCGGTGCTCATCTCGTACAGCAAGATCGACCTCAAGGAAGCGCTGATCAAGTCGCAGGTACCGGATGACGACTACCTGACCCGTGACATGGAGACCGCGTTCCCGCCGAGCCTGGTTGCCAAGTTCGGCGAGGCCATGCGTCGCCATCGCTTGAAGCGCGAAATTGTCAGCACCCAGATCGCCAACGATCTGGTCAACCACATGGGCATCACCTTCGTTCAACGACTCAAAGAGTCGACCGGCATGACCCCGGCGAACGTGGCCGGTGCTTACGTGATCGTGCGTGACATCTTCCATCTCCCGCACTGGTTCCGTCAGATCGAAGCCCTGGACCACCAGGTCTCCGCTGATGTGCAACTGGAGCTGATGGACGAGCTGATGCGCCTGGGTCGCCGCGCCACGCGCTGGTTCCTGCGCAGCCGTCGCAACGAGCAGGATGCTGGCCGTGACACCGCACACTTCGGTCCACACCTGGCTGCGTTGGGCCTCAAGCTCGACGAACTGCTGGAAGGCCCGACCCGCGAAGGCTGGCAGAACCGCTACAAGGCTTACACCGAGGCTGGCGTACCGGAGTTGTTGGCGCGCATGGTTGCAGGCACTACTCACCTGTACACCTTGCTGCCGATCATCGAGGCCGCTGACGTAACCGGGCATGACGCCGCCGAAGTGGCCAAGGCCTACTTCGCCGTCGGCAGCGCCCTGGACTTGCCGTGGTACCTGCAGCAGATCAGCGATCTGCCAGTGGCCAACAACTGGCAAGCCCAGGCCCGCGAAGCCTTCCGCGACGACGTGGACTGGCAGCAACGGGCGATCACCATTTCGGTTCTGCAAATGGCCGACGCGCCACAAGACATGGAAGCCCGCGTTGCCCTGTGGCTTGAGCAGCACAAAGACATGGCTGATCGTTGGGTCGCAATGATGGTGGAAATTCGTGCCGCAGTCGGCACGGACTACGCCATGTACGCGGTGGCCAACCGTGAGTTGCTCGACCTTGCGTTGAGTGGTCAGTCGGTGCTGCCACCGGTGTGATCAAGCGGTAAAACAAAAGCCCCCGTATCGTGAGATGCGGGGGCTTTTTGTTGAACGCGATTTATCAAACACTGAAGGGCACATGTGGGAGCGGGCTTGCTCGCGAAGTCGGTGTGTCAGTCAATTATTTATTCACTGGCCCACCGCCTTCGCGAGCAAGCCCGCTCCCACATTTTGATCTTCATTCACTTAGGTGCAGTGGTGTTTTACGAGTGCTGTTCGAGTATGGCGTCGAACAGGCGCGGGTAGATGTCGTCCATCGACGGTTTTTTACCGGCCACCAGGCGCATGGCGGGCAGGCTGGCGACGACGGGCTTGCGTTGCAGGGCGTGAGCGGTCATGGCCTGTCTCCAAAAAGTCAGCTGCCCAGATGGTCGTCCGGGATGTTCAAGCGAATGCCCATGCGCAGGCCTTCCTGAAGGATGTGCCGACGCATTTGCGCACTGGCCAGGGCGCTGTTTTTGTCACGGATAGCGCGCACCACGGCGTCGTTTTCCTGCAGGCGTTCGGCCAGATGTTCGGGGGAGTTGCGCAGCACGTGGGCGCTTTGCTTGAGGGCGTTGCTGGTCTGTTGCACCACGTTCTGGAAGATCGGGTTGGAGGTCAGGGCGAACAGTTCTTCGTGGAAGCCGATGTAGGCGTTCATGCCGGCTTCGGCGTCGCCGGCGTCGAGGGCTTCGCGCATGTCCATCAGGGTCAGGCGCAGTTGGCCGACTTCCTTGCTGCTGATGGACTGGGCGACCAGGCCGACAATGAACGGTTCGAGGGTGTAGCGCAGTTGCAGGATGTCTTCGAGGCTGGCGTCGGCTACGGCGTCGCTGGACTGCGGCTCGCTGATGCTGGTTTCGAGTACCACCACGCCCTTGCCGGGCATGGAGCGCACCAAGCCGAGGGTTTCCAGCACGATCACGGCTTCACGCAGGCTGGGGCGACTGATGCCCATTTGTTCGGCAAGTTCACGTTGGCCGGGGAGCATTTCGCCCCGGCGCCACTGGCCCCGCGCCAGAGCGGCGCGGAGTTTTTCTACGACTGAATTGACGACTGTTGAGGTGCTGATCACGTATACGCCTCCTTTAAGTTGAAAATGCATTGGTTATACCGGCGACATTCCCCTGTGGGAGCGGGCTTGCTCGCGAAAGCGGTGCATCAGTCACCCGAGGTGCAAGCTGACACACCGCCTTCGCGAGCAAGCCCGCTCCCACATTTGATTTGGGTCGCATTTGAAATTGCTCAGAACTCCTGATGCGCCGGCACCACCGGTTTCCTGGCCTGGAAGGCATACCCTTGCTGGCCGTCGAGCACCTTGTTGGCACGCTGGATATCGATGTCTTTTTCCCAACGGGCAATCGCGACGGTAGCGACGCAGTTGCCGATCAGGTTGGTCAACGCACGACCGATGCCCATGAACCAATCAACTGCCAACACCAGCACCAGGCCCACTACAGGGATCGCCGGGATGGCGGTGAGTGTGGCGGCGAGGATCACCAACGCAGACCCCGGGATGCCGTGGGCGCCCTTGGAGGTAATCAGCGACACCAGCAAAATGGTCATCAGGTCGGTCATCGACAGCGGCGTGCCGGTGGCGTTGGCGATGAACACGATAGCCAGTGTCAGGTAGATCGAGAAACCATCGAGGTTGAATGAATAGCCCGTTGGAATCACCAGGCCCACGGTGGAGCTGCCAATGCCGAGGTGTTCAAGCTTGCGCATGATCTGGGGCAACACGGCGTCCGAGGAGGCGGTGCCCATCACGATCAGCAGCTCTTCGCGCAGGTACTTGAGCAGCGGCAACATGCGCAGGCCGGACAGGCGCATCACCAGGCCCAGAATCACTGCGACAAAGACGAAACAGGTCAGGTAGAACAAACCCACCAGGCTGCCCAGGTGCTGCAGCGAATTCAGACCATAGGTGCTGGTGGTAAAAGCGATCGCACCGAATACACCGATCGGTGCCAGGCGCACGATCATGCCCATGATGCGGAAGATCACATGGCTCAATTCGTTGATCAGCCGTGATATGCCCGACGCCGCTTCACCCACCAGGTTCAGAGCGCCTTTGCCGAGAACAACAGCACTTGCAGCACGTTGTTGTCGGCAAAGGCGCCGATGACCGAGTTGGGGATCAGGTCCATCAGGAATTGACTGGTGCCGCGAAGATGATGGCCCTTGTCGGCCAACTCATTAAGGCCGGCAGACGACAGCTGATCCAGATGAATATTCGCGCCTTGGCCGATGCCGGTGCTGAAGGCCATGAGCAGCCCGATCACTAGGGCCACGGTGGTCAGCACTTCAAAATAGATCACCGACTTGAGGCCGATGCGCCCGACTTTCTTCAAGTCGCCGGCGCCGGAGATACCGCTGACCACCACGCAGAACACGATCAGGCCAATCAGCATTTTGATCAGCTTGATGAAGCCATCACCCAGGGGTTTGAGTTGCGAGGAGAATTCGGGAAGGGCCAGGCCGCAGACGATGCCAAGGATCAGGCCGATCACGACTTGCAGGAAAATCGAACGCGAGCACCATCTGAGCATGGGAAGGATCTCTATTCGGTGCCCTGGTGGTTCCAGGGCTTAATTGTTGTGGTCTTACCGGTAAGTCCAGTGCGCGGCCAGTCTAAGCTTGGCTTTTTTGAAATCACAAGCAAATATTCGGCGTTGGGCACGCCCCGGTCTGACCAGTTGCTCGCGAAGGGTTAGGCTTGAGCGGTTGGCGGCCTGCAAATTTTTTCGCTTATGATCTGCGCCTTGATAGGCGAGGTGATGGATGGACACACCGGGACTGACCACTGACGAAACGGGGCAAGTTCATTGCATCTGGCGCACGGCGGCGGCGGAATACCCGCGTTACCACGACCACGAGTGGGGCGTGCCGGTGGCGGATGATATTCAGCTGTACGAGAAGATTTGCCTGGAGGGGTTTCAGGCGGGCATGGCGTGGATCACGATTTTGCGCAAGCGTGAGCGTTTTCGGCTGGCGTTTGAGGGGTTTGATTTTCGCAAGGTGGCGATGTATGGCGAGGGGGATATCGAGCGGTTGATGCAGGATTCGGGGATTGTGCGTAATCGGGCGAAGATTGTTTCGACCATCAACAATGCGCGCAGGGCGTGTGAGTTGGTGGATGAGACGGGTTCGCTGGCGCGGTGGTTGTGGGGGTTTGAGCCCAGCGACGAAGAGCGCCCGGCGGTGGTGGATATGGCGTATTGGTCGGGTAACCCGACGTCGGCGGCTTCTGTCAGGTTGTCGAAGGCCCTTAAGAAACGCGGTTGGACGTATGTTGGGCCGACGACCCTGTATGCGTTGATGCAGGCGATGGGGATGGTGAATGATCATCTTGAAGGGTGCGTTTGCAGGCTGCGGGTTGAGGCTTTGCGCAGCCGGTTCAGGCGTCCGTGAGTTTGGGGTTTTACGCGGGTTGAAGCGTGGGCTTTCGGGCTTTCGGGGTACATATCCGTTATTTGGGTGATGGCTGAAATCGGTTCCGCTCTTACAGCGGGTCACTTTTGGCAAACGCCCCAAAAGTAACCAAAAGGTCTTCGCCCCACCACTC